>NZ_FNUD01000002.1:1741975-2046800 GCF_900106095.1 Pseudomonas deceptionensis | reverse complement strand
GAAAACGCCCTGATCCTCAAGCCAAGCGAGAAAATGCTCGACGCCAGCTTCCCCCTGGGCGACGACGAAGGCGTGACCATCACCTACGATCGCAACCAGGCCCTGTCGCGCGAAGACATGCAGTTCATCACCTGGGAACACCCGATGGTGCAAGGCGGCATGGACCTCGTATTGTCTGGTTCGATGGGCAACACCGCCGTCGCACTGATCAAGAACAAGGCACTCAAGCCCGGCACCGTGCTGCTCGAGCTGATTTACGTCAGTGAAGTGGTTGCACCGCGTTCGCTGCAACTGGGCCGCTACTTGCCACCGGCGGCCCTGCGCTGCCTGCTCGATGCCAACGGTAACGACCTGTCGTCCCGCGTGGCCTTCGACACATTGAACGAACAACTGGAAAGCGTACCCCGCGCCAGCGCCAACAAGTTCGTTCAGGCCCAGCGCGAACAGTTGACGCCGAAGATCAACGCCGGTGAAGCCAAGATCGCGCCACGTCACGCAGAACGCGTGGCCGAAGCCCAACGCCGTCTGGCAGCAGACACCGAAGAAGAGCTGGCACGCCTGACCGCCTTGCAGGCAGTCAACCCAAGCGTGCGTGACAGCGAACTGGTTGCCTTGCGCAAGCAACGCGAACAAAGCCTGGCCATGCTTGAAAAAGCCGCCCTGCGCCTTGAAGCCATTCGTGTGCTGGTAGCCGGTTAAGGCATTCTGTAATCGCCGGGGCTGCGCTCCCCGGCGATTACAGGACCTTTTTCACCGCAATACACACTTGCGACTATAAATTCCCTTCTTGATAACAAAATGATTAGCATCATTTAGCCACTACCCTTATCCCCCCCAATCCAGCTTCTATACTCGACCCCAAGCTAGCACCTGACGACTAGCGCGAACCGCCGAGGCGAGCAATGGAAATACTGGGGTTACAACTTATGGGGGAGCCTGCAGAACAAGGCCAGTTGCTATTACTTAGCAGCCATAATCCTTACCTCGTGCTACTCGCCGGCCTGGTCGCTTTCGCGGCATGCCTGGCCACGCTGCATCTGGTTGAACGCGCCGGCAATGCGGATAGAGCCACCAGTAAAACCGTATGGCGATGGATTGCTGTCGGTTGTCTGGCCAGCGGGATCTGGGCCATGCACTTCATCTGCATCCTGGCATTCACGCACCCTGCTGCCCCTCGCTACAGCCTCGGTACGGCCATTGGCGCCCTGCTCATGACCCTGATCGCAGCCATCGCTGTCGTACAAGCCCTGCACAGCACAACTTACTGGCGCTCACGCCATCAGCTTTTGAAACTCGTTCTGTGTATTGGCGCCGCAGCCGCCATGCTCAGCATTCAGCTCACCAGCATGCCGACGCTCACCGACCCACTGGCGGACAGTTCAGGCAGCACTCACTGGCAACTGGCCCTCGCGGTGGCCGTGGTGGTGCTGTTGTTGATTGGCAGCAGCGCCAGCGCCGCACTGGTCGACAAGAAACTGCAACACAAGGAGCACGACCTGAGGCGGGTCAACGCCCTGCTCAGCCAACTCGACCAGGCACGTGCGTCCTTGCAGCAAGTCGCCCATTACGACCCGCTGACCAACCTGATCAACCGACGCGGCTTCAACCAGCTATTTGCGGAAAAACTCAGTGATTGCGCCGCCAGGAACAGCAAACTGGCCGTGATGTTTCTCGACATTGATCACTTCAAGCGCATCAATGACAGCCTGGGGCACGATGCGGGTGATGAGTTGCTCAAGACGATCGCCGCCCGCATCAAACACTCCACCCGGAGCCACAATGACGTCGTCGCACGTTTTGGCGGTGACGAGTTCTGTATTTTGATCAACCTCAACCATCGCGATGAAGCGCAAAGCATGGCTCAGCGCATCATGCTCAAGTTGAAAGAGCCCATCGAACTGTCAGGACGCCAAATGGTGATGACCACCAGCATTGGCATCAGCGTGTTCCCGGATGACGGCGCAAGCAGCGCTGAACTGCTCAAGCATGCGGATCTGGCTCTTTACCAGTCCAAGGGCAGCGGGCGTAACAACCTGAACTTCTTCAGCTCCAACCTCAAGACCCGCGCCTCGCTGGAATTGCAATTAGAGGAAGAACTGCGCAGCGCGCTGAACGAAGACAAGGAGCTGTTCCTGCAATACCAGCCCATCTTTGACCTCAAGAATGGCCGTGTCACCAAACTTGAGGCACTGGTCCGCTGGCAACACCCCGAACACGGTCTGCTTGGTCCTGAACGTTTTATCAGCATCGCCGAGGCCAACGGACTTATCGCCGAGCTGGACCATTGGGTGCTGCGCAAAGCCTGCCATGACCTCGCGGCACTTTCGTTAAAGGGATGGCAACATCTGGGGGTTGCGGTGAATTGTTCGGCGCGCAATCTGGTGCGGGTAGAGCTGGCCGACGAAATCGAAAGCGCGCTGCGCTCATCCGGGATTGCGGCACACCGGCTGGAACTGGAAGTCACGGAAAACGCACTGATGTGCAATCTGAGCAGCACCTCGCAACTGTTGCGCCAGATCCGTACCCTTGGTGTGTCATTGTCCATTGATGACTTTGGTACCGGCTATTCATCCCTCGCCTACCTCAAGCGCCTGCCGCTCAACACTTTGAAAATTGACCGCTCGTTTATCCAGGACATCCCGACCTCCAGTCAGGACATGGAGATCGTCCAGGCCATTATCGTCATGGCCCACACCCTGCACCTGCAAGTGGTCACCGAGGGTGTCGAAACTACACAGCAATTCGAGTTCCTCAACCAGTACGGTTGCGACTTTATCCAGGGCTACCTGATTAGCCGCCCCGTGAGCTTTGAGGTACTGCAAGAAACGCTCGAAGGGCTCAACAAAAGCCCTGTACCCGTACCGGATCACGCCACGTTCATTCCCGTCAGCCAATAAGCAGGCATCCGTTTTCCAGACACAAAAAAACGCCACAGTAGCAACTGTGGCGTTTCTCTACGGCAAATTGCCACTACCTGAAACCGGGTTACTGGGCTACACACTCCGGGCTATTCACAGCAGTGCAAAAAAATGCGCCCGTTTGGTGCGAAGGGTTATTTTTACGCCCTTTCCTGGACCATTACCCACGGCGAAACCACCACTGCCCATAGCTGCGGGTCACGTTCAAGAACGTCTAGCGCCTGCGCTTCAGTCATCTTGCCAAGTAAGCCGGAGGCCATCCAGGCCGCGACTTTCTCTGCATCATCCTGAGTCACGGCCTGCGCCGCCTCGATCAAGTCCAGCCCGGGTTCAACCCACAGCAGATCGCCTTTGGCGAAGAAGGGCTGCAAGGCTTTCCATTCGATAGTTGAGGTCTCGCCAAGCAGCTTGGCATAGAGGGTGCTAGGTTCTTGATTCATGGATTTCACCGGGTAAAAAAATCGGCGCAATGATAACGCCACCCACCCGGTAGAAAAACCTGGATTTTAAGGTACAGAGACGGGGAAAGAGGTAAAGGCCAAGGACAGGTAGGTTGATTCGGCAACATTCTGATAACTATCAACAGCCTGATCCGCCGCTATTCTGTCTCTTTCTTACGTTTTAGCGACATTTCCTGTTTTTTCCCTCGCCACCACGCTATTCAAGCGTCGAAGCGGCGCTCTACACTGTACCGGTACAGTTGCAGGGGGGATTGACCGGGAATTTCGCTAGTAGAGAAGACCCGGTCCGGCTGCCTTGGCTTCCAGGACTATAAAAATTACAACAGAAGAGTGGAGCACCAATAAAGATGGCTACGAAGCAGATTACTAAACTGTTTGCCGCTATGGTTTTGGCCGGGTTCGCCAGCCATTCATTTGCCGCAGACACCATCAAGATCGGTATCGCTGGTCCAAAAACCGGGCCTCTGACTCAGTACGGCGACATGCAGTTTGCTGGCGCAAAAATGGCCATCGAACAAATCAACGCCAAGGGCGGCGTTGATGGCAAAAAGCTTGAAGCGGTTGACTACGATGACGCCTGCGACCCGAAACAAGCGGTTGCCGTTGCCAACAAAGTGGTCAATGACGGTATTAAATTTGTAGTCGGCCACCTGTGCTCCAGCTCCACTCAGCCTGCTTCGGACATCTACGAAGACGAAGGCATCATCATGATTACCCCGGCCGCCACCGGCCCGGAAATCACCGCTCGCGGTTATAAAATGATCTTCCGCACCATCGGTCTGGACAGCGCCCAGGGCCCTGCAGCCGGTAACTACATCGCGGATCACGTCAAACCGAAAATCGTTGCGGTACTGCACGACAAACAGCAATACGGTGAAGGCATCGCCACCGCCGTTAAAAAGACCCTGGAAGACAAAGGCGTCAAAGTCGCAGTCTTTGAAGGCGTCAACGCGGGTGAAAAAGACTATTCCTCTGTTATTGCCAAGCTCAAGCAAGCCAACGTTGACTTCGTCTACTACGGCGGCTACCACCCTGAGCTGGGTCTGATCCTGCGTCAGGCCAAAGAGAAAGGCCTGAACGCCAAGTTCATGGGCCCAGAAGGCGTGGGCAACGAGTCCATCTCGCAAATCGCCCAAGGTGCTTCCGAAGGCCTGCTGGTTACCTTGCCAAAAGCGTTCGACGCCGACCCTGCCAACAAGGCACTGGTTGAAGCCTTTGCTGCCAAAAAGCAGGACCCTACCGGTCCATTCGTGTTCCCGGCATACGCTGCGGTTGAAGTGATTGCCGGCGGTATCGAGCAAGCCAAAAGCGAAGACCCGGCCAAAGTTGCTGAAGCTATCCACAAAGGCACTTACAAAACGCCAACCGGTAACCTGAAGTTTGACGCCAAAGGTGACGTGGAAGATTTCAAATTCGTGGTCTACGAATGGCACTTCGGCAAGCCTAAAACTGAAGTAAGCCCTCAGTAAGAGCGAAGTTGCGGCCTGACATTCAAAGCCCACTGCGCTAGCAGTGGGTTTTGTTTTACGGGCCTTTGCCGCACGGATAATGGGCCGCGCTTTCGTGATCCGAAAGTCTGTCCACCTGAAAATCTTTAAAACCGTCACCAGCGGTTCGCTGGCAGAAGACCTGAGCTCAAAGTGGGTGAAAACCCATACAGCCCGGGCCTGAAAATGACTCCACCAGTGAAATGCGTCTCAGGTTTTTAGGAGCTTTGTAATGCCTGACATCTATCACTTCTTCCAAATGCTGGTTAACGGCCTCAACGTTGGCAGCACCTATGCCTTGATCGCCATCGGCTACACGATGGTTTACGGCATTATTGGAATGATCAACTTCGCCCACGGCGAGGTGTACATGATTGGTTCCTATATTGCGTTTATCGCCATTGCCGGCCTGACCATGATGGGTCTGGACAGCGTGCCATTGCTGCTGACTGCCGCGTTTATCGCCAGCATCGTGGTCACCAGCGCTTACGGCTATAGCATTGAACGGGTTGCCTACCGTCCACTGCGCGGCAGTAACCGTCTGATCCCTCTGATTTCTGCCATCGGCATGTCGATCTTCCTGCAAAACACCGTGCTACTGGCACAAGACTCAAAAGACAAATCGATCCCCAACCTGATCCCGGGCGGCTTCACCTTTGGCCCTGGAGGCGCCAGTGAAGTTATCGTCTCCTACATGCAGATTGTGGTCTTCGTCGTCACCTTCCTCGCAATGCTTGGTCTGACCCTGTTCATCTCTCGTTCACGCATGGGCCGCGCCTGCCGCGCCTGCGCCGAAGACATGAAGATGGCCAACCTGCTGGGCATCAACACCAACAACGTCATTGCGCTGACCTTCGTGATCGGTGCTGCCCTGGCAGCCGTTGCGGCGGTACTGATCAGCGTGCAATACGGCGTGATCAACCCTAACGCAGGTTTCCTGGTAGGCCTTAAAGCCTTCACCGCTGCGGTATTGGGCGGGATTGGCAGTATTCCTGGCGCGATGCTCGGTGGCCTGGTACTCGGTGTGGCTGAAGCCTTTGGTGCCGATATCTTTGGCGACCAGTACAAAGACGTAGTGGCTTTTGGCTTGCTGGTGCTGGTGCTGCTGTTCCGTCCGACCGGCATTCTGGGGCGTCCGGAGATTGAAAAAGTATGACTAGGAATCTTAAGTCGGCGCTCTTCAGCGCCCTGTTGGTCTGGGCCGTAGCCTACCCGGTACTCGGTCTGAAACTGACTATCGTCGGGATCAACATCGAAGTTCACAACACCAGCACCTTTACCCTGAGCGTGATCGCGATCTGCTCCTTGCTGATGTTTGTGCGCGTGTTTTTCAACCAGCAATTGAGCACGGCCTGGAAAAACTCTCCCAGCCTGCCGAAAGTGCCTACCAAGGCCACCAACTTCCTGACCCTGCCCAGCACACAGCGCTGGATCATCCTCGGTCTGGTCATGGTGGCGCTGGTCTGGCCGTTCTACGGCTCGCGCGGCGCAGTAGACATTGCCACGCTGATCCTGATCTACGTGATGCTCGGCCTGGGCCTGAACATCGTAGTGGGTCTGGCCGGCCTGCTGGACCTGGGTTATGTAGGGTTCTATGCCGTGGGTGCCTACACCTACGCACTGCTCTCGCATTACTTCGGCCTGAGTTTCTGGGTCTGCCTGCCGCTGGCGGGCCTGATGACAGCCTCCTTCGGCCTGGTGCTCGGTTTCCCGGTACTGCGCTTGCGCGGCGACTATCTGGCCATCGTGACACTGGGCTTCGGTGAAATCATCCGCCTGTTCCTGCGTAACCTGACGGACATCACCGGCGGGCCAAACGGTATCAGCAACATCCCGAAACCAACGCTGTTCGGCCTCAGCTTCGACAGGACCGCTGCCGAAGGCATGCAAACCTTTCACGAATACTTTGGCATCGCCTACAACTCGATCAACAAGGTCATTTTCCTGTACCTGATCGCGCTGGTACTGGTGCTGCTGGTGCTGTTCGTGATCAACCGCCTGCTGCGCATGCCGATCGGCCGCGCATGGGAAGCGCTGCGCGAAGACGAAATCGCCTGCCGTGCCCTGGGCCTGAACCCGACTGTGATCAAGCTGTCAGCCTTTACCCTGGGTGCAACCTTTGCAGGTTTTGCCGGCAGCTTCTTTGCCGCGCGCCAGGGCCTGGTGACACCGGAATCGTTCACCTTCCTTGAGTCGGCGATCATTCTGGCCATCGTGGTACTGGGCGGCATGGGCTCACAACTGGGTGTCATCCTGGCAGCCGTGGTCATGATCCTGCTGCCGGAAATGATGCGTGAGTTCAGCGAATACCGGATGCTGCTGTTTGGTGCCCTGATGGTGCTGATGATGATCTGGCGTCCGCAAGGTCTGCTGCCAATGCAACGTCCTCACCTGGAGCTGCGAAAATGAGCCGCGAGTTACTGAAAGTCAGCGGCCTGAGCATGCGCTTTGGCGGCTTGTTGGCGGTGAATGGCGTGGCCCTGACCGTCAAGGAAAAACAGGTGGTGTCGATGATCGGCCCTAACGGCGCCGGCAAGACCACCGTCTTCAACTGCCTGACCGGTTTTTACAAACCGTCTGCGGGCAGCATCCTGCTGGACGGTGAGTCTATTGAAGGCTTGCCGGGCCACGAGATTGCGCGCAAAGGCGTGGTTCGCACCTTCCAGAACGTACGCCTGTTCAAGGATATGACGGCCGTTGAGAACCTGCTGATTGCCCAGCATCGTCACCTCAATACCAACTTTCTGGCCGGGCTGTTCAAAACCCCGTCATTCCGCAAAAGCGAACGTGATGCCCTGGACTACGCCGCGTACTGGCTGGACAAGGTCAACCTGACCGAGTTCGCCAACCGCCCGGCGGGAACCCTGGCCTACGGACAACAGCGACGCCTGGAAATCGCCCGTTGCATGATGACGCGCCCGCGCATCCTTATGCTCGACGAGCCAGCGGCTGGCCTGAACCCCAAGGAAACCGAAGACCTCAAAGCGCTGATCAGTGTGTTGCGTAATGAACACAACGCCACCGTGCTGTTGATTGAGCACGACATGAAACTGGTCATGAGCATTTCCGACCATATCGTGGTGATCAACCAGGGCACGCCTTTGGCTGACGGGACGCCGGAACAGATCCGCGATAACCCTGAAGTGATCAAAGCCTATTTGGGGGAAGCGTAAATGCTGCAATTCGAAAACGTCTCGACCTTTTACGGCAAGATCCAGGCCCTGCACGGTGTCAACGTCGAGGTACGTCAGGGCGAAATCGTTACCCTGATCGGCGCCAACGGTGCAGGGAAATCGACCTTGATGATGACCCTGTGCGGTTCGCCGCAAGCCCACAGCGGCAGCATCCGCTACCTGGGCGAAGAGCTGGTGGGGCTGACCTCGGCGCAGATCATGCGCAAAAGCATCGCCGTTGTACCTGAGGGCCGTAGGGTTTTTGCTCGCCTGACCGTGGAAGAAAACCTCGCCATGGGCGGCTTCTTTACCGGCAAGCAAGAGTATGAAGAGCAAATGGACAAGGTTTTGCACTTGTTCCCGCGCCTGAAAGAACGTTTCAGCCAACGCGGCGGCACCATGTCCGGTGGCGAGCAGCAAATGCTCGCCATTGGCCGGGCCTTGATGAGCAAGCCCAAGCTGCTGTTGCTTGACGAGCCATCACTGGGCCTGGCACCGATCATCATCCAGCAGATTTTCGACATCATCGAGCAACTGCGAAGTGAAGGTGTAACGGTGTTTCTGGTGGAACAAAACGCCAACCAGGCACTGAAAATCGCTGACCGCGCCTACGTGCTGGAAAACGGCCGTGTGGTCATGCAAGGCACCGGCGAACAACTGCTCAACGATCCTAAAGTGCGTGACGCGTATCTGGGCGGCTAAACCTGCCTGCAACATACAAAACGGCCCTTCGGGGCCGTTTTTCGTTAAACGACTCATAATCTGTAGCCGCTGACGAGGAACGAAGGCTGCGATCGGCTGCAAACCTTAATGTCCTGATAGACCGCGTGATCTTGCTTTGCGACTGCTGCGTCGCAGTGGCGCACCAAACCGATCGCAGCCTCGCTACGCTCCTCAGCGGCTACATAAAATAATTCAAATTGGCTGTAACAACTTTCAATCTCGCCTCTCTAGTTGGGTAAGCCGGCAGCAATCGCTACCGGGATCTGGAGAATCACCATGAACAACATAACTACCCGCACCCTGTCCGCCGCTGCATTGGCACTTGCTCTGGGTTCCGCCCTGAGCATTGCCGCCCTGCCCGCCCAGGCTGCTGGCGATATGGAGAAGTGCTTCGGGGTTGCCATGAAGGGCCACAACGATTGCGCGGCAGGTGCAGGCACTACCTGCGCAGGCACCGCCAAGACAGACAACCAGGCCAATGCCTGGAAACTGGTCCCTAAAGGCACCTGCGATAAAACCGCCAGCAGCACCTCTGCGACCGGTTTTGGCCAACTCAAAGCGTTCACTGCCAAATCCTGATCCGCGTAGCCGAGTGTTGATGATGCACAGCCTGCCTGCTTCGCTCATCGCGCCTCGCGCGCCCCAGCTTCCGCCGCGTGCGGGGCTGGGGCTCAAGGCCGAGCATTTCCGGGATGTACTCGATACCCGGCCTGACGTCGGGTTCTTTGAGGTACATGCAGAGAACTACATGGTCGCCGGTGGGCCTTTCCACCACTACCTGAACCTGATCCGCGAGCAGTACCCGCTCTCGATCCATGGGGTAGGCCTGTCGATTGGCGGCGAAAAGCCGCTCGATACCGAACACTTGAAACGCTTGAGCATATTGCTCAATCGCTACCAGCCACAGATGTTTTCCGAACATCTGGCGTGGTCCTCCCACGGGCCGTTTTTCCTTAATGACCTGCTGCCATTGCGTTATGACACTGCCACGTTAACGCGGGTTTGTGCGCATGTGGACCAGGTGCAAAACCTGTTGCAGCGCCAGATCCTACTGGAAAACCCCGCAACTTATATCGAGTTCGACGAGGCCCACTTCGACGAAGCCAGCTTCATCCACGAAGTCATCAACCGCAGCGGCTGTGGCCTTTTGCTGGATGTAAACAACGTCTACGTGTCCTGCGTAAACCACGCCCGCTCCCCCTTGGCCTACATCGATGCCTTGCCGCTGCAGGCCGTTGGCGAGCTTCATCTGGCAGGCTTTGCTGAAGACACGGTCAACCCGGGTCAACGCCTGCTGATCGACAACCACGGCGCACCGGTCGATCAGGCGGTATGGACGCTGTACCGGCAGGTGCTCGATCGATTGGGCCCCACGGCCACCCTGATCGAACGCGACAACTGCCTGCCGGCACTTGCCGAACTGGTACAGGAAGCCCGACTCGCCGATGACTGCCTGCTCCGCGCACAGGTGCAAACATGAAAATGTACGATGATTTCTGCGCAGCGCTGCTCAATCCAAACGCACTCTGCCCAGACGGAATCACCTCCAACAACGGCGACGTTGGCCGCCGTTTCTCTGTGTATCGCAACAATGTGCAAAGTGGCCTGATCAACGCACTGGCCACCAGCTACCCGGTGGTTTCACAGTTGGTCGGTGAAGCCTTTTTTCAGGCCATGGCGCAGATGTTCATTGCGAAATTCCCGCCCGACAACCCGGTCATGAGCACCTATGGCGGCCAGTTCGCTGACTTCATCAAGGGCTTTGCACCCGCTGACAGCCTGCCTTATCTGTCCGATATCGCCCGCCTCGAACGCTTGTGTGTCCAGGCCTTTCACGCCGCAGACGTGTGCGCAGTGAACCCACAATTACTGGCCCGGGCGCTCAACAACCCGCAAGGCCTGGCCCAATTGCACCTGCAACTGCATCCCGGCGTCGCAGCCATGCATTCGCCCTACGCCATAGCCGCCTTGTGGGCGGCTCACCAGCCCCAAGGGCAGATCCAGGGGCTTGACCCACGTCAGCCACAAAGCACCTTGGTGCTGCGCCACGGTTTGCGAGTGGAGGTGTTTGCGGTGAGCTCGGGGTGCGCTGCTTTTGTACGCTTGATCAAAGACGGCAATGGCCTGGGCCCGGCCGCTGAGCATGCCCTGGAAGCCGACCCTGATTTTGACCTGGGCCAGGCCCTGGCGCTGTTGATTGCACATGGCGCCATCACTGGTCTTCACCCCTGCTGCGAGGTTTCGCCATGAACACCCACTCTGCGCCGCCATCCCTGCTCCGCCGCTGGCTTGAGGGTGCGATCGGGCTGATGCAACGCATCCCCCACTCGCTGATAGCCTTTGTCGCTCGGTTTTCGATTGCGGCGGTGTTCTGGAAATCGGGCCAGACCAAGGTCGAAGGTTTGGCCATCGACCTGGTGAGCGGCACCTTTGAACCCGGCATCCCCCACCTGGCGGACTCCGCGGTGTACTTGTTCAGTACGGAGTACAAAGTCCCGCTGCTGTCACCCGAGGTTGCCGCACACGCCGCGGCCTTCAGTGAGCACTTCTTCCCCGTGCTGATCCTGCTGGGGTTCGCCACACGTTTCTCGGCGCTGGCACTGCTGGGGATGACACTGACCATTCAGCTATTCGTATACCCCGACGCCTACCCGACCCACGGCACCTGGGCAGCAATACTGTTGTACCTGATGGCCAGAGGCCCCGGCGTGTTGTCGATTGATCATCTGATCGTCCGGCGTTTTCGTTAAAGCTGGTTGATTGCCTCACCACTGCGCTGGAACCAGCCCACAAGGTAATCCGCCAGTACCTGCGTGCGCTTGGGCAAACCGCCTTGATACGGATGAACCAGATACATCGGGTTACTGCGTGTTTGATAGTCACGCAACAACCCGCATAAACGCCCGTCGGCCAATTCGGCATTGAGCATGTACGAGGGCAAACGGGCGATGCCGGCGCCGATCACTGCGGCCTTTTTGAGCAAACTGTAGTGGTTGCTGGCAAACGGTCCCGACACCCGCACCCGGTGCAATTCATGCTGGCGGTGGTACTGCCATTCTTCGCGGCCACTGTAATGGCTGTTGAGCAGGCAGCGATGCTCGGCCAGTTGCTGCGGCGTGGTCGGCTCACCGTGCTGCTCAAGGTAGACCGGGCTGGCGCAGGTGACTTCGTGCCAGTTCAGCACGGGCTTGGCCACCAGCCGTTCGTGGCTGGCGACCTGCGAACGGATAGCCAGATCAAACCCCTCCCGTGCCATGTCGCGGTAACTGTTGTTGAGCTCCAGCTCAATCTGCACCTCTGGGTATTCACGGGAAAACTCCAGCAACAGCGCATCAAAAAACGTTTCGCCCAAGGACACGGGCACAGTCATACGCACCGGCCCGGCCATGTCGTCCTTTAACCGGGCCAATGCCTGACGTGCCCGCTCCACTTGCACCACCAATGCCTGGGCCTGGGGCAATAACGCAGCGCCAGCAGCGGTCAGGCTCAAACGCCTGGTGGTGCGGTGCAGCAATACCACCGAAAACCGGTCTTCCAGCAAACTGATGCGCTTGGACAGCTGCCCTTTGCTGCAGCCCAACTGCTGGGCGGCCAAGGTGAAACTGCCCGCATCGATCAACACCGCGAAGGCCGCCAGATCATCCATTTCGCTCATGGATTGTTTCCATATGAAAACCAAAGGTTGCCTATTAGTGCGCTTATCGCGCTAAAAAACCACTACTAGACTGAGCGCTCACCTCTTCCTTGAAGGAACACAGCATGAAAATCCTGTTGATCGGCGCTAACGGCACCATTGGTTCAGCTATTGATCGCGAGTTGTCACCGCGCCATGAGATCGTGCGTATTGGCCGCAAAAGCGGCGATTTTCAGGTGGATATCAGCGACAGTGCATCGATTCGCAAGCTGTTCGAACAGACCGGGCGCTTCGACGCGCTGATCTGTGCAGCAGGCAACGTCAACTTTGTGCCGCTGGCCGAGATGAGCGAGAAAGACTTTGCCCTGGGCTTGCAGGACAAATTGATGGGGCAGGTCAACCTGATGCTGATCGGTCGCGAATTCGCCAACGATGGCGCCTCGTTCACCTTCACCAGTGGTGTACTCAACCGCGAGCCGATCCGCACCGGTAGCTCGGCGGCACTGGTCAACGCTGCACTGGACGGCTTTGTAAAAGCGGCAGCCATTGAATTGCCACGCGGGTTGCGGGTGAACTCGGTCAGCCCTACCGTGCTGGCAGAAGCCATGGACAAATACGCACCGTACTTCCGTGGTTTCAAACCGGTTGCAGCCGCAGATGTGGCGCTGGCCTACGCCAAAAGCGTGGAAGGCTTGCAAACCGGCCAGTCCTACAACGTTGGCTAAGACTCATCGACACGCCAGGCGCCATCCCACATTCACTTGTGATGCACGGCGAGCCTGAGTAACGTGGCGGCACCAGTCAGGAGTCCCAATGATGCGTGTCGCCCGTCCCTTAGTTTTGCTCGCCCTGCTGCCCGTGTTTGCGGGCTGCCAGATGTTCAGCAGCAAACCCGCCGATACCACCGCAGGCCAGACCCGCCTGCAGGGTGAGCTGGTTTCATCCAATGGCCAGCTAGTGTTCCAACCGTGCGTCGGCCAACAGCGCTATGTGGTACGCGACAGTGCCAACACCTCGCTCGTACAAGACGCTTCGTACATGCCTGACGCACCGGGCAAATTGTTCGCTGATATTCGCGGCAGTTTTGTCGCCAGTAAAGCACCCGGCACTGACGGCGAAGTCGAGTTGCAACAGCTTTATCGCCTGGAACGCAGCAGCACTGCCTGCCAGGACCCCAATTTCAAGCAACTGACCGTTCACGCCAACGGCAATGGCCCGGCGTGGGAAGTACAGGCCGGCGGCAAGGGCATGGTGCTTAAACGCCAGGGGCAGCCGGACCTGGCCCTGCCTTACGTTGAAGAACAGGTCGGCGATGGCCGCTTCTCCCTGTCCACCGAAGCCAACAATCAACGCATCGAACTGTGGGTTGCCCCGCAACGTTGCACCGACAGCGCCAACGGCAGCGTGCAACATCTGGGCGCCGAATTGCGGATCAACGGTCAGGTCCAGCGCGGTTGCGGCTATTTTGGCGGTGCACGTAACGACTGATCGACGAGTGTTGCTGCATATTGCTGACGGTCCCGCGCCCATGCAGCTTATAATCGCCCGTTGTTAAGGCTGCCAGGGTTTACCTGGCCCCGATATTGGACACTGTCATGTTACGAATCACCGAACTCAAGTTGCCGATCGACCATCCCGAAGAAGACCTGCGCCCTGCCATTCTGCAGCGCCTGGGCATCGCCAGTGATGACCTGCTCGACTTCACCTTGTTCAAGCGCAGCTACGATGCACGTAAAAAATCATCCGAATTGTGCTTTATCTACACCGTCGACCTGAGCGTGCGCGATGAAGCGCCGCTGCTGGTCAAGTTCGCGGATGACCGTAACGTCAATCCGGCCCCTGATGTCAGCTACAAAGTTGTCGGCCAGGCCCCGCAGGATTTGAACGACCGCCCGATTGTGGTCGGCTTCGGTCCATGCGGTATTTTCGCCGGGCTGCTGCTGGCACAAATGGGCTTCAAGCCGATCATCCTTGAGCGCGGCACCGAAGTTCGCCAGCGCACCAAGGACACCTGGGGCCTGTGGCGTAAAAACGTGCTCAACCCCGAGTCCAACGTGCAGTTTGGCGAAGGCGGCGCAGGCACGTTCTCGGACGGCAAGCTCTATAGCCAGATCAAGGACCCGAAACACCACGGCCGCAAGGTGCTGCACGAGTTTGTCAAAGCCGGTGCGCCGGACGAGATTCTCTACGTCAGCAAGCCGCACATCGGTACGTTCCGTCTGACCGGTGTGGTCGAAAACATGCGCCAGCAGATTATTGCCTTGGGCGGTGAAGTCCGCTTCCAGCAGCGCGTGACTGACGTGCTGATCGACAACGGTCAACTGACCGGCGTGGTACTGGCCGATGGCGAGCAGATCAACTCCCGCCACGTGATCCTGGCGCTGGGCCATAGCGCCCGTGACACGTTCCGCATGCTCCACGACCGTGGTGTGTACATGGAAGCCAAACCGTTCTCGGTGGGTTTCCGGATCGAACACCCGCAGTCGTTGATCGACAGTGCGCGGCTGGGCAAATACGCCGGCCACCCGAAACTGGGTGCCGCCGATTACAAGCTGGTGCACCACGCCAAAAACGGCCGTTCGGTGTACAGCTTCTGCATGTGCCCGGGCGGCACCGTGGTTGCGGCCACCAGCGAGCCGGGTCGCGTTGTGACCAACGGCATGAGCCAGTATTCGCGTAACGAGCGCAATGCCAACTCCGGCATCGTGGTCGGCATCACACCGGAAGACTACCCGGGCGGGCCATTGGCCGGTATCGAACTGCAAGAACGTCTGGAAGCCCATGCGTACGTGCTGGGCGGCAGCAATTACGAGGCTCCGGCGCAACTGGTTGGCGATTTTATTGCGGGCAAACCGTCCACCGAGCTGGGCAGCGTTGAGCCGTCCTACAAGCCGGGCGTGTCCCTGGGTGATTTGGCGCTGGCCTTGCCGGACTACGCCATTGAAGCCATCCGTGAAGCCTTGCCGGCATTCGAGAAGCAGATCAAAGGCTTCTCGATGCATGACGCGATCCTGACCGGTATCGAAACCCGCACCTCGTCGCCTCTGCGCATGACCCGTGATGCGTCGATGCAGAGCCTCAACGTCAAGGGCTTGTTCCCGGCTGGCGAAGGCGCAGGTTACGCTGGCGGCATCCTGTCGGCCGGTGTTGACGGAATTCGGATTGCCGAAGCCGTTGCCCGCGACATTCTGGGTATCGAAGCGTAAATCCGTGACGGCTGGCGCCCACAGGGATCAACCTGTGGGCGCCAGCTTGCTTGAGCTTTAAATCCCCTCCCGCAACACCCCTTCCGGCAATGCCACGCCCTGCTCCACGCAGGCCTTGACCGCTGCAATCAAGCCATCCAGCTCATACCCCTGAGCCTTGAGCCACTGCGCATCGTAATAGGTCGTGGCATAACGCTCGCCGCCATCACACAAAATCGCCACGATCGAACCCGACTCGCCATTGGCAACCATGTGTTGCGCCGCAATCAATGCGCCGATCAGGTTGGTCCCGCTGGAACCCCCGACCCGCCGCCCCATGCTCTGCGCCAGGTAATGCATGGCCGCCAGCGACAGGGCGTCCGGCACCTTGACCATCGCGTCGATCACCTTCGGCAAAAATGAAGCCTCTACCCGCGGCCGGCCAATGCCCTCAATGCGCGAGCCACAGTCCAGGCGCAAACCCGCATCACCGCTCTGGTAATACTCGAAGAACACCGAACGCTCGGCATCGGCACACAGCACACGGGTGTTGTGCTGGCGATACCGCACATAGCGCCCCAGTGTGGCAGTGGTGCCGCCCGTACCCGGACTGGAAACCAGCCAGCTAGGCTCCGGGTGGCGCTCAAAACGCAGTTGCTGAAAGATGGACTCGGCAATGTTGTTATTGGCCCGCCAGTCCGTAGCCCGCTCGGCATAAGTGAACTGATCCATAAAATGGCCGCCGGTTTCCTGCGCCAGCCGCTCGGATTCGGCGTGAATTTGAGTCGGATCCTCCACCAAATGGCTTTGGCCGCCATAAAAGGCAATCTGCTCAATCTTGGCGGGCGAGGTGCTGGCTGGCATCACGGCAATAAAGGGCAAACCCAGCAGCCGGGCAAAATAGGCTTCAGATACCGCCGTCGAACCGCTGGACGCTTCGATCACGGCAGAACCGGCCTTTAACCAGCCATTGCACAGGGCATACAAAAACAGCGAGCGCGCCAAACGATGCTTGAGGCTCCCCGTCGGGTGGCTCGATTCGTCCTTAAAGTACAACTCGATACCCGGCAACCCCGGCAGCGACACAGGAATCAAATGGGTGTCAGCACAACGCTGAAAATCCGCTTCAATCGTGCGGATGGCTTCGCGGGCCCACTGGCGGTCTTGGTTCATGGGAGGTGGCTCGTGATAGCAACAAGAAGGAAAGCACAGCAAGGCTGTGCAGCGAAAAACAGCCAATCCTAAGACATTTCCTACACTCACCACAGGCACAATACCGACTCAATTTGACACATAACTGCTAGTCTTCTGAGCGATGCACGAACGAACCCCTCCTTATAACAAAAAAGAATATAGTTTTTGTTTTAACCACTAACCCCACAGGTTAGGGTGTCGCACCCTTTACTTAACCGAGGAGAGCGACCTTGCCTCTGCGTAGTACTTTCACTCGTTTCTTTCAGTTGGAAGCTGCCAGCGGTCTGCTGTTGATTGCCGCGGCCGCTCTGGCTTTGATCATCAATAACTCACCGCTTTCCCACTACTACATGGCCTTTCTGGACGTGCCGGTAGCGGTACAAATCGGCTCCCTGCAAATTGCCAAGCCTTCGCTGCTGTGGATCAACGATGGCCTGATGGCCTTGTTCTTTCTGCTGATCGGCCTGGAGGTCAAGCGCGAGCTGCTTGAAGGGCAACTGTCCAAGCCCTCGCAAGTGGTGCTGCCCGGTGCGGCCGCCATTGGCGGCATGGTGGTACCGGCGCTGATCTACTGGTACATCAACAAAGACTACCCTGATGCACTCGACGGCTGGGCAATCCCCATGGCCACCGACATTGCCTTCGCCCTCGGGGTGCTGGCTCTGCTCGGCAAGCGTGTGCCGGTATCGCTCAAGCTGTTCCTGATGACGCTGGCGATCATCGATGACCTGGGGGCGATCATCGTGATCGCGGTGTTCTACTCCAGCGAACTGTCTGGCGTATCGCTGATGCTGGCGGCGGCGTGCCTGATCGCCTTGATTGCGATGAACCGCATGGGGGTGATCAAGGTTGCGCCTTACATGATCATCGGCCTGATCCTCTGGGTATGCGTGCTCAAAAGCGGTGTGCATGCCACGCTGGCGGGTGTAACGCTGGCGTTCTGTATTCCGCTGCGGACCAAAAACTCCGAACCGTCGCCCTTGATGACCATCGAGCATGCGCTGCATCCGTGGGTGGCTTACGCGATCCTGCCGTTGTTTGCATTTGCCAATGCCGGCGTATCGCTGACGGGCATCACCCTGCACAGTTTCGTCAGTCACGTGCCAATGGGCATTGCCGCAGGCTTGCTGATCGGTAAAACCGTGGGTGTCTTCGGCCTGG
Organism: Pseudomonas deceptionensis; assembly: GCF_900106095.1. Classification (NCBI taxonomy): domain Bacteria; kingdom Pseudomonadati; phylum Pseudomonadota; class Gammaproteobacteria; order Pseudomonadales; family Pseudomonadaceae; genus Pseudomonas; species Pseudomonas deceptionensis. Next base: position 2,028,864 of record NZ_FNUD01000002.1, on the reverse strand, counting down.
CCTGGATCGCCATCAAGACCGGTATGGCCACACTGCCAGCAGGCGCAAACTGGGGCCAGGTCCTTGGCGTTGCCATCCTCTGCGGCATCGGCTTCACCATGAGCCTGTTCGTGGGTTCACTGGCGTTCGTGGCGGGCAGTAGCGACTATGTGGGCATGGACCGCATGGGCATCCTGACCGGCTCGATCCTGGCAGCACTTATCGGCTATGGCGTCACGCTGTTCTTCAGCCGTAAACAATCCATAGCGTGACCCTGCTGTAATGCGGGAGCGGGCTGACCCGGACAAAGGCAACGCAGATCACCTGCGTTGCCTTTGTCACGAGTAAACCGCCAAAAGAGGGAAACGTGGTCGATAAATTCCAGATTGTTCAGTACGCGGGCATCACCGTCATGTTCCCGGCAGCGTTGGTCATTGCTGCCTGGCTCTGGTCTGCCGCGTCGAAGAAAATCGCGCTTTTGTGGTTGGGCGTGCTGGTGTGCGCCTACCTCATCGTGGGTGTGAGCAAGATCCTGTTCAAGGGATGGGGCATTGGCCTGGAAGACCTGGGCATTGCAGTCTTCAGCGGTCATGCGATGAATGCCTGCCTGGTCTTCACCGTGATGCTGAACCTGCTGTGCCAGCAACTTGATCAGCGCTTGCGCTGGCCAGTGCTGGGGGCCGGGTTGCTGGCGACCTGGTGGTTCGCCATCAAGTACGTCGCTCATACCATCCATCCGTTGCCGGAAGCCATCGCAGGGGCACTGATCGGTTCGGTTGCTGCCTGTGTGTTTCTGTTCAGCCTCAAGCCAAACACCCTCGGCAAGATCCCTCGCCCTGCACTGGTGATGGGCCTGGCCGTGGTGCTGGCGTTCAACAGCATGCCCAAGTACACCGCGGAAAGGCTGTTGGACCACATCGCCATATCGCTGTCAGGCGCAGAGCAGGCGTTCCGTCACTCGTCCTGACCAGTGAAGCTGCACATAAAAAAACCCCGGCCAGTTCACACTGGCCGGGGTTTTGTTTTAGCGCTGCGCCAGATTTACTGGGTAACGCGGCTGGTGCCGTCAACGGTCATGATGCGTACGCGCTCACCGGTACGGAAGACCTGATTCGGCTCGACCTGCTGTACGTAGGCACGGGTGCTGCCGTCGTCTTCACGTACGGTGATTTCTACACCCTGGGTTTTGGTCAGGCCCGACTCGGCCGCCGAACCCAGCAGGCCGCCGGCTACTGCGCCGATAACCGCTGTCACGATGCTGCCACGACCGCCACCGATGGCGCTGCCGCCAACACCACCGATAACTGCGCCGGTTGCAGCGCCGATCGGAGTTTTGGTGCCTTCGATTTGTACAGGACGCAAGGCAACGATGGTGCCCATACGAACGGTCTGTACACGTCGTGCTTCGTCACGCGAGTAAGTGTCGCCGGTCAGGCTGGAAGTACAGCCGCCCAACAGGACAGTCATGGTAGAAAAAGCGGCAACGAGCAAAACGGACTTACGCATAGGATCAACTCCAAAAGATCAGGGATTCATTAAACTCCGCTGCCAGGTACCTGTCACGGTACAGCGCGGATAAAAGGGCCTTATTCAGCATCTGTACAGTAAAAACAGACTCGTCAGCCATTTAAAAAACATCAACAAAGCGTAGCGCGAAACCGGAATTTTGCATGGTGCGCCATCATTGCAGGATGCGTTTTCAGGGCGCCAGGCGTTCTCGCACCCAGTCAGCACCTTCACGCCGGTAGTTGAGGCGGTCATGCAGGCGGCTCGCACGGCCCTGCCAGAACTCAATGCGCTGCGGCAGCAACCGGTAACCGCCCCAGTGATCCGGGCAATTCGGCTGGGTGTCGCTGAAGCGCGCCTCGGTGTCCTTGAGCAATTGGGCCAGCTCTTCACGATCAGCAATCACCTGGCTTTGCGGCGAGGCCCAGGCTCCGATCCGGCTGCCCAAGGGGCGAACCTGATAGTAGGCGTCGGACTCTTGCGGCGTGACCTTGACCACTTGCCCTTCGATGCGCACCTGGCGCTCCAGGGTTGGCCAGAAAAACGTCATGGCCGCGAACGGTCGCGCCGCCAGCTGCTGGCCTTTGGCACTGGTGTAGTTGGTGAAAAAGGTAAAACCCTGTTCATCCAGACCTTTGAGCAAGAGCACCCGGCAATGCGGGCGCCCCTCTGCATCCACGGTAGCCAGGGTCATGGCATTGGCCTCGACCGGAGGCTGCTCGGTGTTGACTGCGTCGCTGAACCACTGATGAAACAGCGCGAAAGGCTCTGCCGGAGCCTGAGCCTCGGCCAGCCCGTCACGGGTGTAATCACGCCGCATATCGGCCAATGCTTGAGTCATGACGCAATCCTTTCCCGGATCAATCAGTTCTTGGACTGTTCGTTGGCAGCCACTTTCTTGTCCGCCGCAGCTTTAGCAACGACTGGCTTTTTGGCTGGAGCCGGTTTGGCCGCTTTTTTGGCCGGCGCTGCTTTCTTGGCTACAACGGCTTTCTTGGCAGGTGCCGCTGCGCTCTTTTTGATAGCAGAAGGAGCGACTGCAGGCTGGACTGCAAGCAGTTCGGCTGGCGACAGGGCTGGCTGGCTGTATTTGCTGACCAGCGCCACCATGGTGGCCTGCGGAGTCATCAGGATTTCAACCCGGCGATTGAGCGCACGACCTTCGTTGCTGTCGTTGGCTGCACGTGGCATCACTGAACCCATACCGCGCAAGGTCAGACGGTTGCCCTGCAAACCACTCATGCGGAAGATCGCAGCTACCGATTTGGCACGGTCCAGGCTCAGGCGGGTATTGGCCGCCATGGCGCCGGTGGAGTCAGCATGCCCCAGTACCAGCACGGCGGTTTTCGGGTCGCCTTCAACCACTTTGGCCACGCGGGTGAACGGGCCAAGCATCGATGGCATCAGCAAGTCAGGACGGGTCGCCTTGAACGAGCTGTCAGCCAGGGCAACAATCACCAGCAAGTTCTCACGACGCTCCAACTGCAGGTTGGTGTCCTTGATTGCAATACGCAGGCGCGGCTCGTACTCGTCCAGCCAGGCCTGAGTGATTTTTGGGTCCGGCATCGGGATCACGCCAACCGGTGCGGCTTTTGTGTCTTTGGCATCGCTGCCGAACGGCCACCACCAGTTCTTGGCAGGTGCTGTAGCCGCCGCTGGGGCGACGACAGCGGCAACTACCACTTTTTCTTTTTCAGCCGGAGCGGCTTTTTTGGCCGAGTCAGAGCCAAAAGGCCACCAGCTGGAACCGCTGTCCTTGGCTGCGGCAACAGGAGCGGAGGCTGGCGTTGCGGCCGGAGCCGGGGCTGCGGCAGTCTTGGCAACAGGCGGCGTTACTTTGGTGTCAGCAGGCTTGGCCGCGGCACCTTTGTCCGCTGCAGCCGATGGCTGGTCGGACGAGCCCATCTGCCACCATTTGTGGCCGCCTGCCGCGTCATTCTGTGGAGTTTGTGCGCAACCGGTAATAGCCAGGCAAAGAGCCAGAGCGAGGGTCTTATTAGATGACATTGAATATCCACACAATGAATTAAGAATAAAGAGGCACTAAGCCCACATAAAAAAACGTATTGAAAGCATAAAAGCTACAGAGTTCCGACCTACGGCCTACAAATACCCGATTAGAGGCACTTGGCCAGGACACCCACCAGTTTTTGCACCCGTGGATCCATCAAGACATAAGGCCCCAGCGTATTGGTGACAAAACCGAAGGCAACATCCCGTTCCGGGTCGGCAAAACCAATCGACCCACCTGCGCCAGGATGACCAAAGGCCTTGGGCCCCAGGCCATAGGTCGCGTTTGGTACATCCGGCTGATCCAGCATGCAGCCCAACCCGAGGCGGGTCTGCGTCAGCAAGGTTTTATCCTGGCCAATGCTGTGTTCACGGGTCAATTGCTCCAGCATTTCGGCTTCAAGCAGGCTGCCGTCCAGCAAACCGCTATAGAAGCCGGCAAGACTGCGGGCATTGCCATGGCCATTGGCCGCTGGCTGCTCCATCCGGCGCCACTCCGGCTTATTGGTACTGGTCATGATAGACGGCGGGTTAGCGAATGCCCGGGTGCTCATGGATGTTGGCTCATGCATCATCGCCTTCAACAGGCGCTGCGCCGCCGCATCCCCCATGTTGCCCTTGCTGCGGGCAATATGGGCAACCCGGTAAAACTCTTCGTCAGCCAGCCCGACATGAAAGTCCAGCCCCAACGGCCGGGCCGTGCGGGCCATGATCGATTGGCCTGCGCTGTGGCCGTCGGCACGGCGAATCAGCTCGCCCACCAGCCAGCCATAAGTAATGGCCGCATAGCCATGGCCTTCGCCCGGCGTCCACCAGGGGGCTTCGGCGGCCAGCGCATCGACCATGGTCTGCCACTCATACAATGCAGCAGGCGGCATTAATTCGCGCAACGCAGGCAAGCCGGCCCGATGGCTCAGCAACTGGCGCAACGTGATGGACTCTTTGCCTGCGGCGGCGAACTCTGGCCAATAGCGTGCCACCGGAGCATCGAGCTCCAGCTTGCCCTCTTCCACCAGTTGCAGTGCCGTTACAGCCGTAAAGGTTTTGGTGCAAGAAAACACATTGGCAATGGTGTCTGTGTGCCACGGTTGCTCACCGTCCTTGTCAGCCGTACCGGCCCACACGTCGAGTACCGTTTCGCCACCGATCTGGATGCACAGCGCCGCGCCGCGCTCTTGCGGATCATTGAAAAGATCGGCAAACGCCTCGCGTACTGTTTCGAACTTAAGGTCGTGAAAACCCTGAATCTGCACCCGCACCTCCTGGATCAAGCATGGCTCTACAAGGCGTGCATTGTTCCAGCACCAGTAAGATTTTGAAACAGAGCAGAGCGCTCCGGACGCACAATTTTTGTGCACTTATGACCCGGCGCGCAAAGTATCAGTACTGGAGTAGTTTTTTTGTGAAAAAAGCCATGCCTGTGGCGCACCGGACCGGACGCAGCTTCGCTGCGCCAGTCAACTGCTACGAGGGCTTTGCACCCCCGCATCCACAGTCAGGTTTACAGCGCGGCATACACCAGCGGTGCAAGCTTTTGCACCCGCGGGTCCATCAGCACATGGCTGCCCATGGTCGTGGTGACGAAACCAAAGCTCACTTCCCGCTCAGGGTCGGCAAAAGAAATCGGCCCGCCCAGCCCCACATGCCCGAAAGCCTTTGGCCCCATGCGATGGGACGCTCCTGGATCAGCCGGTTGCTCCATCATGCAACCCAGGCCATAACGCATGGGACGCAAGAGAGTGCGATCCATATCGTTACTGTGCTCGCGGGTAAACTCTTTGAGCATCTCAGGCCCCACCAGACGCCCGCCCATCAGCGCACTGTAAAACCCCGCCAGACCATGGGCAGTTCCATGACCATTCACACCCGGATGGCGATAGGCCCACCAGCGAGGGTCCGCTGTTTGTCGAGAGGCATTGGAAGGGTTGGTAAACGCAAGAGTCGCGACATGCTCGGGCTCATTGACCATCACTGTGCGCAAGTCTTGTGCGTAATTATCGCCTGTTCTCCCGTCAGCACGCTCAAAAGCAGCAATACGATGAAAGTGCACTGAGTCAACGCCCATATGCACTTCCAGAGCATTGGGTTCAGAAATACGCTCGCGGATAAAGGTGCAGGGGTCTCGCCCATCGGCCCGGCGAATCAGCTCACCGACGATCCAGCCATAGGTCGTGGCGCCATAGGCAACATCGGTGCCTGGCTCCCACCACAATGGCTCTGCTGCGACAACTTCAGCCATTGCATCCCAGTCGTACATGATTGGCGTGCGGTTAGGCAATCGCAGCGCCGGAATGCCGGAGGTATGGCACAACACCTGTCGCAAGGTGATGTGTTTCTTACCACCTTGGGAAAACTCCGGCCAGTAGTGGGCAACCGTCTGATCCAGCTCCAGCTTGCCCTCTTCCACCAGCATCAGCGCCGCAATGGCGGTGAAAGGCTTGATGCAGCAATAAGTGTTAACCAGAGTGTCGTGATTCCAGGGCTTGCTGCCCTCCAGATCCGCCACCCCCGCCCATAAATCGACAACTGTTTCGCCGCCGACCTGCACACAAACCCCGGCGCCACGCTCTTGAGGGTCATCAAAGATCGCCTCAAAGGCTTGCTGAACGGCCTCAAATCCACTTGCACACTTCCCTTTAGCTTCCATGACCAAGACTCCATTCAGTTGAGTGGAAGACCTTAGTTTTGAAATGGGAATTAGAAAGGAAGCAAACCCGCTGAACGACGAAATACATCGCCGCTCATCGGGTTTGGCAAATCAGTGACCTTTACCGGAGTGACCGCCTGCATGCCCCGCACCAGAGCCACCGCCGCTACCGTCGTCAGTGGTGTGCACAGGCGCTTTGACCGTTTTTTCTGCGGCGGCCTGGGCCTTGGCAGCCTCTTGACCCAATTGGCCGAGGGCTTGCAGGTTGGCCTTGCGCACGCTGTCGACGAAGCCGGTAAACGGCAGGTCGGTGATGCCAATCATGCCGAAGTGACCGTTTTCGCCATCCAGCAAGCGACCGGTGACGGGCTGGTCCAGGTACTGGAACCAGTGCACGCCGACAATCGACGGCTCGGCCACGGCCTGCTTGAGGAACTTGCTGTAGGCCGGCCCGCGGGCCTCTTCGCTAGCCACTTCGGTCACGCCACCCCAGAACGGGCCACGGTCGCGGGAGCCGAAGTTGAACTCGGTAATCATCACCGGTTTGTCCAGCTCGCGCAGCTTGGCGAAGTCATAGCCGTCCTGCGGTTGCAGGGTGTAGAAGTTGAAACTGAGCACGTCACAGTACTTGGCACAGGATGCTACGGCCTCCGGTGTGCTGACGGCGAAGCGCCCGCCCAGCAGCAAGTGATTCGGGGCATGCCATTTCAGCGAGTCGGCAATAGTCTTGAAGTAGGTGTCGGCGAAGACCTTCTGGAAAAACTGGTAATCGGCTTCGATTTCCGGGTGCTCGGCGTTAGGCATAGGCGCCTCGAAGCCCGGGTCTTCCATCAATTCCCACGCCGGAATATCGACACCCCAGGCCTTGGACAGGCCCTGCTGGTTGCGGTACTTGTCACGCAACTGCTTGAGGAATGCACGCTTGGCCGGTGCATCCGTCGTCATGCGCAGAGTGCCGAAGGCCAGTGCATAACGGGATTTTGGATCATCACCCGGCCCGGCCCACGCCAGTTCATTGTCGGCAAAATAGCCGATCAACCAGGGGTCATCACGATGGTCGCGGGCAGCAATGGCTACGGCGCGCTCGGTGGCCATGGCAAAACGCGGGTCAAACGGGTCAGGCATGCCGCCCCACCAATCGGTGCCGGTACTGATGCTGGCGTAGTCGCCGACAATCGACAGCGGCAAGGTGTAAGGCACGCGGTCATTGAGGCCCAGTTCAGGGTCGCTCCAGTTGCCGATGGTGTTGAACCCCCAGGCTTGCAGGCGATCCAGGGTGCGGGTCTGCCACCCTTTGGCATCAAAGGTTTGTGGCGCGCACGGGATCACAGGATCGCCGCCCGGAACCGTCTTGTCCTCGGCGCACGGCTGACCGTAGATACGCTGCAGGTTGGCACCATAGAAGTTGTACCAGCGCCCGGCGTTAAACCCCCGCCCCTGGGACGCGCCATTGCCGTTGTTATGGTTCGAAGTGCCGTAATAGGCCGCCAGCGGGGCACCGTCTTTAGGCAAATCGTTGAACATCCATTCGCGGCCGGCGACATACGTCTGGCTGTCATTGGCAGTCACGGCGTTCAGGCCCAGCGAGTAAAACGGGTGACCTTCTGGGGTGACCAGGTTCCAGCGGCCATTGCGTTTTTCGGTGCGAAAGAAACCGGTCGCGTCAAATGCTGGGCCTTTGATCCAACCACCAAATTTGTCCTGGTCGGAACGGCTGGCCAGCCAACCCTTGATCTGCTGCTGTTCTTTGGCTGCTGCGGCCTTGAGCTGCTCGTCATTTGCAACGCGCTCTGGCCATTTGGCACGGGTCGACTGGCCATAGCCATCGACGATCGAGCCATACACGGCCTTGATCACGCCTTCGCCGTCCTGCACACCAAAACGCTCCAGCAGAATGCTTTGCGCGGCAGTCGGTTGGGGTATCGACAGGCTTACTGACACCACCTGGCTCAGATCAATTTCACCCTGACTGCTGGCAAGCAGGATGCGCTGACCATCGACCGTCATTGGCATCGGCGGACCGGCCCGCATGCCCTGGCTCTGGGGCGAGTTGGCGCGCAATGGCAGCAACAGGGTCTGCGCCGGGCCTGCAGGCAGGTCGACGCGGCTGGTCAGGGTTTTGCCGTTACTGCTTTGTACGGTCACATCCAGGGTGAGGGCCCAGTTCATCGCGTTCTGGATGCGCAGGGTCATCATCCCCGACTGCGACCAGTCCCATACGCCGGTTTGCGGGGTCATGCGCAGACTTGGCGCCGCGGCCGGGTTAAAGATCACGCGGCGCAGCACTTCGCCTTCGGCCGTTTGCTCCGCATTGTATTGCGGCAAGCTCGCATCCGCAGTCACCACTTGCACCACATCGGCCGGGCGTACGAAGTTGAACAGGGTTTGTTGCCCGGCAGGCGCCGCCAGCAGCGGGGTCGTAACCAGCAACGCAAAAACAGCAGTAAGCGAACGGCGAATCATATGGATCTGGTTCTCCCAAACGGCCGAAAAATGGCCTGTGAGGTGGTGAAAGTCAAAGCATAGACAGCAAAGTCGACGATAACGCCGACTTGCACTTAAGATATTTCGCGCCTGAACGGCGGCAATGCGTTAAGAATCGCTTTGCCATAGCGCTGGGTGACCAGGCGTCGATCCAGCAAGGTGATCGTGCCCCGGTCCTGCTCGGTCCGCAGCAGGCGCCCGCAAGCCTGTACCAGCTTGAGCGAAGCGTCGGGAACCGAAATCTCCATGAAGGGATTGCCGCCCCGGGCTTCGATCCATTCGGCCAGTGCCGCTTCGACAGGATCATCGGGCACCGAGAACGGGATTTTGGCGATCACTACGTGTTCGCAGTAGGCGCCGGGTAAATCCACGCCTTCGGCAAAACTGGCCAGGCCGAACAGTACGCTGGATTCCCCGCTATCAACCCGCGCCTTGTGTTTATTAAGGGTCTCCTGCTTGGACAGGTTGCCCTGGATAAACACTTGCTTGCGCCAGTCGCGCTCCAGGCCGTCGAACACATCCTGCATTTGCTTGCGCGATGAAAACAGCACCAGCGTGCCCCGCGAGCCTTCAACCAGTGCAGGCAGCTCACGAATGATTGCCGCCGTGTGGGCCGTAGCGTCACGCGGATCGGCTTTGAGGTCCGGCACCCGCAGCACGCCTGCATCCGCGTGATGAAAGGGGCTTGGCACCACCGCCGTGACGGCTGTTTTAGGCAGCCCCGCACGCATGCGGAACCGGTCGAACGTGCCGAGCGCAGTCAGGGTGGCCGAGGTGACGAGCACGCCATAAGCCACGTTCCACAGGTTGCGACGCAGCATTTCAGCGGCAAGGATGGGGCTTGCGTTGACTTCAATATCAAACAGAGAGCCGCTTTCAGCCAGGGTCAGCCAGCGCGCCATTGGCGGGTTGTCTTGCGGGTCTTCGACGGTAAAGGCGGTCCACAACTCCCAGTTGCCCTGGGCACGGGACAGCAAGCTGCCAAACAGCGGATACCACTCCTCAGCCTGGTTGCTGGTGATGCCGATATTGACCTCACCGTCCATGCCGTCCTTGAGAATTTCGGTCAGGCGGGTGAACAGATCCGTCAGACGCGAGAAACCTTTTTTCAGTTCGATACCCATTTCACGCATGTGATCGGGAATCAAGCCGCCGATAAAGCGATGGCGCGGTCGCTCACGACCTTCTGGCTCTTCGCCTACTTTAAAGTCTGCAATTTGCTCACACGCCGCAAACATGAACTGTTGCTGGGCCTTGATCTCTTTGGCCAGCTCCGGCACTTGCTCCAGCAAACGCCCCAAGTCACCCGGCAACGGGTGCTGGGCAAGCAGTTTGGTGAGATTCTTGGCGGTTTGCTCCAGCCAGTCGGCCGTCGAACGCAAACGGGTGTAATGGGCGAAATGGCCGATGGCCTTGTCCGGCAGGTGATGGCCTTCGTCGAATACGTAGACCGTGTCACGCGGGTCCGGCAGCACGGCGCCACCGCCCAGCGCGAGGTCAGCCAGCACCATGTCGTGGTTGGTGACGATCACGTCCACCTTGCTCATGCCTTCGCGGGCCTTGTAAAAGGCGCACTGACCGAAGTTGGGGCAATGACGGTTGGTGCACTGGCTGTGATCGGTGGTCAGCCGGGCCCAGTCCTGGTCTTCAAGTGCCTGGGGCCAGCTGTCGCGGTCGCCGTCCCACTTATTGCCGGCCAGCTTCTCGATCATGCTGGTGAACAACTTCTGGCTGGCCTCATCGACTTCGATCTTGAAGCCTTCTTCTTCGAACAGCTGCGCCGTCGCGGTTTGCGCGTGGCCCTCTTGCAGCAGCATGTCGAGTTTGGACAGGCACATGTAACGCCCACGGCCCTTTGCCAGCGCAAAGCTGAAGTTCAGCCCGCTGTTGCGCATCAGGTCCGGGAGGTCCTTGTAGACGATCTGTTCTTGCAGCGCGACGGTCGCCGTGGCGACCACCAGCCGTTTGCCCGCGGCCTTCGCCACAGGAATGGCAGCCAGGCAATAAGCCACGGTCTTGCCAGTACCGGTACCCGCTTCAACGGCGACCACAGCCGGGTCTCCACTGCGGTGGTTTTCTTCGTCGGTGTCGATATCGCCCAGCACTTTAGCCACTTCGGCGATCATCAAACGCTGACCGTAACGTGGTTTGAGGCTCTTGGATTCGAGAAAACGCGAGTAAGCGCCCTGGATCTGGGATTTTAGTTCGTTACTAATCATGGTTCTTCGGGCGCAAGAAACGCTGGATAAATTTTCAGTGGTTCGAATGGCCGCTATCATACCCCGCTAATTCATCCCGCGCCGAACGGAGTACCCCAATGACCGCCTTTGCCCTCGCCTACAGCCTGCATGTACTGGCCGCCCTGATCTGGGTGGGCGGCATGTTTTTCGCCTGGATGATCCTGCGCCCGGCCGCTATTACGGCCCTTGAAGGCCCAGCGCGGTTGAAGCTGTGGCTCGAAGTGTTTCAGCGTTTTTTTGTCTGGGTATGGATCGCGGTGGTGATTTTGCCGATAAGCGGTGTGGGCCTGTTGCAGATGCGCTTTAACGGCTTTGAGACGGCCCCGCGCTACGTGCAGATCATGATGGGGCTGTACATCGTAATGGTGGCGCTGTTTATCCGGATTCAGTCGCTGCAATTGCCTGAACTGCGCAAGGCCGTAGAGGCTCAGGAGTGGGCAGCAGGCGCGGCCGTGATGGGCCGCATTCGGCGCCTGGTGGGATGCAACCTGATTGTGGGGCTGGTGTTGGTGGCCATTGCGGCGGCCCGACCAACATTCTGAAGCAGGTAGCAGCTCCCACAGAGGTTTGAAACAGCGCCAGGTTACAGCCGCTGGAGGGTCACCGCTCCTGACGATCCCGCGTCTCCCGGCTGGCCGGCCAACCCCGGTTTCCCGGATTTGCCGCCGTCGGTGCGGTACACAATGCAGCCCTTGGACTTGCCGCCTGCGCCCGGACGCCCGGCCTCGCCCGGTTTGCCCCCCGCACCGCCATCTACCCGCACACTGATTTGCTCTGCGGGGTAGCTGCCCGGCAGTTCAATCCGTACTTTTGCGCCTGCTGCGCCCGGCTGGCCATTACCGCCGTTGTCGCCATCGGCTCCAGGGCCCGCCGCACCCCAGGTGCAACCCGGAGTGTCGCCATTGCCGCCATCAAGCCCGACAAAACCCGGCGCCCCCGTACCGCCACGGGCATCGATGGACAGTTTCGGGGCTTGCAACGACTCAATACGCAGCGTCAGATCCCGCGCTGGCCGGGCAGGTTTTTCGAACGTCCCCGAGGCTCCTCGGGCGTTGATCTGGCTGCCCTCGCCCAGCTCCGCACGGGCCACCCGCAGCTCGATGCCACGCTCGGCCGGCACTATGGTGATACGCGCTTCACGGCCCAAATTCAGCTGATCGATATTGACCTGGGTGACACCGGCCGGAATCAACAAGGTGCCGTAGTCGGCCACATCGAGTTTTTCCAGCTGCAACACGCTGGCGTTTGCGGGCAAACGCATCAGGGAATTGGCTTGAACCTGCACCACATCGGCATGGGCCAAAGGGCTGCACAAGACCGCCAACAGACATAACTTACGCATGACGGGAATCTCGCTCAGAAGAGGTACCAAAGGTGTGCTCATGGAAGATCCCGACCAGCAGAATCAGCAGGCGGTCACGCCAGGGATGCGGGCGGCCCTGCAGGCTGCCTTTGAACAGCAGCAGCTCAAGCACATGGGTCAGCAGCAACAGACTGGCGACAAGATTAATCAGTACATCAAACGGGTTGATCAAGGGTTCGAACAGATTGATCAGTACCACGCCCCAAACTATCAGCGTCAATACCTTCCCCAGCCCCCAAAGCACCTTCATATAGCCGCCTTCGCATTTTTCTTTGAGGCCACATTAACGGCTTGCAGGAGCACGACGCCAGAGGCCATTACAAATAGTTTCGCCGCTGATTTGACCAGGGCGATCAAAGCAGCGGCGAATTCAGGTTCTGGGCGCGCCGCTCTGCCCTGAGGCTTGCGGCCGGGCCCGGGGCAGACTCAACGAATGATCTGGATTTCGGTACGCCGATTCTGGGCGCGCCCCTCTGGCGTTTGGTTGCTGGCAACCGGGCTGGACTCGCCTGCGCCGGCCACAGAGGCAAACTGGTTACGCGGGATGCCGCTGGCGATCAGGTACTCGACCACGGACTGCGCACGTTCTTTGGACAGTTTGAGGTTGTAGGCATCGCTGCCCACGCTGTCGGTGTAGCCCGTCACCTTGAGCTGGGCATTGGCGGCGTCTTTTTTCAGGCGCGCGGCAATGACATTGAGTTTGTCCTTGTCGGCGGCGGTCAATTTGGCGGAGTTGAACTCGAAGTGCACATCACGCACCACGATGGTCTCCTCTTTGACCACCACTGTTTCAACCACAACCACTGCCACTATCGGACAGCCCACCGCATCCACTTCCACGCCTTTGGGCGTATCGGGGCACTTGTCGCGGCTATCCGGTACGCCATCACCATCCGCATCGCCATCACCGTGGACCCAGCAGTAAGCCGCCGCCATGCCCGCGCCAAACACCGCACCACCCCCGGCCCAGGCCGAGCTTTTTATTGCACCCAATGCCGCCCCGCCTACACCACCAACGGCGGCACAGGTTGGCCAGTCGGTTTTTTGCAAACCGGCACAGCCCGTCAACACGCTGGTGAGAACAATCAAAGGTACTGCTGTCCTGATGATGCTCATATGGGATCTCTCCTGAGGGTCGGCATTTGGCCGATGCACAGAAAGTAAAGACCCGGGTTGGGGTATGCGCCAGCAAGGTGATTGCACGGGGCTAGGCCTGGGGGCTCGCGCACGCTAGTCTTGGACGTTCTGATTGAGGACTTTCGATGACGCCCGGTATCTCTACACGCACGCCCCAGCAAGCACTGGCTGCGCTGCTTGATCGTTATGTGCCGCAACGCCTGCTCGTCGTTGGCGCCAGCAGCTTCCCGGCACTGGCCGCCTATCAGGCCGCCCACCCCGAAGCGCTGGTGGCCCAGGCGCCTCCCGGTGCACTGCCCGAGCATCTGGCTGCGCAGCGTTTTGACCTCGCTCTGATCATCGACTGCCTTGAGCATCTGCCCAAGCGCACAGGTCTGGAACTGCTGGGCGGGATTCGCAACCTCAATGCCAGCCGTATCGCCGTGCTCGCGGACCTGGCAGCCTGTGACTGGAAAGAAACCGACTTTTTTGCTCTGGCCCTGCAAAGCAACGAACGCTTTCAGCGGGATGAGCAGGTACTGACGCTGTTCACTTACGATCTGCGTGAGTACAAACAAGTACCCGACTGGCTCAATGCCAGGTTTTGGGCCAACCCGGAAAATTTTGGCAAGTATTGGTGGTAACCCGATGAGTACATCCATTTGCCCCTGTGGCAGCGGCAACTTGCTGGCCGCCTGCTGCGGGCATTATCACGACGGGCACCCGGCCCCAAGCGCCGAAACGCTGATGCGTTCGCGTTACAGCGCCTATGTGCTCGGGCTGATCGAGTATCTGGTGGCAACCACTTTGCCGGTGCAACAAGCCGGGCTCGATCGCCAGTCCATTGCCGCCTGGAGCGCACAAAGCACCTGGCTGGGGCTGGAGGTTGAAAGCAGCGAAGTGTTCGGCGGTCAGCCTGAACATGCATTTGTGACCTTTACTGCACGTTGGCACGACGCCAACGGCGAGCACAGTCACCGCGAGCGCTCATCTTTCGTGCAAAGCGCCGGGCGCTGGTACTTCATCGACCCGACCGTACCGCTTAAAGTCGGGCGCAATGATGCCTGCCCATGCTCCAGCGGCCTGAAATTCAAAAAATGCTGTGCCGGTTTTTTCGGTCAATAAGATCAACCGATACAGATCATCTGGAGTAAGGAATGGATTCTCGGGCTCAAATAACAAAAACAATTGCCCTGGTGACGATCCTGATGCTGTCGGGGTGCGCCTCCTGGTTCGGCTCGGCAGACAAAGACCCGGACGTACAACTGGTGAAGGTCGAGCTGGTTCAGGCCAAAATGCTGGAGCAGCGCTTCAAGCTGCATTTCAGGGTAGACAACCCCAATGACTCGACGCTCACCGTGCGCGGCCTGAGCTACACCGTGTACCTGGGCACCATTAAGTTGACTGAAGGCGAGAATGAACACTGGTTCAGTGTGGAGCCCAACAGCCATGCAACTTTCGTGATCCCGGTTCGCACCAACCTCTGGCCACACGTGCGCCCACTGGTCAAATTGCTTGAATCACCAGACCGGCCTATCCCCTACCGGTTTGAAGGCACCCTTGAAACCGGCCTGTTCTACGGTTACGACGTGCACCTGACGCGTAAAGGCGAGATAATCCCCGGCGATTTTATTCCAGAGTGATTGAGCAATGACCCAACAACCCCACGTTCATGGCCCCGACTGCAACCACGATCATGATCATGGTCACACCCATGACCACGACAACGGTCATGTGCATGGCCCGCATTGCGGCCATGCACCTCAAGAGCCTGTGCGCAACGAACTCAAAGACGTTGGCCGCAACGACCCTTGCCCGTGCGGCAGCAGCAAAAAATTCAAGAAGTGCCACGGCGCCTGATCCCTCGGGACGCCCTGCACACGCCGCACCTGCCTAGAGCACGTGCGGCGTTTCTGTTTTAGCTTCGTGAAAAATCCCACAGAGAAGCCATCCACCGGCTTTCACTCAACGCGCTTTTGGGAGTAAAACTGACATCCCACAGTCAACGGCTCCCATTGATGGGCGTCAGGCGCTGCGTGAAAATCCCCTTCTGGAGCCCTTCATGATCGATCTTTATTACTGGACCACTCCCAACGGCCACAAAGTTTCGTTATTCCTGGAAGAAGCCGGCCTGCCCTACAAGGTTCATCCAATCAATATCGGCAAGAACGAACAGTTCGCGCCTGACTTCCTGAAGATCGCTCCGAACAATCGCATCCCGGCCATTGTCGATCAGGCCCCGGCTGACGGCGGCGAACCGCTGTCGCTGTTCGAATCGGGCGCTATCTTGCTGTACCTCGCGGAAAAAACCGGGCAATTTCTGCCCAAAGACCTGCGCGGCCGGCAGATGGCCCTGCAATGGTTGTTCTGGCAAATGGGTGGCCTGGGGCCGATGGCCGGGCAAAACCATCACTTCAACCGCTTCGCGCCTGAAAAAATCCCTTATGCGATGAAGCGCTACACCGATGAAACGGCCCGTCTTTATGGCGTATTGAACAAACAACTGGAAGGCCGGGCGTTTGTCGCCGGGGCTGAGTACAGCATCGCCGACATGGCGATTTACCCGTGGATCATGCCCCATGAATGGCAAGGCCAGAACCTCGACGATTTCCCGGCCCTAAAGGTGTGGTTCCATCGCGTCAAGGCGCGTCCGGCCACTGAACGGGCTTACGCGCTGGTGGACAAGATCAACCCGCAGAAGTAACCCAATCAGGATGTGTGTAGCCGCTGCCGCAGGCCGGGATGGGCCGCGCAGCGGCTCTATGTTTTTAAAGGGTCTTCGGACCTTACCGCAGCCTTCGGCAGCGGCTACGGATGTTGCGCAGCGCAAGGCGCCTCAACACGCCAAGATAGCGCTTGCACGGTGTCATCGGCCTCACTAACGTAGCGCCTTTCGATGACACTACCCCCCGCAGGAGCTTTGCCATGGCCTCGCCAGCCCTTACTCATTTTTTACCCCGGTTCGGCGTTGCCGCGGCAGTGGTCAGCCTGCTGGGCCTGACCGGTTGCCAGATTAACAACCACTCCACTGAAAGCCTGGTGCCTGCCTCCGGCGTACTGCCGCTCAAAGGGCTGGCGCAGAACGTATCGGTTCGTCGTAACAGCCAGGGCATGCCGCTGATCGAAAGCAGCAGTTTTCATGACGCCCTGTTCACCCTGGGCTACGTACACGCCGGCGACCGTATCAGCCAGATGGTGCGTCTACGCTTGCTCGCCCAAGGCCGGATGGCAGAGCTGGACGGTGCCGATGCGCTGGAAACCGACCGGTTGATGCGTACCGTCAATCTGAAAAAAACCGCGGACGAGCTCTATAAAAGCGCATCTCCACGCCTTAAAAAGTTTTTCGAAGTGTATGCCCGCGGGGTCAACGCCTACCTGTTCCGCTACCGCGACAAGCTGCCGGCCGATCTGGCGCAGGCCAGCTACAAAATCGAGTACTGGAAACCGGAAGATTCAGCGCTGATTTTCAGCCTGTTGAACTTCGGAATGTCGGTCAATCTGCAAGAAGAGCTCAATTCGCTGGTGCTGGCGCAAAAAGTCGGCACCGACAAACTCCCCTGGCTGATGCCGACATACCCCAACGAAGCCCTGCCCACTGCCGAAGCCGACAAGCTCAAAGGCCTGGCCCTGGGCAGTCAGCTACAAGGTTTGAGCAGTGTGGCCCAGGCTCTGGAGCAGGTGACGCAGCTGAGCCTGCCGGGGGTCACCGCGTCGAGTGACTGGGCCATCGGCCCGCAGCGCAGTCGTAACGGTAAAAGCCTGTTGGCCAACGATATCCACCAGCCCATCGGCGTGCCTTCGGCGTGGAGCTATGTGCAGATCCGCGCCCCCAAATACCAGGCTGCAGGGGCTTCAATCGCGGGCTTGCCGACACTCTTTGCCGGGTTCAACGGCAAGGTGGCGTGGGGCATGAGCATGGCCATGGGGGATAACCAGGATGTGTTCCTGGAAAAACTCAAGCGCCAAGGCAACAGCCTGTACTACCTCGCTGACGGAAAATGGCTACCGGCGACTGTGCGCAACGAGACGTTCTTTGTCAAAGGTCAGCGCCCCATCCGTGAGGCCATTTACGAAACCCGCCACGGCCCGCTGCTCAACAGCGCCCTGGGCACACCCAATGCCTTGAACAGCAGCCTTGGGCTTGCACTGCAAACCCCGGACTTGAAGGGCGACAAAACCCTTGATGCGTTTTTCGACCTGTCCCGCGCCCAGAACAGCGAAAAAGCCTCGGACGCCAGCCGCGAAATCCGCGCCGTCGCGCTGAACTTGCTGTACGCCGATGCCAACCACATTGGCTGGCAAGTGACCGGGCTCTACCCCAACCGCCGTGAAGGCCTGGGATTGTTCCCTTCGCCGGGCTGGGACAGCCGCTACGACTGGGAGGGTTACGCCGACCCGATGCTGCACCCCTACGACCAGGACCCTGCCCAGGGCTGGCTGGGTACGGCCAACCAGCGCACCGCCGCCTATGGCTACGGCATGCAACTGTCCAACTCGTGGCTGGCCCCGGAACGCAGCGAGCGCCTTGCGCAGCTGGCCAGCAGTGGCAAACAGGACGCTCGCAGCATGATCGCGATGCAGTACGACCAGACCACACTGTTCGCGGCCAAGCTGAAAACCATGTTTAGCGCTCCCGGCATGGCGCAGCCGCTCAAGCAGGCGATTGCCGCGTTGCCCGTGGCAGACCAGGCCAAAGCCCGCGAAGCACTCGGCCGACTGATGGCTTTTGACGGCAAACTCAGCCCCACTTCGGCAGACGCCTCGCTGTATGAGCTGTTTTTGCAAGAAAGCACCCGGCAAATCTTCCTGGATGAACTGGGCCCCGAGACCAGCGCCAACTGGAAGGCATTTATCGCCAACAGCAACCTGTCGTACTCGGCCCTGGCTGATCACTTGCTGGGCCGCGAAGACAGCCCCTTCTGGGACGATACCCGTACCCCGCAAAAAGAAGACAAACCGGCCATCCTGGCGCGCAGCCTGGCGAGCGCCATCAGTGCCGGGGACAGCTTGATGGGCCTTGATCACAAGGCATGGCAATGGGGCAAGCTGCACCACTACCTGTGGCGCAACGCCAGCGGCCAGACCGTTCGCGGACCGGTCATGGCAGGCGGTGATCACACCACGCTCAACACCGCGGCTTACAACGTCGCGGGCTCAAGTTTCGACGTCACCCTGATCCCGGCGATGCGCATGATCGTCGACTTCGGGCAAGTCGAACCGATGATGGGGCAAAACAGTACGGGCCAGTCCAGCAACCCGTCCAGCCCGCACTACACCGACGGTATCGACCCTTGGCTGAAGGGCCAGTACATCAGCTTCCCTATGCAGCCTCAAAACTTCGACAAAACCTATGGCACCACACGGTTGACGTTGATGCCGGGGAAATAAACAGCAGCGACGCGGGGTGCCTGGCTCTCCGCGTCGCTGCTCTCGCAGGTTTTTCGCCCTCCCCCCTTTGTCTGTGCGCACTGTTTAAGTGCGCCTGTTTTACCGTGCATTTTTTTAAAGCACTCGCCCCCCTTCTGACCGCATTTATCCCTTTAATTCATTCCCGGTCCCACTGTGGTTCGGAACTTGCTACTTCCCTTGTGTCGTAGCGTTCCAGTAGCAGTCATCACGCGCCACAAGCGCTCATTGGTTTTAGGGATTGAATAATGAAAAAAGCATTTCTTGCCCTCTCTGCACTGACTTTATGCATGGCTGCCGGCGCAGCGCTTGCCAAAGACTATAAGGAGTTGCGTTTCGGCGTTGACCCGTCCTATGCACCGTTTGAGTCCAAGGCGGCCGATGGCAGCCTGGTGGGCTTTGATATCGACTTGGGCAATGCCATCTGCGCCGAATTGAAGGTCAAGTGCAAATGGGTCGAATCTGACTTTGATGGCACCATTCCAGGGCTTAAAGCCAACAAATTCGACGGTGTGATCTCGTCCATGACCGTCACCCCTGCCCGCGAGAAGGTCATCGACTTCTCCAGCGAGCTGTTCTCCGGCCCGACCTCGCTGGTGTTCAAAAAAGGGGCAGGCCTGGACGCAACCCCTGAGTCACTGAAAGGCAAGACCGTCGGTTACGAACAAGGCACCATCCAGGAAGCCTACGCCAAGGCGGTACTGGACAAGGCAGGCGTCAAAACCCAGGCCTACGCCAACCAGGATCAGGTGTATGCCGACCTTATTTCAGGCCGTCTCGACGCTTCGATTCAGGACATGTTGCAAGCCGAACTGGGCTTCTTGAAAACGCCACAAGGCGCTGATTACGAAGTCAGCAAGCCCGTTGACAGCGAATTGCTGCCTTCTAAAACGGCAATCGGTATCAAAAAAGGTAACAAAGAGCTACAGACCTTGCTGAACAAAGGTATCAAAGCGTTACACGACGATGGCACCTACGCCACGATCCAGAAAAAACACTTCGGCGATCTGAATCTTTACAGCGGCAAATAATGCCTCGGCACCCACCTGCGCGTGGGTGCCTTTTTGACTGCCATAGGTTCGATTGTCATGGTTGAAAACCTTTTACAGAGCCTTGGGCTTTCTGCATTCAGCTTGCAGGGCTTCGGCCCCTTGTTGCTGCAAGGCACCTGGATGACCCTCAAGTTATCGGTACTGTCGCTGGCGGTGAGCGTAGTGCTCGGCCTGCTCGGCGCCAGCGCCAAACTCTCCAGCCTTAAACTGTTACGCATCCCGGCACAGCTCTACACCACTCTGATTCGCGGCGTCCCCGATCTGGTGCTGATGCTGCTGATTTTTTACAGCCTGCAAACCTGGCTGACCAGCCTCACCGATGCGATGGAGTGGGAATACATCGAGATCGATCCGTTCAGTGCCGGGGTCATCACCCTGGGCTTTATCTACGGTGCGTATTTCACCGAGACCTTTCGCGGCGCGATCCTCTCGGTGCCCCGTGGTCAAGTCGAAGCGGCGACTGCATATGGCCTCAAGCGCGGGCAGCGTTTCCGCTACGTGGTTTTCCCGCAGATGATGCGCTTCGCCCTGCCGGGCATTGGCAATAACTGGATGGTGATGCTCAAGGCCACGGCGCTGGTGTCCATCATTGGTCTGGCCGATCTGGTCAAGGCCGCTCAGGACGCGGGCAAAAGCACCTATCAGCTGTTCTATTTCCTGGTGATTGCGGCGCTTATTTACCTGGCCATTACCAGCGCATCCAACTACGTGTTACGCCGGCTGGAACGCCGCTATGCTGCGGGATCTCGGGAGGCAGTGCGATGATTGAGCTATTGCAGGAGTACTGGCGGCCGTTTCTGTACAGCGACGGCTATCACATCACCGGCCTGGCCATGACTTTGTGGCTGCTGACAGCCTCGCTGGTGATCGGCTTTGTGGTGTCCATCCCGCTGTCTATTGCGCGGGTTTCGCCCAGCCGCTGGGTGCGCTGGCCGGTTCAGTTTTACACCTACCTGTTCCGCGGGACACCGCTGTATATCCAGCTGCTGATTTGCTACACCGGGATTTACAGCCTTGCCGCCGTCAGATCGCAACCGGTGCTGGATGCGTTCTTTCGCGACGCCATGAACTGCACGATTCTGGCGTTTGCCCTCAACACCTGCGCCTACACCACAGAGATTTTCGCCGGTGCCATCCGCAGCATGGCCCACGGCGAAGTCGAGGCCGCCAAGGCTTATGGCCTCAGTGGCTGGAAACTCTACACCTACGTCATCATGCCCTCGGCGCTGCGGCGCTCATTGCCGTACTACAGCAATGAGGTGATCCTGATGCTGCACTCCACTACCGTGGCATTTACCGCAACCATTCCAGACGTATTGAAAGTGGCGCGCGACGCCAATTCAGCTACCTTTTTGACGTTTCAGTCATTTGGTATCGCAGCGGTTATTTATCTCTGCGTCACCTTTATTCTGGTTGGATTGTTCCGGCTGGCGGAACGCCGCTGGTTGGCTTTCCTCGGCCCGGCTCACTAGGACGCCTTCATGCAGCGACATCAAATCCACCCCTTACTGGCGCCCGTTCCGGGCACTGAACGGCATATTCACAGCTTCCACTACGGACCTTCCCAGCCACAGGGCAAAATCTACATTCAGGCCTCGCTGCACGCTGACGAACTGCCCGGAATGCTGGTCGCCTGGCACCTCAAGCAGCGCTTGGCCGAACTGGAAAAGGCCGGCCGGCTGCGCAGCGAAATTGTGCTGGTCCCAGTGGCCAATCCGGCGGGCCTGGAACAGGTGCTGATGGATATCCCGCTGGGCCGTTACGAGCTGGAAAGCGGGCAAAACTTCAATCGCAACTTCCTGGATCTCAGTACGCAAATCGGCGATGAGCTTGAAGGGCAATTAAACACCGACGCTGCGCACAATCTGCTGCTGATTCGGCGCCATCTGCGCGAAGCACTGGCGGCACAAGTCCCGACGACGCAACTGCACTCGCAACGCCTGACCCTGCAATCGCTGGCCTGCGATGCCGACATGGTGCTGGATCTGCATTGCGACTTCGAGGCCGTGGCGCACCTTTACACCACGCCCGAGGCCTGGCCACAGGTCGAGCCGCTGGCCCGCTACCTCGGCGCACAAGCCAGCCTGCTGGCAACCGACTCGGGCGGGTTATCGTTCGATGAGTGCTTCACCCTGCTGTGGTGGCAATTGCAACAACGCTTCGAGCATTGCTTCGCAATCCCTCAGGGCAGTTTTTCCGTCACCGTGGAGTTGCGCGGCCAGGGCGATGTCAGCCATGAACATGCCGGGCACGACTGTCAGGCGCTGATTGACTACCTGATCAATTTTGGCGCGATTGAAGGCGAATCCAGACCTTTCCCACCCCTGCCCTACCCCGCAACCCCCTTAGCCGGTGTGGAGCCTGTGGCGACGCCTGTCGGCGGGTTGCTGGTGTTTTGCGCCAAACCGGGTGACTACCTCGACGCGGGCCAGTTGATCGCACAGATCATTGACCCCATCAGCGACAGGCTCACGCCGGTTTACTGCACCAACGCAGGCCTGCTCTACGCCCGCTCACTACGGCGAATGGCCACCGCCGGCATGGTGATCGCCCATGTTGCCGGCCAACACGCTTATCGCAGCGGCTATCTTCTTTCTCCTTGAGGTCAGCATGTACAAACTCACCGTCGAAGGGCTGCACAAAAGCTATGGCGACAATGAAGTACTCAAAGGCGTTTCTCTCAAGGCCAAAAGCGGGGATGTAATTTGCCTGATCGGCGCCAGCGGCTCGGGCAAAAGCACCTTTTTGCGTTGCATCAACTTCCTCGAAACACCGAACGACGGCGCCATGACCCTTGATGGCCAGGTCATTCGCATGGTCAGCGACAAGCACGGCATGCGGGTCGCCGATGATGACGAGTTGCAACGCCTGCGCACCCGCTTGGCAATGGTGTTCCAGCACTTCAATCTGTGGAGCCACATGACGGTGCTGGAGAACATCACCCTGGCGCCGCGTCGCGTGCTGGGGGTCAGCAAGAAAGACGCCGAGGAGCGCGCTCGCCGCTATCTGGACAAGGTCGGCCTGCCTGCCCGTGTGGCCGACCAGTACCCGGCCTTTCTCTCGGGGGGCCAGCAGCAGCGGGTGGCCATTGCCCGGGCACTGGCGATGGAACCGCAAATCATGCTGTTCGACGAACCCACTTCAGCGCTCGACCCGGAGTTGGTGGGCGAAGTGTTGCGGGTGATTCAAGGCCTGGCCGAGGAAGGCCGCACCATGATCATGGTGACCCACGAAATGAGCTTTGCGCGCAAAGTGTCGAGCCAGGTCATGTTTCTTCACCAGGGCCTGGTCGAAGAGCAAGGGCCCCCTGAGGATGTGCTGGACAATCCGAAAAGCGAGCGCTTGCGCCAGTTCTTGAGCGGGAACTTGAAATAAGGGGTCGGTACGGATCAGGCCGTCGGGGCAGGCGGCGGTTCGTCCGGCAGTGTCGGCACACCGGGCTCTGGTTCGATCGGCTGGGGGGTATCAGGGTCAGGCTGGCCAGGGATGCCACCGGCGTGCAACTGGGGATAAGCGAGCAGTGACCACGCCAGCAGCCCTACCTGATTGGGCTCAAGGCTTGCCAGCTGGGCGCGGATACTCGGATCGATCTTCATAAGGCACTCCTGAGCGATGCTCCGGCTCGCAGGGTGCGTAACCGGAATACACACAATAGAGTGCGTGATCGCCCAAGAATTCCCTCTGTTCGTCAGGTACGTGGCAAGGTCACGCCACGCTGGCCCTGATACTTGCCGCCACGGTCCTTGTACGACACTTCGCACTCTTCATCCGACTCGAAGAACAGCATTTGCGCCACGCCTTCGTTGGCGTAGATCTTGGCCGGCAATGTCGTGGTGTTGGAGAACTCCAGCGTTACGTGGCCTTCCCACTCTGGCTCAAGCGGCGTCACGTTAACGATGATGCCGCAGCGAGCGTAGGTGCTTTTACCCAGACAGATGGTCAGCACGTTGCGCGGGATACGGAAGTATTCAACGGTGCGCGCCAGCGCAAAGGAGTTCGGCGGAATGATGCAGACGTCGCTGATCACATCAACAAAGCTGCCCGCGTCGAAATTCTTCGGATCAACGGTCGCCGAGTTGATATTGGTGAACACTTTGAATTCATTTGCGCAACGAACGTCGTAGCCATAGCTCGATACGCCATAGGAAATCAGACGGTTCTCACCCTCTTCACGCACCTGACGCTCGACGAAAGGTTCGATCATGCCGTGCTCTTGCGCCATGCGGCGAATCCACTTGTCTGGTTTGATGCTCATGGCGGGTGTCCTGAATAGCGAGGTAGAAAATTCTGTTGGGCATCTTACCGCCCCCTAGGGCCCGGTTCAAAAGTCTGGGGCAAAAATATCGAAAATAGCCTTAGATGCCGTGAATACAGGGTGTGAGGGCAACCGTCAGTCACGTTTTTATAGAAACCTTCGCAAAGACCCTTTGCACGTTCTGAAAAAAGCGTTAAGGTGGCGCCACTGTGTTGCTTGTGTCACTGAGAATCTCTACACGATATGTTGAATTTCGATCCAACCATCTCCAAGAATTTTTCCTGCTCTTTGCACTCAGTCTCGGCCAGGGCTTTTCCTGCGTCGCAGTTATCTTTGTTCAAGGAGTTACACCATGTCTAATCGCCAAACTGGTACCGTTAAGTGGTTCAACGATGAAAAAGGCTTCGGCTTCATCACTCCACAATCCGGTGACGACCTGTTTGTTCACTTCAAAGCAATCCAATCCGACGGCTTCAAAAGCCTGAAAGAAGGCCAACAGGTTTCTTTCATCGCTACCCGCGGTCAGAAAGGCATGCAAGCTGAGGAAGTTCAAGTTATCTAACTTGTGCTGATCCAGTAAAAAACCCCGCCCTTAAAAGCGGGGTTTTTTTATGCCTGCAATAAAGTCGCCACAGGTGTGAACCATTCAAAACCTGTGGGAGCGGGTTTGACCGCGATAGCATCACCGCGATCACCCCCTCAAGTTTTACACCTGCCGCGTAATCAGTCGTCGCTGGTAGTGATCGTCGGCATCGCCTGCGAAGCCGCTTCATGCAGAACAATCCGCGCGCCTACCTGGCGGGCCAGTTCCTGATAGATCAGTGCAATCGGGCTATCGGGGTCAGCAACTGCTGTTGGCTTGCCGTTATCGGCCTGCTCACGGATCTCCATCGACAATGGCAGCGAGGCAAGCACCTCAACCCCATATTGGGTCGCCAGCTTCTCGCCACCGCCCTCGCCGAACAGATGCTCTGCATGACCACAGTTTGAGCAAATGTGTACGGCCATGTTCTCCACCACGCCCAGCACCGGAATGTTCACCTTGCGGAACATTTCGACACCCTTGCGCGCATCCAGCAAAGCCAGATCCTGCGGGGTGGTGACGATTACCGAACCGGTCACCGGGACTTTTTGCGCCAGGGTCAGCTGGATATCCCCCGTGCCCGGCGGCATGTCGATGACCAGATAATCGAGGTCGTTCCAGGCGGTTTGCGTCACCAACTGCAGCAACGCCCCCGACACCATCGGACCGCGCCAGACCATCGGCGTGTTGTCGTCGGTCAGGAATGCCATCGACATCACTTCAACGCCATGGGCCTCAATGGGCACAAACCACTTCTGATCACGAATTTTTGGCCGGGTACCCTCAGGAATACCGAACATCACGCCCTGACTCGGACCATAGATATCCGCATCCAGAACCCCCACCCGC
This sequence comes from Pseudomonas deceptionensis, assembly GCF_900106095.1. Lineage (NCBI taxonomy): Bacteria > Pseudomonadati > Pseudomonadota > Gammaproteobacteria > Pseudomonadales > Pseudomonadaceae > Pseudomonas > Pseudomonas deceptionensis. The sequence continues at coordinate 2,003,374 of NZ_FNUD01000002.1, read as the reverse complement.
GCTCCTTCACGGGCCAGCGCCAGCGCCAGATTGGCTGCGGTGGTGGATTTACCGACACCGCCCTTGCCAGAGGCCACGGCCACAATGTTTTTCACATTGGCCAGGCCCGGGATTTGCGCCTGCGCCTTGTGCGCAGCAATCACACAACTGATTTCAACCTTGGCCGAGGTCACGCCATCCATATTCTCGATGGCCATTTGCAGTATTTGCGCCCAGCCGCTCTTGAACAGGCCCGCGGCATAACCCAACTCAAGCTGGACACTGACGCGATCGCCCTGAATCTCAATGTTGCGAATGCATCCGGCACTGACCGGATCCTGATTCAAATAAGGGTCGGTGTATTGGCGAAGGACGGCCTCCACCGCTGCGCGATTGACTGCGCTCATGGGCAACTCCCGTAAAGACTGAGTAAAACAGGCCGCTATCGTACCTGTAATAGACTTGCGGAAGCAGGCTTTCGAAACAGTCAAAATCTGCGTAAACGATCAGATACACAGCCACGGGGTGAAATATATTGCTCGGCGCTTTATAGTGGCCGACCACCGTCTCATCAAGTAGCCGAGCCCCATGTCCGAGCCACGCAAGATCCTCGTCACCAGCGCCCTGCCCTATGCCAATGGTTCAATTCACCTTGGCCATATGCTTGAGTACATCCAGACCGATATGTGGGTGCGCTTCCAGAAACTTCGCGGCAATCAATGCACTTATGTCTGCGCAGACGACGCCCACGGCTCGGCCATCATGTTGCGCGCCGAGAAAGAAGGCATCACCCCCGAGCAACTGATCGCCAACGTCCAGGCTGAACACAGCGCCGACTTCGCAGAGTTCCTCGTAGACTTCGACAACTTCCATTCGACCCACGCCGAAGAAAACCGTGAGCTGTCGAGTGCGATCTACATCAAGTTGCGCGAAGCCGGGCATATCGCTACCCGCACGATCACCCAGTACTTCGACCCGGAAAAGAAAATGTTCCTGGCCGACCGCTTCATCAAGGGCACCTGCCCTAAATGCGGCACGGATGATCAATACGGCGACAACTGCGAAAAATGCGGCGCCACCTACGCGCCAACCGACCTGAAAAACCCGAAGTCGGCGATCTCGGGGGCCACCCCGGTACTCAAGGATTCCGAGCACTTCTTCTTCAAGCTTCCCGACTTCGACGCCATGCTCAAAAGCTGGACCCGTAGCGGCGCCCTGCAAGATGCCGTAGCCAACAAGATCGCCGAGTGGCTGGATGCCGGCCTGCAACAGTGGGATATCTCCCGCGATGCGCCGTACTTCGGCTTCGAGATCCCGGACGCACCCGGCAAATACTTCTACGTATGGCTGGATGCCCCAATCGGCTACATGGCCAGCTTCAAGAACCTCTGCGCACGCCGTCCGGAACTGGACTTCGATGCGTACTGGGCCAAGGATTCCACCGCCGAGCTGTATCACTTCATCGGCAAGGACATCGTGAACTTCCACGCCCTGTTCTGGCCTGCGATGCTCGAAGGTGCCGGCTATCGCAAGCCGACTGCCATCAACGTGCACGGCTACCTGACCGTCAACGGTCAGAAAATGTCCAAATCCCGCGGCACCTTTATCAAGGCCCGCACCTATCTGGACCACCTGTCACCGGAATACCTGCGCTATTACTACGCTTCCAAGCTGGCGCGCGGCGTCGATGACCTGGACCTGAACCTGGAAGACTTCGTACAGAAGGTCAACTCGGACCTGGTCGGCAAAGTGGTGAACATTGCCAGCCGTTGTGCCGGCTTCATTCACAAGGGCAACGCCGGCGTCATGGTCGAGGGCAATGCTGCTCCCGAGCTGACCGATGCGTTCCTTGCTGCAGCACCGAGCATTGCCGAAGCTTATGAAGCCCGTGACTTTGCCCGCGCCATGCGTGAAATCATGGCCCTGGCCGACCGCGCCAACGCCTGGATCGCTGAAAAAGCGCCTTGGGCAATGGCCAAGGTCGAAGGCAAGCAGGATGAAGTCCAGGCCGTCTGCGCCCTGGGGATCAACCTGTTCCGCCAGCTGATCATCTTCCTCAAGCCGGTACTCCCACAGCTCGCAGCCGATGCAGAGGCCTTCCTGAACGTCGAGCCTTTGACCTGGAACGATTACAGCGTCTTGCTGGCCAACCATCAGTTGAATGCATTCAAACCACTGATGACCCGTATTGACCCGGTCAAGGTCCAGGCCATGAGCGATGCATCCAAAGAAGATCTGGTTGCCAGCCAGACCGACACCGGTTCCGCTGCCCCACAAGGCAACGGTGAGCTGGTCAAGGAACCACTGGCTGCAGAAATCGACTTTGATGCCTTCGCCGCTGTGGATTTGCGCGTCGCGCTGATCCTCAAGGCCGAAGCCGTTGAAGGTGCGGACAAGCTGCTGCGCCTGACGCTGGATATTGGCGATGAACAACGCAACGTGTTCTCGGGCATCAAGAGCGCTTATCCGAACCCGGCCGACCTTGAAGGTCGCCTGACCATGATGATTGCCAACTTGAAGCCGCGTAAAATGCGCTTCGGCATATCTGAAGGCATGGTGATGGCTGCCGGCCCTGGCGGTGAAGAAATTTACCTGCTGAGCCCGGATAGCGGCGCTAAACCTGGTCAACGCATCAAGTAATAACGCCCGCCTCTCAACCGCTAACGGTCCAAAAACCGTTAGCGGCTGTCATCCAGCTGCCCTGCCTGCCTTGTCGGATAATCAGCCCTGCTCGCTTGACCGTACCGATCATGACTGACCTGACACTGATGTTTAATCGCCACACCCCAACTATTCACCTGCGCATGATGAGTGCCGCCCGGGTGCGCCCCGACGTCGCTGGACTGATCACACCATGAGCCTGATTCAACGTATTGATGCTTTATTGCCGCAAACCCAATGCGGAAAATGCGGCCACCCGGGCTGCAAACCCTATGCGCAAGGTATTGCCCAAGGCGAGGCCATCAACAAGTGCCCGCCCGGAGGCCATGAAACCATTGCCGCACTCGCCACTCTGCTCAGCATTCCTGTACTGGAACTGGATACCGGGCGAGGTACTGCGCCACCCCAGGTAGCCTATATTCGCGAAGCCGAATGTATCGGTTGTACCAAATGCATTCAGGCCTGCCCAGTTGATGCCATTCTCGGCGCGGCAAAGCTCATGCACACCGTCATTGTCGACGAATGCACCGGCTGTGACCTCTGCGTGGCTCCCTGCCCGGTGGACTGCATTGAAATGCGGCCTTTACCTGCAAATGTAATCCCGATTGTCGGTGGGCTCGCTCACGAAGCAGAGCAGCACAACGCCCGCAGCAAAAAGCGTGACCACGCCCGCAGACGTTATGAGCGGCGTGACGAACGCCTGCACCGCGAAGAGCAACACAGACTGGCAGAACGCCTGGCACGCGCCCAACGGCCACCTGCAGGCGTCGACAGCGGCATGCGCCCAGGCAGCCAGGCAGCAGAACCACCCAGTCCCAACGATGCAGCGCTTAAAAAAGCCAAGGTCGAGCTCGCTATGGCCCGCGCCCAATTGAACAAATCGCTCAAGGCATTTGGCCATCCTCCAACTGCACCGCAGCAATCCCAGCTCGTGGCCCTGCAGCAGCAGTTTGAGTCAGCCGAACACACACTGGCCCGACTGGAGGCTGGCCCCAAGGAAAGTGCTGCCGAGCCCGCTGCAAACAACGCGGATCTCAAACGCGCAAAAATCCAACTGGCCATGCGGCGCGCCGAGCTTAAAAAGGCGCAAACCCAAGAGCAGTCCAGCGCGCAACTGGCGCTTTTGACTGAAGCTGTGACACAGGCAGAAATAACACTCAAAGCGCTGGCCCCGCCCAAGGTCTGATAGATTCCCTCACCACAAGCGCCGCTTCGTTTAACGGGCAGCTATCTAGCAAAGGTTTAACCCATGAACGCCGCAAAGCGCCTTGAGATATTTCGCCGTTTTCACGAAGACAACCCCGAACCCAAAACCGAGCTGGCCTACACCTCTCCTTTCGAACTATTGATTGCCGTGATCCTGTCCGCTCAAGCCACCGACGTGAGCGTGAACAAGGCAATGGCCAAACTGTTTCCAGTCGCCAATACACCAGAAGCCATCTACGCTCTGGGGGTAGAAGGGCTGACGGAGTACATCAAAACCATTGGCCTGTTTAACAGCAAGGCTAAAAACGTGATTGAAACCTGCCGCTTATTGATTGAGCGCCATGACAGTCAGGTACCGCAGACGCGCGAAGCGCTTGAAGCGCTCCCCGGAGTAGGGCGAAAGACTGCAAACGTCGTACTCAACACAGCCTTCAGACAGCTGACCATGGCTGTGGACACCCATATTTTCAGGGTCAGTAACCGAACGGGAATTGCACCCGGCAAAAATGTGGTCGAGGTCGAAAAGAATTTAATGAAATACGTACCCAAACCTTATCTGCTGGACGCCCATCATTGGCTCATCCTGCATGGCCGTTACGTCTGCCAGGCGCGCAAGCCGCGGTGCGGGAGCTGTCGCATAGAAGACCTGTGCGAATTCAAGGAAAAAACCTCTGATGATTGAGTAATAGATATTTTATGGGCTGATCGATTGAGAAAATCTTTTTTACCCCAGCAGCGAATATCGCTATAAGGGGCGCCATTGACTGTCTTGGCCTGGAGTGAACTGAATGAGCACTGGCAAAGAAGAACTGGAAGTAGAAGAAGATTTTGCAGTCGTCGATCCGGACGAAATAGTGGAGCCTGTTATCGAGGTGGCCAAAACCAATTTGGCCAAACGCCGGACCATAGACGCACTTCTGGAAGAAAAACGGCTCAGAAAAGAGCTTGAAGATTATGGATACGATCTTTAGTTTTTGGAAAACGACATTAAAAGCCTCCTATAGCGGAGGCTTTTTTGTTTTCAGAGGGCTCTGACTTGGCTCTCAACTCCTCGCACCTCCCGCCTCATACCAGGCCATTACGCTGTGCAAGCTCGATCAAATCAACGAGCGAGCGGGCATTCAGCTTCAATAAAAGGCGCGTCTTGTAGGTACTCACCGTTTTATTGCTGAGAAACATACCATCAGCTATCTCTTTGTTGCTTTTCCCCCGCGCCAGCTGCTGCAGTACCATCATCTCTCGCCCTGACAGACGATTGACCATATCCGCCTCGCTGGCATTTCCCAGGCTGGAGCGCACTGAGTGCAAAGCCTGATTCGGGAAGTAACTGTAACCTGACAGCACAGCCTTGATAGCACTCAGCAGCTCGGTCAAATCCTGCTGCTTGCATACATACCCCGCTGCACCTGCCTGCATACAGCGCATGGAAAAGTGGCCTGGAGCTTGTGAGGTCAGCACCAGAACCTTGATAGGCACTGCAGGTGTTGACAGGCGCGCAATAACTTCAAGCCCGTCAAGTTTAGGTATCCCTATATCGAGAATTACAATATCGGGAGCGTGTTCACGCGCAAGCTGTAAAGCGTCCACTCCATTGTCCGTCTCTGCGATGACTTCGTAGCCATGTCTTTCCATGAGCATACGCACAGCAAGACGAATTACAGGATGATCATCCACGATCAGCACTTTATTCATAGGCAATTCCAATTTATCGCTGTTCGAATTTTTAGAACCAGCACAATAGCCTAGTCATAACAACCTGGGCATAGTGTCCCCCCAAGCACTAGCAACCAAAGACATTTCCTACACATAATCAAGAAAACACCCACATACCCGATCTACAAATAACAAGCATTTATTACACCTCAAGTAAACAAATCAATATATATCTTTCCCTGCGACGTCACCCTCAAAGTAAATAAACAACCATGAGTATCATTTGAAGCACTTCACACAGGTAATGGCAAGCGCCCTACTTCAAGTCAGAGCCAAGATATCAGCACATCAACACGCCCTTCATTCAATACTTGAACCCTCCTTTTAAAAATGAGCCATAACGCAATCAGAAAAAAAAGAAATTCAAAACCAACTAATATTCACGAAAGGTAAAATCCACTATTTCCCCATGAGAAAACAGCAGGCAATTTCACTTAAAGAATAAGACTACACAGCATTCAGAAAACACCTAGGCACAAAAATATATCAAAACAAAACTCACCTTTAACATTTCGCCCCCAGACAACTGACCAAAAATAAAATCTAGATAGATACTCCCCTCACAGGCACACACCACCGCATACTCTTCACTACATTTGGTTTGAAATAAAAAAACTTACGCCGTCAGCCATCACAACCCTAACAAAACTTATAGAATTCGCCCTCCTTTACGAAACACTTCCTACAGACAGTTCGAATTAAGACAGAAATCCGAAAAACCACTCACTGGCCGCATCAACTGCACCTGCATTCTGTTTGCGACGTCAACCACCCGCCTAGCTTAATAAAAGGCACTCCCTGAAAACACCCACCGCCACCGCATAAAATCTTTCCACACCTCACAGTCCCACACCGCCCCCGGCCACCTCTTCCCGGAACTTATCAAATGATACGAAACAAAATAAAAATCAATAACCCACTTACAGTGATCGCTATTTTTTCAATGCTGACAGAGGCTTCCGCTGCAGTGTCATTGCCCTACATCAACAGCGAACACCAAAAAATATATGTATGGTTTTTGATCATATTTCCGTCCTTTTTAATCACCCTATTTTTTCTCACTCTAAACTTCAACAACAAGAGCCTTTACACACCGGCTGATTTATCCAAGGCAGAACACACTCCCATAGCTACCGCACTTCACGCAGAGCCTCCACCCGCCTTAAAAAACATAACACCCTCAATAACACTTTCCACACTGCGCTATCACACGGACATAAAATTCAGCGCACGCACACCTCAGCGTTTTGTATTCCTTCCACAGGGCCATAGAATTCATGATCCTGACCCGCCAGTGCCTCCTGTGCCAAAAAGCACGTCCACAACCGTCACGACAGAGAGCGTCGTATTAGTTGACAGCACCGAACCTACAAAGCTTTATTTCATCGACCTTAGCCACGAATCCTCGCCACGACAAGACAAACACACACTTGAAAACACCCTGTGCATCCTCTTGAATAAAGCACGCAACAACAAAAACAACATGACAGGAAAATATGTATTGCTACTGCTCGTTAATACACAATCACAACTAGAGACGCTTAAACACCTTGTACGCAACGCTTGTATTGGTCACACACAAGTCATCATCTACAATAGAGATACGCGCAAGCTGGACACACTGAATTCGCCTTGATGAGCCCGTCACGCCTGACTCTTCAGCAAAAAAAAGCCCCGACCAATGGCCGGGGCTTTTTTTCAGACAGCGCGTATCAGAAAAACTTGCGGCCTTTGTTTGCAGCAATGCGCATGCGCAATGCATTCAACTTGATAAACCCTGCAGCGTCTTCCTGGTTGTAAGCACCGCCATCTTCTTCAAAAGTGGCAATGTTGGCATCAAACAACGAATCGTCAGACTTGCGACCGGTAACGATCACGTTGCCTTTGTACAATTTCAGGCGAACCACACCGTTCACGTGAGCCTGAGACGCATCAATCATTTGTTGCAGCATCAAACGCTCAGGGCTCCACCAGTAGCCGGTGTAGATCAGGCTGGCGTACTTGGGCATCAACTCGTCTTTCAGGTGAGCGACTTCACGGTCCAGAGTGATCGACTCAATGGCACGGTGAGCCCGCAGCATGATGGTGCCGCCCGGTGTTTCGTAGCAGCCACGGGACTTCATCCCTACATAACGGTTCTCAACGATATCGAGACGACCGATGCCGTTCTCGCCGCCGATACGGTTAAGGGTTGCCAACACGGTGGCCGGGGTCATTTCGACGCCGTCCAGGGCAACGATATCGCCATTGCGGTAAGTCAGTTCCAGAAAGGTCGGCGTGTTAGGCGCGTCTTCTGGCGACTTGGTCCAACGCCACATGTCTTCTTCGTGCTCGGTCCAGGTATCTTCCAGCACACCGCCCTCGTAGGAGATGTGCAGCAAGTTGGCATCCATCGAGTAAGGGGATTTCTTCTTGCCGTGACGTTCGATCGGGATGTTGTGCTTTTCAGCGTAATCCATCAGCTTTTCACGGGAGAGCAAGTCCCACTCACGCCAAGGAGCAATAACCTTGACCCCTGGTTTCAGGGCATAAGCGCCCAGTTCAAAACGAACCTGGTCATTACCTTTACCCGTTGCGCCGTGGGAAATGGCATCTGCGCCTGTTTCATTGGCAATTTCAATCAGGCGCTTGGCAATCAGCGGACGAGCAATGGAAGTACCCAGCAGGTACTCGCCTTCGTAAACAGTGTTGGCACGGAACATCGGGAAAACGAAGTCTCGAACAAACTCTTCACGCAGGTCATCAATGTAGATTTCCTTAACGCCCATGGCTTGCGCCTTGGCACGTGCCGGTTCGACTTCTTCGCCCTGACCCAGGTCAGCGGTGAAGGTTACGACTTCACAGTTATAAGTATCCTGCAGCCACTTCAGGATCACCGAAGTGTCCAGGCCGCCCGAATAAGCCAGAACGACCTTGTTTACGTCCGCCATGCCATCACTCCACGGGTTGTTCGAAAAGCCGAACAGTCTACCGCCCATATGCGTGAATTTACAGAGGCGCGACAGCTTAAGACGACAAAGCGACAGATTATGTCAAGGCCGCGACGAGACGAATGCTTCAAGAAATTGCAGAAGACGGTGTAACACCTGCTGGCGAAGCCGCTTTTACAGGCTCAGGGAGTCGCTCCAGACGGACACTGACCCGGCGGTTTTGGGCGCGATTTGCCCCATTGGTGTTCGGCTTCAACGGGTATTGTTCACCGTGGAAACGCACCGTGATCTGCGACTCCTGCAACCCGTTTTCCTTGAAGTAATTCATTACGGCCAATGCCCGGCGCCGGGACAACTCACGATTGGTCAACCGATTGCCCAGGTTGTCCGAATAGCCATCCAGGATGACGTGATTGACCGAAGGGTCTGCCTTTAAGTACTCGACCATCACTTGCAGGCTGCTCCGAGCAGCGGGATCAAGTTCGGTACCGCCACCTGGAAAGCCGATCTGGCTTTGCCTGACCTGTTCAAAGTTTTTAGGCAACAGCTTTGCGGTGCAGGCTTCGTAATCCCCGTAAGCCTGGCGAAACCTGACCGGCAATAGACGAACTTCCGACACGCTGCCCTCACGGGAGTAATGCCTTACCAGTGGGCTTCGCCCTTCGAGCAACCCGCGAAACAAGCGTCCTGCCTGGGCTTGAGAACTGTTGAACAAGACCTGGCCACGCCCAATGCGTAAGGACCCCAGATCAATGTCTCCCCTCCCCGGCTGCCACGGTGCAGCCGCCGCCAGTAGCGTTGCAGAGCCCTCGCCAAGCATCGGGTTGTAGGCATTGAGGCGGAAAACAGCCTGCTCGCCAGCCCGACGCACAAAGGCTCCGGAACCGAAGTCAGTGATGGGCTGGATCAGACGGCATTCGAATTTGTCGCCTTCCACTTTCCACTCGATATTCTCCAGCCGTGTCTGAAAAGTCAGAGCCATGGCCGGCAGGCTGGCAAACATACTGAGCAGGATGAAATAACACTGGCGCACGGGAGGCTCCACAGGCTTGTACTGCAAAAAAACAGTCAACCGATTTACGGCATACCCTGGAGATATCGGTTAGTCACCACAAAACTTGATAGCGAGTGCCTGATAGAGTCTTTTCCGGTAGCATTCACATCAGTTTGACCCGCCTGGAATCCCCAATGTCTGACCGCCTGACCCTGCTGCGTCCCGACGACTGGCATATACATCTTCGCGATGGTGCTGTGTTGCCCCACACTGTTGCGGATGTCGCGCGCACTTTTGGCCGCGCCATCATCATGCCCAACCTGGTACCTCCGGTGCGTAATGCAGCCGAAGCCGATGCCTACCGCCAGCGAATTCTTGCTGCGCGCCCGGCCGGCAGCCGCTTCGAACCGTTGATGGTGCTTTACCTTACTGACCGAACACAGCCAGAAGACATTCGTACGGCCAAGGCCTGCGGGTTCGTCCATGCTGCCAAGCTGTACCCGGCCGGCGCAACGACCAACTCCGACTCCGGCGTGACCAGCATCGACGCGATCTTCCCGGTGCTTGAAGTCATGGCCGAAGTCGGCATGCCATTGCTGATACACGGCGAAGTCACCCGCGCCAATGTGGACGTATTTGATCGCGAAAAGATCTTCATTGACGAGCATATGCGCCGCGTTGTGGAGCGTTTCCCGACCTTGAAAGTGGTGTTTGAGCACATCACCACCGCAGACGCGGTGCAGTTCGTCAACGAGGCTTCGGCCAACGTCGGCGCAACCATCACGGCTCATCACTTGCTTTACAACCGCAACCACATGCTGGTTGGCGGTATTCGCCCGCACTTCTATTGCCTGCCGATCCTTAAGCGCAACACCCATCAGGAAGCTCTGCTGGATGCCGCGACCAGTGGCAGCGAGAAGTTCTTCCTTGGCACCGACTCGGCCCCTCATGCCCAGCACGCCAAAGAAGCTGCGTGCGGATGTGCTGGCTGCTATACCGCTTATGCGGCCATCGAGATGTACGCCGAAGCTTTTGAACAGCGCAATGCGCTGGACAAACTGGAAGCTTTTGCCAGCTTGAACGGCCCTCGTTTCTACGGGCTGCCCCCGAGCACTGAACAGATCACCCTGGTTCGCCAGGAATGGACCGCCCCAAACAGCCTGCCTTTCGGTGAGCTGACCGTAATCCCGCTGCGCGCCGGTGAAAAACTGCGCTGGCGCCTGCTGGAGGAACAGCTGTGAGTGACGACCATTATGATGACGAACACGAAGGCGGCCATGGCGGCGGATCGCGCCACCCGATGGCCGAGCGTTTTCGCGGCTATCTACCGGTCGTAATTGACGTTGAAACCGGTGGTTTCAACTGCGCAACTGATGCCTTGCTGGAAATCGCCGCAGTAACGATCGGCATGGACGAAAGAGGCTTCGTGTACCCGGAACACACCTATTTCCACCGTGTAGAACCGTTTGAAGGCGCCAACATCGAAGCTGCCGCGCTGGAGTTCACCGGCATCAAGCTCGATCACCCGCTGCGCATGGCCGTCAGCGAAGAGACAGCCTTGACCGACATCTTCCGTGGTGTTCGCAAGGCCCTGAAAGCCAATGGCTGCAAACGCGCCATTCTGGTTGGCCATAACAGCAGCTTCGACCTGGGCTTCCTCAACGCAGCCGTTGCGCGCCTGGACATGAAACGCAATCCGTTTCACCCGTTCTCGAGCTTTGACACGGCGACCCTGGCTGGCCTGGCTTACGGCCAAACCGTGCTGGCCAAAGCCTGCCAGACCGCCGACATCGATTTTGACGGGCGTGAAGCGCACTCGGCGCGTTATGACACCGAGAAAACCGCTGAACTGTTCTGTGGCATCGTCAACCGCTGGAAGCAAATGGGCGGCTGGAAAGACTTCAACGACTGATCAAGCCGTTTGGGTTTATCCCGCGCCATAAAAAAACCGGACACTGGGTCCGGTTTTTTTATGCCTGAAACTAACCCTTACAGCTGGTCAGCATTCTCAGTCAGGTAAGCCGCAACACCCGCGGTCGAAGCGGTCATGCCCTTGTCGCCTTTCTTCCAGTTGGCCGGGCAAACTTCGCCGTGCTCTTCGTGGAATTGCAAAGCGTCAACCAGACGCAGCAGCTCGTCCATGTTACGACCCAGTGGCAGGTCGTTAACGATCTGGGAACGTACAACGCCCTTGTCGTCGATCAGGAATGCGCCACGCAGAGCAACACCGCCATCGTTTTCAACGTCGTAGGCCTTGCAGATAGCGTGATTGATGTCGGCAGCCATGGTGTATTTCACCTGGCCGATGCCGCCATTGTTCACTGGCGTGTTGCGCCATGCGTTGTGAGTGAAATGGGAGTCGATCGATATGGCAACTACTTCAACGTTACGTGCCTGGAACTCAGGGATGCGGTGATCCAGAGCAATCAGCTCGGACGGGCAAACGAAAGTGAAGTCCAGCGGGTAGAAGAACACCAGGCCGTATTTGCCTTTGATGGCGGTGGACAGTGTGAAGCTGTCAACGATTTCGCCATTGCCAAGTACGGCAGCGACGGTGAAGTCAGGGGCTTGTTTGCCTACGAGTACGCTCATTGGATATCTCCTGGTGTGCGGTGCAAAGAACAGGACATGGCCGCCATCGTGCAGTTGCAGTCTCGTGGCCAGTTCCTGCGTAAAAATGACTGACCATCATACACCGCCCGTCGGAACGGGCCTTAACCGTTTTTCATCCCGGAAAAACAGAGACCCAGGACCGTTCGTCAGCACAGTGCCAGCAAACCTCAATTGAGACTCAAGGTACTTTGACAATCATTCTCGTTAACATTAAGATCCCTCGCATTGAATCCCAACCAGTGATGGTTCTTATTTATGTACGTTTGCCTTTGCACTGGCGTCACCGATGGAAAAATCCGCGACGCAATCTACGACGGTTGCTGCAGCTACCGCGAAGTACGTGAAGCAACAGGTGTTGCCAGCCAATGCGGTAAATGTGCGTGCCTGGCCAAGCAGGTGGTTCGCGAAACCCTGACCTCGCTGCAAGCCAGCCAGGCGGTCATGAGTTTTCCTGCAGAATTTTCAGCCGCATAATTGACCCATTCCAAAGAACCGAACTTAGCGTTCGGTTTTTTTATGCCTAAAATTCAAGTGCTTAGGGTCAAGACGCGGAACACAAACATTCTTATTCCGATTAATTTTCATATATTATTCAACTACTTAGGTTTGACAGTCATCAAGGTGCGGCTCAAACTCTGCCTTATATACGGTTAATCAAGGCAGGCTCCGGACATGAAAGGCGATATTTCAGTCATTCAGCATCTCAACAAAATTCTCGGCAACGAGCTGGTCGCTATCAACCAATACTTCCTGCATGCCCGCATGTATCAGGATTGGGGCCTGGAGAAGTTGGGTGCTCACGAGTACCACGAGTCCATCGACGAGATGAAACACGCGGACAAGCTGATTAAACGCATCCTGTTCCTGGAAGGCCTGCCGAACGTACAAGACCTGGGCAAGCTGCACATCGGCGAGCACACCAAAGAAATGCTCGAGTGCGACCTGCGCATTGAGAAGACCGGCCATGCCGACCTCAAGGCAGCGATCGCTCACTGTGAAGTTGTCGGTGACTTTGGCAGCCGCGAGATGCTGGAAGATATTCTTGAATCTGAAGAAGAACATATCGACTGGCTGGAAACCCAATTGGGCCTGATCGATAAAGTTGGCATTGAGAACTATCTGCAATCGCAAATGGGTGAGTAACTAACACCCATTAAAAAGCCCCGCCCTGATTATCAGAGGCGGGGCTTTTTTATGCGCCGTAACTTAACGACTGTTACAGCGCGACTGTGATCACGCTTCAGTCTTGTTCGCAGCAGCTTTCTCGACAGCTTCTTTAATCAAAGCCTGCAAAGAACCATCAGCAGCCATCTCAGCCATGATGTCGCTACCGCCAACCAACTCACCACCGACCCACAGCTGTGGGAAAGTTGGCCAGTTAGCGTATTTCGGCAGATTGGCGCGAATTTCTGGATTCTGGAGGATGTCCACGTAAGCGAACTTCTCGCCACAACCCATCACTGCCTGAGCAGCCTTGGCCGAAAAGCCGCACTGCGGGGCGTTCGGAGAGCCTTTCATGTAGAGCAGAATGGTGTTGTTGGCAATCTGGTCTTTAATAGTTTCGATGATATCCATGGAGCACCTCGGCTGAACTTTCCGACTCAGTTGTCGGCACGGTGGCGTATTGTAACGGAAAGCAAAGCGTCACGCTCGGTCTCCCAAACCGGCGGCGTACCGCTGCCAGCGCTGGCACACAAAATTGCCAAGCGGCGTAAGGGCAGTGTACAAATGGGCAGCTGAGGTGAGGCAAACCACCAGATCGTGGTTACAGCCACGCGCTCATGCAGCGCAAGACTCGCTCAAACCTCTGAACACGTGACCCTTATTGGCAAGACGCGACATTTCCTTATAAGATCGCGCCTTCCCCTATTTCGTCGCCCCGTGCGGCTTTCGCCGCAGGTCTCGCCCGTTTTTCCGAAAACCCCGGCTTTGAGCATCTGCGGTCGTTGCAAAAAAGGTAGTTAATGATGAGCGCAAGGCACTTTCTCTCCCTGATGGATTGCACGCCCGAAGAGCTAGTCAGCGTGATTCGTCGAGGCATCGAGCTGAAGGACCTGCGTCAACGCGGCGTTCTCTTCGAACCCCTCAAAGGTCGCGTACTGGGCATGATTTTCGAGAAGTCATCGACCCGCACCCGACTGTCATTTGAAGCCGGCATGATCCAGCTGGGTGGCCAGGCGATTTTTCTGTCGCCTCGTGACACTCAATTGGGCCGTGGCGAGCCGATTGGCGACTGCGCAATTGTCATGTCGCGCATGCTCGACGCCGTCATGATCCGTACCTTCGCCCACAGCACACTGACCGAGTTCGCAGCCAATTCCCGCGTACCCGTTATCAACGGTCTGTCGGATGACCTGCACCCATGCCAACTGCTGGCCGACATGCAAACCTTCCTTGAGCATCGCGGCTCGATCAAAGGCAAAACCGTGGCCTGGATCGGCGACGGCAACAACATGTGCAACAGCTATATAGAAGCGGCCATCCAGTTCGACTTCCAGCTGCGTATTGCCTGCCCCGAAGGTTACGAGCCGGCCCCGGAATTCGTAGCCCAGGCAGGTGACCGCATCACCATCGTCCGTGATCCACGTGACGCTGTTGTGGGTGCCCATCTGGTGAGCACCGACGTGTGGACCTCGATGGGTCAGGAAGAGGAGACCGCCAAACGCCTGGAGCTGTTTGCACCGTACCAGGTCAACCGCGCCCTGCTCGACCAGGCTGCCGACGACGTGCTGTTCATGCACTGCCTGCCGGCACACCGCGGCGAAGAAATCAGCCTCGACCTGCTGGATGACAGCCGCAGCGTGGCATGGGATCAAGCCGAAAACCGCCTGCATGCGCAAAAAGCGCTGCTCGAATTTCTTGTCCAACCGGCGTACCAACCCGCATGAGCCAGCCGTTATTGCTCAACCTCAGTGATCTGGCCTGTGGGTATCAGGGCCAGAGCGTCGTGCAGAACCTCAACCTGCACCTCAATGCTGGCGATATTGGTTGCCTGCTGGGCTCCTCGGGGTGCGGCAAAACCACCACCTTGCGTGCGATTGCCGGTTTTGAGCCCGTGCATCAGGGCGAAATCACGCTGGCAGGCGAAGTCATCTCCAAAGCCGGTTTCACCCTGGCACCCGAGAAGCGTCGCATCGGCATGGTGTTTCAGGACTACGCCCTCTTCCCGCACCTGAGCGTTGCCGACAATATTGCCTTCGGGATTCGCAAACACCCGAACAAAGAGCGCGTGACCGAAGAGTTGCTTGAGCTGGTCAATCTCAAAAACCTCGGCAAGCGCTTCCCCCACGAGCTTTCTGGTGGTCAGCAACAACGTGTCGCCCTCGCCCGCGCCTTGGCGCCCGAGCCGCAATTGCTGTTGCTGGATGAGCCCTTCTCCAACCTTGATGGTGAACTGCGGCGCAAACTCAGCCATGAAGTACGCGACATTCTGAAAGCCCGGGGTACCAGTGCGATTCTGGTGACGCATGATCAGGAAGAAGCCTTCGCTGTAAGTGACCATGTAGGCGTGTTCAAAGAAGGTCGTCTTGAGCAGTGGGATACGCCCTACAACCTCTACCACGAGCCTCTGACGCCGTTTGTGGCGAGTTTTATCGGTCAGGGGTACTTTATTCGCGGCCAACTCCTAAGCCCCGAGTCTGTGCAAACCGAGCTGGGGGTTTTACGCGGCAATCGGGCTTACATCTGGCCAACGGGCGGCGCGGTTGATGTACTGCTGCGTCCGGACGATATCGTCTACGCGCCCGACAGCGACTTGAAAGCGCGGATTATCGGCAAGACCTTCCTCGGCGCCTCGACCCTGTACCGCCTGCAACTGCCTACCGGCAGCCAGCTGGAGTCGATTTTCCCGAGCCATGCCGACCACCTGCCAGGCACAGAAGTGGGCATTCGCGTTGCGGCAGAGCACCTGGTGATGTTCCAAACCAGCGGCAGCATCGCAGCGCAAATCCCGAATTCCGATTCCGGCGTAAGGCGTTTCAGCACTAGCAACTGAAATTGTGGGAGCAAGCCTGCTCGCGATGCAGACGACGCGAGCAGGATAGCTCCCACATTAGCGTCAGCCTATTGCCTCCCGACTTCCGCAAACTTCGCCTGCGTATGCTCTGCCAGCACCGCAGGGGCGAGCTCCACTTCCAGCCCGCGTCGTCCGGCGCTGACAAAAATCGTCTCGAAAGCCTCTGCACTTCGATCAATGAAAGTGCGCAGGCGCTTCTTCTGTCCCAGCGGGCTGATCCCGCCCAACAAATACCCCGTTGAACGCTGAGCGGCAGCAGGGTCAGCCATTTCGACTTTTTTTACCCCCGCTGCCTGTGCCAGTGCTTTTAAATCAAGGCTTCCGACGACCGGTACAACCGCAACCAATAACTCCCCCTTTTCACTGCTGGCCAACAGCGTCTTGAACACTTTGGCCGGCTCCAGCCCAAGCTTCTCTGCAGCCTCCAACCCGTAAGAAGCCGCCTTGGGGTCATGTTCATAGCTGTGTACCCGATGTTCGGCGCGAACTTTTTTCAGCAGGTCCAGTGCAGGCGTCATGGCAGTTCCAGTCTTGAATGGGGGAGAGAAAACCGATGGCTGATTTTAGGTCATAGGCCAACAAAAAGGCGCTAACACAGGGCTTTGCGCCCAATATTTAGCTGAAACGTTACACGCGCACCTACCAATTCGTAGCGTTTTCTTACAGAAAAACCAATACCAAAACACGTTCCTAAAGTCAGAATATGAATGGGCGTTCACTTTCGACCTTTGACAGCAGTGTTTCTTGTCTATATTTTTTCGAATCTGAATATGCCAAGTTAACATCCACACAACTTTGCCTGACCCTTAAATCAGTAATGCGCATTTACCGGATCAGGTTCAGGCGCACTGCCAACCTGATTGACGACGTCAAAAAACAACAATAACGAGGTTTGACATGACGACTGCATCGCAGCACCCCACGCTTTCAGGCCAGTGCCTGGCCGAATTTCTCGGCACCGCACTTCTCATTTTCTTCGGCACAGGTTGCGTTGCGGCTCTCAAGGTCGCGGGCGCGAGTTTTGGCCTATGGGAAATCAGCATCATCTGGGGCATCGGCGTCAGCATGGCGATTTACCTGACTGCAGGCGTTTCCGGCGCACACCTGAACCCGGCAGTCAGCATTGCACTTTGCCTGTTCACCGACTTTGACAAGCGCAAACTGCCGTTTTACATCCTTGCCCAGATCGCAGGTGCCTTCTGCGCTGCGGCGTTGGTTTACACGCTCTACAGCAACCTGTTTTTCGATTACGAACAAGCGCACAACATGGTTCGCGGCAGCCAGGCCAGCCTGGAATTGGCATCGGTGTTCTCGACCTACCCGCACCCTTCCATCACGGTATTGCAGGCCTTCCTCGTAGAAATGGTGATTACCGCTATCCTCATGGGCGTAATCATGGCCCTGACCGACGACAAAAATGGCTTGCCGCGCGGTCCGTTGGCCCCCTTGCTGATTGGCCTGCTGATTGCCGTTATCGGTAGTTCAATGGGCCCGCTGACAGGCTTTGCGATGAACCCGGCGCGGGATTTCGGGCCTAAGCTGATGACTTTCTTTGCTGGCTGGGGTGAAATTTCGTTTACCGGCGGACGCGATATTCCGTACTTCCTGATTCCAATATTTGCACCGATCGTAGGCGCCTGCCTGGGTGCAGCCATTTATCGCGGGTTGATTGCCCGCCACTTGCCAGAAGTTGCGCCGGCGGCCACAGACGCCCAAGCCACAACGCAAGTGGAAACCCAGGCTTCCTGATACCGACTTATGAAACGGGGCGCACGAGACCAACTGCCCGTTACCTGTCTCGCGCCCGGAACCACACCCACATTCTGCAAGGCAATTTCAAATGACCGATATCCAGAATAAGAACTACATCATTGCGCTTGACCAAGGCACCACCAGTTCGCGAGCGATCATCTTCGATCGTGACGCCAACGTGGTTTGCACCGCTCAACGCGAGTTTCAACAGCACTACCCGCAACCGGGCTGGGTTGAGCACGACCCGATGGAGATTTTCGCCACCCAAAGCGCGGTGATGGTCGAGGCTCTGGCCCAGGCCGGCCTGCATCACGATCAGGTTGCCGCCATCGGCATCACCAACCAGCGCGAAACCACCGTGGTATGGGACAAGGTCAGCGGTCGTCCGATCTACAACGCTATCGTCTGGCAGTGCCGACGCAGCACCGAGATTTGCGAGCAGCTCAAGCGCGATGGCCACGAGCAGTACATCAGCGACACAACCGGCCTGGTCACCGACCCGTACTTCTCCGGTACCAAGTTGAAGTGGATTCTGGACAACGTCGAAGGCAGCCGCGAGCGTGCACGCAATGGCGAGCTGCTGTTCGGCACCGTCGACAGCTGGCTGATCTGGAAATTTACCGGCGGCAAAACCCACGTCACCGACTACACCAACGCCTCACGCACCATGCTCTTCAACATCCACACGCTGGAGTGGGATGCCAAGATGCTGGAAGTCCTGGATATCCCGCGCGAAATGCTGCCTGAAGTGAAGTCGTCTTCAGAAATCTACGGCCGTACCAAAAGCGGCATCGCCATTGGCGGCATTGCCGGCGACCAGCAAGCGGCGTTGTTCGGCCAGATGTGTGTGGAGCCGGGCCAGGCCAAAAACACCTACGGCACAGGCTGCTTCCTGCTGATGAACACCGGCACCAAAGCCGTCAAGTCGTCTCACGGCATGCTGACAACCATCGCCTGCGGCCCTCGCGGTGAAGTTGCCTACGCACTGGAAGGCGCCGTTTTCAACGGCGGCTCTACCGTGCAATGGCTGCGTGATGAACTGAAGATCATCAACGATGCCCATGACACCGAATACTTCGCAAACAAGGTCAAAGACAGTAACGGCGTGTATCTGGTGCCTGCATTTACCGGCCTGGGCGCCCCTTACTGGGACCCGTATGCCCGTGGCGCACTGTTCGGTCTGACTCGCGGCGTACGCGTGGATCACATCATTCGTGCGGCACTGGAGTCGATTGCCTACCAGACGCGAGACGTGTTGGACGCCATGCAGCAAGACTCGGGCGAACGCCTGAAAGCCTTGCGCGTAGATGGCGGCGCCGTGGCAAACAACTTCCTGATGCAGTTCCAGGCCGACATCCTCGGCACCCTGGTCGAGCGCCCGCAAATGCGCGAAACCACTGCCTTGGGCGCCGCCTACCTGGCCGGTTTGGCCTGCGGCTTCTGGGGCAGCCTGGATGAGTTGCGCGGCAAGGCGGTCATCGAGCGAGAGTTCGAACCTGCCCTGGACGAAACCAGCAAAGAGAAACTCTATGCCGGCTGGAAAAAAGCGGTGAGCCGTACCCGTGATTGGGAACCCCACGAAGAAAGCAAATAAGTCTTCGGCACAGCCCTTCAGGCAAAAGCAGGCAGCGGGCGCCATCGGCGCCTGCTGCGGCATCCGTATTTGATAGCACCTGTGAGTAGCAGGCGGCGCTTTCCTGCGGCATCATGGGCGAATTTTGCTTCGCCGCCCAAAGGAAACTCCATGAATCTGCCTCCACGCCAGCAGCAGATCCTCGAACTCGTACGCGAGCGCGGTTATGTCAGCATCGAGGAAATGGCTCAGTTGTTCGTCGTTACACCGCAGACCATTCGTCGTGACATCAACCAGTTGGCAGAAGCTGATCTGTTGCGCCGTTACCACGGCGGGGCCGCCTATGACTCCAGCGTTGAAAACACCGCCTACGCCATGCGCGCCGACCAGATGCGCGATGAAAAGCGCCGGATTGGCGAAGCCATTGCCGCCCAGATTCCTGACCACGCCTCGATTTTCATCAACATCGGTACCACTACCGAGTCGATTGCACGGGCGTTGCTCAACCACAGCCATCTGAAAATCATCACCAACAACCTTCACGTGGCCTCGATCCTGAGTGCCAAGGATGACTTTGAAGTCCTGATCGCCGGCGGCAAGGTGCGCCGCGACGGCGGCATCGTAGGCCAGGCCAGCGTCGACTTTATCAACCAGTTCAAGTTCGACTTCGCATTGGTAGGGATCAGCGGTATTGATTCCGACGGCAGCCTGCTGGACTTCGACTATCAGGAAGTCCGTGTATCCCAGGCCATCATTGCCAATGCCCGACAAGTGATTCTCGCTGCCGACTCCAGCAAGTTCGGCCGCAATGCCATGGTCCGCCTGGGCCCGATCACGCTGATTGATTGCCTGGTCACAGACCAGCCACCCGTACCTGAACTCGCTCAACTGCTGGCACAGAACAAAATCCGCCTGGAAGTGGTTTAACCACTGAATTCTGTTGCCGCCATTGCTGCCCGGGACAGGCGTGCGGTGATTTCGAAACACGGGTTGCTCCGCAACCCTTCGCAGCCTGCAGCAGAGACTACGCCCTCCTACGCCCACTAAATGTTCGAAATTATTCCTTTTCATGCCTCTCGATGAGTTTTTTCAATCGAACGGTACTGGCTGTGCCCGCATTTATCCGCTACCATTTTCGAAAATGAACATTAATGTTCACATTCAAATATGCGTAAAGAACGCGAGGCCCACCTATGTCCCTGACCACCTTGCCTGCCAACCCCCTCGCTGAGGTTTACGACGTCGCTGTGATTGGCGGCGGAATCAATGGCGTCGGGATTGCGGCAGACGCTGCCGGTCGCGGCCTGTCTGTGTTCCTTTGCGAAAAAGACGACCTGGCAAGCCACACCTCGTCGGCCAGCAGCAAGCTGATCCACGGTGGCCTGCGCTACCTCGAGCATTACGAGTTTCGCCTGGTGCGCGAAGCACTGGCTGAACGTGAAGTGCTGCTGGCCAAAGCCCCGCACATCGTCAAGCCCATGCGGTTCGTCTTGCCTCACCGCCCGCACCTGCGCCCGGCGTGGATGATCCGTGCAGGCCTGTTCCTGTATGACCACCTGGGCAAGCGCGAAAAACTCGCCGGCTCCACCAGCCTCAAGTTCGGCGCGGACAGCCCGCTGAAGGCGGAAATCACCAAAGGTTTTGAATACTCGGACTGCTGGGTCGATGACGCCCGCCTTGTAGTGCTCAATGCTATGGCTGCGCGGGAAAAAGGCGCCCACGTCCATACCCAAACGCGTTGCGTCGGTGCCCGTCGCAACAAAGGGTTGTGGGAAATGAACTTCGAACGCGCTGACGGCAGCTTGTTCTCGATTCGCAGCAAAGCGCTGGTCAATGCTGCCGGCCCTTGGGTCGCCAAGTTCATCAAGGACGACCTCAAGCTGGACTCGCCTTATGGCATCCGCCTGATTCAGGGCAGCCACCTGATCGTTCCCAAGCTGTATGACGCGCCGAACGCATTCATTCTGCAAAACGAAGACCAGCGGATCGTTTTCACCATTCCGTACATGGATCAATTCACCATCATCGGCACCACTGACCGTGAGTACACCGGCGACCCGGCCAAAGTCAGCATCACCGAGGAAGAAACCGATTACCTGCTCAATGTGGTCAACGCCCACTTCAAACAGCAAGTGAGCCGTACCGACATCCTGCGCACGTACTCCGGTGTTCGCCCACTGTGCAATGACGAGTCCGACAACCCGTCAGCCGTAACCCGCGACTACACCCTCGCATTGTCCGGTGCTCCGGGCGAAGCGCCATTGCTGTCCGTGTTTGGCGGCAAGCTGACCACCTACCGCAAGTTGGCCGAGTCGGCCATGGCGCAGCTGACGCCCTATTTCACTCAGATCAAGCCAAGCTGGACCGCCAGCGCAACGCTGCCAGGCGGCGAAGACATGACTACGCCGAAAGCCTTGAGCGAAGCCCTGGTCAGCAAGCACAGCTGGCTGGATGCCGCTATTGCCAAGCGCTGGGCAATCACCTACGGCAACCGCTCATGGCGCCTGCTGGAAGGCGTGCAGGGCCTGAGCGACATGGGCGAGCACATCGGCAGCGGTCTCTACAGCCGTGAGGTCGATTACCTGTGCAGTCAGGAATGGGCGCTGGAGGCACAGGACATTCTGTGGCGCCGGACCAAGCTGGGCTTGTTCACCACGGCTGAAGAGCAAGAGCGCCTGGCGCAGTACATGACCACCCTGGGCCTCAAGCATCGCAAGGAAGAAGCAGCCTAAGCACGATCGCCTTCAATCCCTGTGGGAGCTCGCATGCCAGCTCTCGCAGGGATTGACTTGCCCCTCCCCCATTCGGTTTTCCGAACACCGTACACCGCTTTGATTCGGCTTTCCGGGCATCCCTACGCCGAACCCATCCTGAAAAAACAATTTAAACCCTTATAAATCAGCCAGTTAACTTGAATCTCCAAGTCTGGCATGACTCATGCTCTACACTTTGGGCCAAATGAATTAACAGTGCGTATAACCTGTTAGGGCATTTGAAGTACAAAAGGGCCCGCAAACGGGCTCAATAAAAAAAACAATGTCGAGGAAACACCGATGCGCATCGTTCCGCAACTTTTGGGCGCAGCAATTGCTGCAGCTCTGATTAGCACTCCAGTTTTTGCAGCCGAATTGACCGGCACACTGAAGAAAATCAAAGAATCCGGCACCATCACCCTTGGGCATCGTGACTCCTCCATCCCGTTTTCATACATCGCGGACGCATCCGGCAAGCCGGTTGGCTACTCCCACGATGTGCAACTGGCAATCGTCGAAGGCTTGAAAAAGCAGCTCGACATGCCCGACCTCAAGGTCAAGTACAACCTGGTCACTTCCCAGACCCGTATCCCGCTGGTGCAGAACGGCACCGTTGACGTTGAGTGTGGTTCCACCACCAACAACGTTGAGCGTCAACAGCAAGTGGACTTCTCGGTTGGCATCTTCGAAATTGGTACACGTCTGCTGTCCAAAAAGGACTCGCCTTACAAGGACTTCGCTGACCTGAAAGGCAAAAACGTCGTTACCACCGCCGGCACCACTTCTGAGCGCATCCTCAAGGCGATGAACGCCGACAAGCAGATGGGCATGAACGTGATCTCGGCAAAAGACCACGGCGAAGCCTTCAACATGCTTGAGTCGGGCCGCGCTGTTGCTTTCATGATGGACGACGCCCTGCTGGCCGGTGAAATGGCCAAGGCCAAGAAGCCAACTGACTGGGCCGTTACCGGCACTCCACAATCCTACGAAATCTACGGTTGCATGGTTCGCAAAGGCGACCCGGACTTCAAGAAAGCCGTGGATGACGCCATCGTTGCCTACTACAAGTCGGGCAAAATCAACGACACCTACAAAACCTGGTTCCAGTCGCCTATCCCGCCAAAAGGCCTGAACCTGATGTTCCCGATGAGCGAAGAGCTCAAGGCACTGATTGCCAACCCTACCGACAAGGCTGCAGACGACAAGCCGGCAGAAGAAAAGAAATCCTGATTTCTGGCTTCTGATGCCCCGGGCGTGAGCTATCACGCCCGGGGGTTTGTCGACCACCTTGTACTAAGCTTCTTATTGCATTAGAGAACACTCGAACCGCTGGTTATCGAGCGGGTTTTGTGTGCCCGGCGACCCGTCGGGTGAGAACGGATTCCCTGAAGCAAGTGCTTGTTTATAGACCCACCTGAGGGGAGACCCTGCATGAATTACAACTGGGACTGGAGCGTGTTCTTCAAGTCCACCGGCGTAGGCAGCGAGACGTATCTCGACTGGTTTATTTCTGGTTTGGGCTGGACCATCGCTATCGCTGTTGTCGCCTGGATTGTCGCGTTGATCCTGGGTTCGCTGCTGGGCGTCATGCGCACACTGCCGAACCGTTTTATCGCGGGCATTGCCACGGTTTACGTGGAAGTTTTCCGTAACGTACCACTGCTGGTTCAGCTGTTTATCTGGTACTTCCTGGTACCCGATCTGCTGCCGCCTGACTTGCAGGAGTGGTACAAGCAGGACCTGAACCCGACCACCTCGGCTTACCTGAGCGTTGTCGTGTGTCTGGGCCTGTTCACCGCCGCACGGGTTTGCGAACAGGTGCGTACCGGTATTGAAGCGCTGCCCCGTGGTCAGGAAGCTGCAGCCCGTGCCATGGGTTTCAGCATGACTCAGATCTACTGGAACGTGCTGCTGCCGCAAGCCTACCGCATCATCATTCCACCGCTCACCTCCGAATTCCTGAACGTGTTCAAGAACTCGTCCGTGGCGTCGCTGATAGGTTTGATGGAACTGCTGGCACAAACCAAACAGACGGCCGAGTTTTCCGCCAATCTGTTTGAAGCCTTCACCCTGGCCACACTGATTTACTTCACCTTGAACATGAGCCTGATGCTGTTGATGCGCCTGATCGAGAAGAAAGTAGCAGTGCCCGGCCTGATGTCTCTGGGGGGCAAATAATGGACTTCTTCGATTTCAGCGGGATTGTCCCCGCCCTGCCCGGCCTGTGGAACGGCATGGTCATGACCTTGAAACTCATGGTCATGGGCGTCGTCGGCGGTGTCGCTCTGGGCACCGTGCTGGCATTGATGCGCTTGTCGTCAAGCAAGTGGATGGCCAACCTGGCCGGCGCTTATGTGAACTACTTCCGCTCGATCCCGCTGCTGCTGGTGATTACCTGGTTCTACCTGGCCGTACCATTCGTCCTGCGCTGGATCACCGGCAAGGACACCCCGATCGGCGCATTCGAGTCGTGCCTCGTGGCCTTCGTCATGTTCGAAGCCGCGTACTTCTGCGAAATCGTGCGAGCCGGCGTTCAAGCCATCCCGAAAGGCCAGATGGGTGCTGCCAAGGCACTGGGCATGACTTACGGCCAGGCCATGCGCCTGATCATCCTGCCCCAGGCCTTTCGCAAAATGACCCCGTTGCTGCTGCAACAGAGCATCATTTTGTTCCAGGACACCTCACTGGTTTACACGGTTGGCCTGGTGGACTTCCTCAATGCTTCGCGCTCCAGTGGCGACATCATCGGCCGCTCCAACGAGTTCCTGATCTTCGCCGGTCTGGTGTATTTCATCATCAGCTTTTCCGCCTCGCTGCTGGTCAAGCGTCTGCAAAAAAGGTTTGCCGTATGATCTCGATCAAGAACATCAACAAGTGGTACGGGGACTTTCAGGTACTGACCGATTGCAGTACTGAAGTCAAAAAGGGCGAAGTGGTCGTCGTGTGCGGCCCGTCCGGCTCGGGGAAATCGACCCTGATCAAGTGCGTCAACGCCCTTGAACCGTTCCAGAAAGGCGACGTCGTGGTCGATGGCACTTCCATCGCCGACCCGAAGACCAACCTGCCAAAACTGCGCTCGCGCGTTGGCATGGTGTTCCAGCATTTCGAACTGTTCCCGCACATGACCATCACCGAAAACCTGACCATCGCGCAGGTCAAGGTTTTGGGTCGCAGCAAGGCCGAAGCCACCAAAAAAGGCCTCGAACTGCTTGAGCGCGTAGGCCTGTCGGCACACGCCCACAAGCATCCGGGACAGCTTTCGGGTGGACAGCAACAACGTGTGGCAATCGCCCGCGCTCTGGCCATGGACCCGATCGTCATGCTGTTTGACGAACCGACCTCGGCTCTGGACCCGGAGATGGTCAACGAAGTGCTCGACGTGATGGTGCAACTGGCCAACGAAGGCATGACCATGATGTGCGTAACCCACGAAATGGGCTTTGCACGCAAAGTGGCCGACCGTGTGATCTTTATGGACCAGGGCAAAATTGTCGAAGACTGTCAGAAAGAAGAGTTCTTCGGCGACGTAACCGCCCGTTCCGAGCGCGCCCAGCACTTCCTCGCCAAAATCCTGCAGCACTAAGTCTGGCGCAAGCCCAATACCTGTAGCCGCTGCCGCAGGCTGCGACGAAGCCCGAAGGGGCTTCGCTTTTTAACAAAGCAGGGCTGCTTCGCAGCCCATCGCAGCCTGCGGCAGCGGCTACAGTTTTCGCGTGCCTCTTATCGCGACAAGGCATCTGTGATGAAATGCGACCCCACTCTTTATCGCGGTGCTCCGCCCTCACTTGCCGTGAAACCTCGTCTGCTCCGTCATTTCCTGTTGCCGCCGCTGATCATCCTGTTGACCATCGGGCTGGGCTACGCGGGCTATCGCGTCAGCGAACACTTCGGTATCCGCGCGCTCAGCGAAAACGGCGAACGTCAGCTTGAGCTCCATGCCCGTACCGTCGAGAGCGAACTGGGCAAATACACCTACCTGCCCAGCCTGCTTGAGCTGGAGTCCAGTGTTTCTGAATTACTGGCTGACCCGACCGTGCAAAACCGGGTCACCGTCAATCAATACCTCGAAGGCCTCAACCGTCGCAGCCGCAGCCGGGCCATCTATGTGCTCGACACCACTGGCCGAGTGATGGCCACCAGCAACTGGCGTGATACCGACAGTTATCTGGGCGAAGACCTGTCATTTCGCGCCTACTTTCAAGATGCCGTGCGCGGTCAGCCTGGGCGCTTTTACGGGATCGGCAGCACCTCCGGCGAGCCCGGCTATTACCTGGCCCACGGCCTGGAAGAACAAGGCAAGATCATTGGTGTAGCGGTGATCAAGGTCCGCCTCGAAGCCCTGGAGGAACGCTGGCAACGGGCCCGTCTCGAAGCCTATGTGAGCGACGAAAACGGCATCATCATTCTGTCCAGCGACCCGTCCCGACGGCTCAAGTCCGTACGCCCGCTCACGGCTGAAACCAAAGAGAAACTGGCCCGCAGCCTCCAGTATTACTGGTGGCCCCTTAATGAGCTCGAGCCGCTGGAACGAGAGCATCTGGCTGAAGGGGTGGAGAAAGTCACCTTTGCCACCCACCGCGAAGTGGTCACCGACCAGCAGGAAGTCAGCTACCTGGCGCAGACCCGCAAACTCAATGACACCCCGTGGGATATCACCCTGCTCACCCCCTTGCAGGACCTGCGCCGGGAAGCGGCGAATCAGGGCATGCTGGTGGCGGTGGCGTTCGCCTTTCTGGCCTTCCTGCTGATTGCCTGGAATGAACGGCGCAAAGTCATTGCCACCCGGCTCGCTGCCCGCGAAGCCCTGCAGGAAGCCAACAACCAGCTGGAACGAAAAATCGCCGAGCGCACCACACACCTGCGGGCCAGCAACGAACGCCTCAAGGGCCAGATTCGTGAACGGCGCCAGGCTGAAGACACGTTGCGCCGGGCCCAGGATGAACTTGTACAAGCCGGAAAACTGGCCGCCATCGGGCAGATGTCCACCAGCATTGCCCATGAATTGAATCAGCCTTTGGCGGCCTTGCGCACGCTGTCGGGCAATACCGTGCGCTTCCTTGAGCGCGGCAATCTCGAGGTCGCCGCCGAGAACCTCAACACCATCAACAACCTGGTCGACCGCATGGGCCGCATCACCGCCAACCTGCGCTCGTTTGCCCGCCGTGGCGATGATCATGGCCAGGCCAGCCTGGGCAAGGCTGTGGACGCAGCACTGCAACTGCTCGCCAGTCGTCTGGAAGAGTCCGGCGTGCAGCTGCAACGCGATATCAGTGATGTGCCACTCAAGATTGACCAGACCCGGCTGGAGCAAATCCTGGTCAACCTGATTGGCAACGCGCTGGACGCCATGCAGGGCCAGACGACTCCGCCACGGCTGTGGCTGGAGGGCGAAGCCAGTGAAGAAAAATACCGCCTGTGGGTTCGCGATAACGGCCCTGGAATTGAACCCGAAGCCCGTAAACATTTATTTGAGCCCTTCTTCACCACCAAACCCGGCGAACAGGGTCTGGGCCTGGGCTTGACACTGTCGGCCAGTTTGGCCGCAGCCGCTGGCGGCAACCTCAGTGTCGAGTTCCCGGCCAGTGGTGGTGTCGCCTTTGTCCTTCTTTTACCGCTGGTGCAACCCGCTAAGGCCGAGCCGATATGAATAACGAGCTGACCGTCCTGATTGTTGAAGACGACCCCCATGTCCTGCTCGGATGCCAACAGGCGCTGGCACTCGAAGACATTCGCAGCGAAGGCGTAAGCAGTGCCGAGCAGGCCCTGGCGCTGGTGGGCGATAACTTCCCCGGCATCGTCATCAGTGACATCCGCCTGCCCGGGATCGATGGCCTGGAGTTGCTCAAACGCCTCAAGGCCCGCGACCGCAGTCTGCCGGTGGTACTGATTACCGGGCATGGCGATATTTCCATGGCCGTGGGAGCCATGCGCGATGGCGCCTATGACTTCATGGAAAAGCCGTTTTCCCCTGAACGGCTGGTCGACGTGGCCCGCCGCGCGCTGGAGCAACGCAGCCTGGCGCGGGAAGTGTGGTCGCTGCGCCGGCAACTGGCCGAGCGAGACTCCCTTGAAGGGCGAATCATCGGGCGCTCGCCCGCCATGCAGCAGTTGCGCGAACTGATTGCCAACGTCGCCGACACCTCGGCCAACGTACTGATTGAAGGTGAGACCGGCACGGGCAAAGAACTGGTCGCCCGCTGCCTGCACGACTTCAGCCGGCGCCAGCCCCAGCAGTTTGTTGCCCTCAACTGCGGTGGCTTGCCCGAAAACCTGTTTGAAAGCGAGATTTTCGGCCACGAAGCCAACGCTTTTACCGGCGCAGGCAAACGCCGCATCGGCAAAATCGAACACGCCCATGGCGGCTCGCTGTTTCTCGACGAGGTCGAAAGCATGCCGCTTAACCTGCAAATCAAACTGCTGCGGGTCTTGCAGGAGCGCACGCTGGAGCGACTGGGCTCAAACCAGAGCATCGACGTTGATTGCCGGGTAATCGCCGCCACCAAGTCCGACCTCGACCAACTGAGCAAGGTCAGCCAGTTCCGCAGCGATCTCTATTACCGCTTGAACGTCGTCACCCTCGAACTTCCGCCGTTGCGCGAGCGCCGCGAAGACATCCTGCAACTGTTCGAGTACTTCCTGCAGCAATCGTCCCTGCGTTTCGACCGCGAAACGCCCGAGCTGGACAACCAGACCCTGTCCAGCCTGATGAGCCATGACTGGCCGGGCAACGTGCGTGAGCTGCGCAACGTGGCGGAGCGATTCGCCCTGGGCCTGCCCGCGTTCAAAAAACCGGGCAGCAATGTCGCCCAAGGGCTCGGCTTTTCGGAAGCGGTCGAAGCCTTCGAGCGCAATTTGCTCAACGACGCCTTGCAGCGCAGCGGCGGCAACCTGACCCAGGCCAGCCAGGAGCTGGGGATGGCCAAGACCACACTGTTCGACAAAGTCAAAAAATACGGGCTGGCTCACTAATGGATCTGATTCTGAAAGCGGCCCTGGGCGCTGGCGTAGTGATCATTCTGGCGATGCTGGCCAAGACCAAAAACTACTACATCGCAGGGCTTGTACCGCTGTTCCCTACCTTTGCCCTGATTGCGCACTACATCGTCGGCAAAGGGCGCTCGCTGGACGACCTGAAAACCACCATCGTCTTCGGCATGTGGTCGATCATTCCCTATTTTGTGTACCTGGCGGCCCTGTACCTGCTGGTGGACCGCATGCGGCTCGAAGCTTCATTGGCTCTGGCCGCCGTTGCGTGGCTGATGGCCGCCACGGTGCTGGTCAGCGTGTGGGTGCGATTGCACTGAACGCGGCTTCCCTCCCCCAACCCTTTCCCACCGGGAGAGGGTGGAGGAGAGCCTTTTTAGAACTTGTAACTCACCGCCGTCTGCACCGCCCCCTGATTCACATCGCCCTGTTCCCGGACGATGCTGCTGTCTGCGGCCGAACCCACCAGGTGAGTCCAGCTGGCACTGGTCTCCAACGACCAGTGTTCAGACACCGGAAAATCGAAGCTCTGGGTCAGTGTCACGTTCTGAAAACCACCGTTGGCATGGTAGGACGAGATCCCCGAAGCCTGGGACTCACGGGCACTGACCCCGAAAAAGGTCGAGGTCTGGCGACCATCCGCAAAGTGCACCGCCAACTGGCTGCTACCGATAATGCCCAGCCCCGACGGGTACCCCAACTCCCCGCCGACCTGCCCCAGCACCCCGCCCTGCCCGCCTGCGCCGCCCATGGCCTGGCCCAGTTGCGCGTACACGCGCCAGTAATCGGCCGGGCTGTACTGCACAAAGCCGCCGAGCTGCGCCATGTCTGATACATCCCGCAGCCCGCGCAGCGAGCCATTGGCATTGCGCCCGGGCAGATAGTTGATAAACGGCCCGGCACTCCAGCCATCGACTTTCAGTGCGCTCCAGGTCAGGCCGTCATCGGTATCAAGACTGACATCGCCCCAGTCCATGTCGACATAGGGCAACGGCACCGTCTGATAACGGCTGCCACTCGGATCGTAGGACTGATAGCCAATACCGACGCCCACTTTGCCCGTGGGGCCATCCGCAGCCTGCGCGCCAGCACCGACTCCCAGCAATGAGAGCAGCAAAAACACACAGCCCGGATTTTTCATGACAAGGGTTCCATTGAAGTTCATGCGCGCATGAACCTCCTTTTCGAGCCGTCGACGCAAGCACTGATGTTGTTTGTAGCAAGCTACAAAAATTGTAGCTTCAGCCCTCAAGCCTCACTGCGATGTCGCGCCAAAGCCCCGGCCCGCGGGGCTTTTCTTAGTTGGCACACTCCATGCTCTGTCCTGTTCCATGCGCAAAGTGCGCGTCTCCTCAACAGGACAATGCAGATGATGCAATGGCATATCGTGTGTGATTTCGACGGGACCATTACCCGCACCGACGTCATCGACAACATTCTTCAACGCTTCGCGGACCCCAGCTGGGAAGCGATCGAAGATCAATGGTTGCAGGGTGAGATCGGTTCGCGTGAATGCCTGAGCCGCCAGCTAGCGCTGGTCAAAGCTTCGCCAGCCGAGTTGCTGGCCTATTTCGACACCATTGAAATCGACCCCGATTTTCCGGATTTCGTTGACCACGTGATTGGCCTCGGCGCCTCGATCGAAGTCGTCAGTGACGGCATCGAGCAAGGCATCGCCCGCATCCTGGCCCGCAACTACGTGAGCCTGTTGCCGATCCTTGCCAACCGTCTGCGTCAGGTCGACCAGAACAGCTGGCGCATCGACTTCCCGTATTCCAGCGATGCCTGCCGGGCCGCCTCCGGCAACTGCAAATGCAAATCCACCCCCGGCGGCAAACGCGTGCTGGTGATTGGCGATGGCCGCTCCGACATGTGCGTAGCCGCCGGCGCCGACTTCGTGTTCGCCAAAGACAGCCTCGCCGAACACTGTGAACGCAACGGCATTCCTTATGCCCGCTTCGACTCGTTCTCTGAACTCCCGGCACTGCTTGCCAAGCTGTCGAGCAACGCCGCCAACGCTCCCAACTATTCTCGTGAACAGCAGGAACTCTTCAACCATGTCTGATATCCGAATCGCTACACCTGAAGACCAGATTCTCCTGGAAAAAGAAGCCAAGTACTGCTCATACGGCGACACCGTTCACTACATCGAACCACCACGTATTTTCAGCCGCTGCGAAGGTTCCTACGTGTGGGACACCGAAGACCAGGCCTACCTCGATCTGCAAATGTGGTACTCGGCGGTCAACTTCGGTTACTCCAACCCACGTTTGAACAACGCGCTGAAACAACAGATCGACACCCTGCCGCAAATCGCCAGCCAGTACCTGCACAAGGGCAAGATCGAGCTGTCGGAACGCATCGCGGTCGACGCCAAAAACAAGTTTGGCCTGGACGGGCGTGTGCACTTCAACGTGGGCGGTTCGCAGTCCATCGAAGACTCATTGAAAGTGGTGCGTAACGCCACCAACGGCAAAAGCCTGATGTTCGCCTTCGAAGGCGGCTACCACGGCCGCACCCTCGGCGCCTCGTCGATCACTTCCAGCTACCGCTATCGCCGCCGCTACGGCCACTTTGGCGAACGCGCCAACTTCATCCCGTTCCCGTATCACTTCCGCGGCCCCAAAGGCATGACCAAGGAAGAGTACGGAAGCCACTGCGTGCAGCAATTCGCCCGTCTGTTCGAGACGGAATACAACGGCGTGTGGGACCCGAAAGTCGGCCAGAGCGAATACGCCGCGTTTTACGTCGAGCCGATCCAGGGCACCGGCGGCTACGTGATCCCGCCGATGAACTTTTACAGCGAACTCAAACACGTGCTGGATCAGCACGGCATCTTGATGGTGGTCGACGAAATCCAGATGGGCTTCTGGCGCACCGGCAAGCTGTGGTCGATTGAGCACTTCGACGTCAAACCCGACGTGATCGTGTTCGGCAAGGCGCTGACCAACGGCCTCAACCCGCTGGGCGGCATCTGGGCACGTGAAGAGCTGATCAACCCGAAAATCTTCCCGCCGGGTTCGACCCACTCCACCTTTGCCTCCAACCCGCTGGGCACGGCGGTGGGCCTGGAAATGTTCAAGATGACCAGCGAGGTCGACTACGGCGCGATGGTCATGGCCAAGGGCAAGTACTTCCTGGACGGCCTGCAGGACCTGCAAAAACGCTACCCGATCATTGGCGACGTTGACGGCTTGGGCCTGGCGCTGCGCTGCGAAATCTGCGGCCCGGACGGCTTCACCCCGGACAAGGCCACCCTGGACTTCATGGTCGAAGAAGGCATGAAGGGCGACATCGAAATCGACGGCAAGCGTCTGGGTCTGATTCTGGACGTGGGCGGCTACTACAAGAACGTCATCACCCTGGCCCCGTCACTGGAAATCAGCTACGCCGAAATCGACCTGGGCATCGCCCTGCTCGACCGCCTGTTGCAGCGAGCGATGAAACGTTGAACGGGGCAGAGATCGATCTGGGCGAAGGCAGCTCCGGTTTCGTTCTCGGCACGGGTGAGGTCGCGGTGTTGTTGATCCACGGCCTCACCGGCACCCCGACGGAGTTGCGTCGGGTGGCCCAGGGGCTGGCCAGGGACGGGACGTGCACGGTGTACGTTCCCACTCTGGCCGGCCATTGCGGTGACAACAGCGACTTGCAAGCCACCGGCTGGCAAGACTGGTACGAGGGGGTGCGTAAAACCTTCGTCGGCATACGTGAGCGTCACCGGCAGGTGTTCGTCGGCGGGCTGTCGATGGGCGCGGTGATGTCCATGTACGTGGCCTCGGAGCACCCGGGGCAAGTCACCGGTTTGTTGATGTACTCCACCACCCTGCGCTACGACGGCTGGAGCATCAACAAGCTGGCGTTCCTGAGCCCCCTGCTCATGAAAATCCCGTTTGGCGTCCACCTGTGCAGCTTTGAGGAGAAGCCGCCCTATGGCATCAAAAACGAACGTTTGCGGGCCATTGTCGAACGGCAGATGAAAGCCGGCGAGAGCGGTAATGCCGGGCTGTTGACCATGGCCGGCGTGTCAGTGCGTGAACTGCACCGGATGAACGCCGTGGTGAAAAAACGCATGCCGTCGATCACCACACAGGCTCTGGTCGTGCACTCCATCGAAGACGACATCACCAGCCGCTGGAACGCCGATTACGTCGAGCGTCATCTCGGCGGGCCGGTGACCAAAGTGCTGCTCGACAACTGCTATCACATGATCACGGTCGACCTTCAATACCGCCGCGTGATTGAACTGAGTGACGCATTCATCAAGAAAAACAGCACCGTCCCACAGGTCCTTGAAGCTTATTCCTAGCGTGCTCATGCGGGCCAAACTATTCTTGCGTCTCGACCGCCCTCATCCTGCCCTGACCGCTGCGATAAGCGAGTATTAATGCCGATCACGCCTGACACACCGCGCCCGTCCCAAACGTTTAAAGTGTCGCGCTGGACCGTGCAGCGCAAGTTGGTGCTGGCGTTCTGGCTCGTCAGCGTGATCCCCACCATGATCGCGGCCGAACTGGCCGCGACCACCCTGTCACAGATTTTCGACAGCAACGTGCGGGTCTGGCTGCAGGAGTCGACCAAAATCGTCAAGGACGAAATCAGCGAAGTCCTCCGGGACAATGCCCGGGTCGCCAAGTTGTTCCTGCAATACACACACCCGCCATCTTCCGACCGTGCCATACGGCATGACCGACTGACCGCCGACATTGCGGACGCGATGGGCATCGACGTAGTGGCGCTGATTCGTGACAGTGATCACAAGGTGGTGTTCAGCACCGCCAGCGACAACATCGTCGACCAGATCAGCCTGGCACCCAACGCGGTGTTGCAGACGATCAACGTTGGCGGCGTGCCCACCGGCACCGTGGTTTCGACCTTTGCGACCAGCCAGGACGGGGTCGATTACCAACTGCTGGTCGCCACGTACATGGACAGCAGCTTCCTGACCAGCGTGGCCGACGTCCACTCCCTCGACCTGCGCCTGTACCTGTCCAACAGCACCGGGTTTGCCGAGATTTTCTCCAGCCAGCGCTTCGAGGACCGCCAGCCCACCGTGCCCCCTGCCATCGAGCAGATCCTGCGCGACACCAAGCAGCCCAGCGAGCAATTCACCAGCCGCTATAGCGGTTTGTACTGGCCGATCCTCAACGACACCGGCGAGCTGCAAGGCGTGATCTACAGCGGCTTGCTGCGCCATACCAGCCTGGTGGGGCTGGTCAACCAGACCAACTTGTTCGCGCTGATTTTCCTGCTGGGCTCGCTGCTGTCGCTGACGGTCGGCTGGCTGGTGTCCGAGCGCCTGACCCGCCCGCTGCGCGGGCTGTCTGCTGGCGTGCGCGCCGTGACCGCAGGGGATTACAGCCAACGCGTGGCCGTGTACGGGCACGATGAGCTGGCCGAGCTGAGCAGCACCTTCAACCACATGACGGCGCGCCTGGGCGAGCTGCATCACCTCGAAGCCCAACTGCGTCGACGCGACCGCCTGCATGCGCTGGGCGAAGTGGCCATGGGCCTGGCCCACGAAATCCGCAACCCGCTGGGCATCATCAAAACCGCCACCCAATTGCTGCACCGCCGTGCGGACCTGGGCGAAACCGACAAACGCCATCTGGAATACGTGGTCAGTGAAGTCACCCGTATCAATGACCTGATCACCGAGTTTCTCGACTTCGCCAAACCCAGCGCCCCGGTGCGGGCACTGCAGCCGGCGCGACCATTGGTTGAGGAGATTCTGGGCTTCTGCAAACCGGAGCTGGAAAACCACAACATCGATGCCCACATTGACGACCAGGCCCCCGGCGCCATGCTGTATGCCGATGCCGGGCAGTTGAAGCAAGCCTGTCTGAACCTGATCGTCAATGCCATCGACGCTATGCCTGAAGGCGGGTGCCTGACCGTGCGCATTGCACGCGAAGACAACTACACCGTGATTGGCATTGCCGACACCGGCCAGGGGATTGCGCCCGACATGATGGAGCGTATCTTCACACCGTTTGTGACGACCAAAGCCTCGGGCACGGGGTTGGGGCTGGCCAAGGTCTTTTCGATCATGGACAGCCACGACGGACGCATCGAATGCATCAGCGAAATAGACGCCGGTGCCACTTTCAACCTGTACATCCCGGCCCACGGAGGGGATCAGTCATGAGTCATAACGTGCTGGTGGTCGACGACGAACCCAAGCTCTGCGACCTGCTCACTTCGGCACTGAGCCAGAACGAGGTGCAAGTGTTCACCGCGGGCAACGGCCTGCAGGCCCTGGCGATCCTGGAGCAGGAAGATATCGACCTGGTGATCAGCGACTGGCGCATGCCCGGCATGGACGGCCCGCAGTTGCTGGCCGAGGTCAAACAGCGCTACCCGCAGCTGCCGGTCATCGTGATGACCGCCTACAGCACGGTGAAAAACGCCGTGCAGTCCATGCGTAACGGTGCCTACGACTACATTGCCAAACCCTTTGATATCGACGAGCTGGACATCACCGTCAACAAGGCCCTGCAGTTTCGCGACATCCTGCGCGACAACGCACGCCTGCGGGCCGAACTGGACGAACACCAGCACATCGACAGCCTGATTGGCGACAGCCCCAGCTTTCGTCGCGTTCTGCAAGCCATCGATTCGGTGCGCGACAGCAACGCCACCATCCTGCTGACCGGCGAAAGCGGTACGGGAAAAGAGATGGTCGCCCGTGCCATCCACAAACACGGCAGCCGGGCCGACAAGCCCTTTGTCGCGGTCAACTGTGCCGCGATCCCGGAGGGGCTGCTTGAAAGCGAGATGTTTGGTCACCGCAAAGGCGCGTTTACCGGCGCGGTAACCGATCGCGTCGGGCGCTTTATGCAGGCCGACAAAGGCACGCTGTTTCTCGATGAAGTGGGCGATATGCCTCTGGCGTTACAGGCCAAGATCCTGCGCGCGCTGCAAGAGCGGGTGATTGAGCCCGTGGGTGATCCACGAGAGCGCAAGGTCGATGTGCGGGTCATCGCGGCCACCCACAAAAACCTGCTGGAGGCGGTGGCCAACAAAGAGTTTCGCGAGGATTTGTACTACCGCCTGAACGTGTTTCCGATCCCGCTGCCCGCCTTGCGCGAGCGCGTGGAAGACATCACCCCGCTGGCACGGCACTTTGCCCATATCCTGGGCGCCACCGCGGGGAAACGCATCACCGGCTTCAGCCCCGGCGCCCTGCAGGCAATGGCCGACTACAGTTGGCCGGGCAATATCCGCGAACTGCAAAACTGTGTCGAACGCGCAACCATCGTGGCCACCAGCAGCACCATCCAGGACAGCGACCTGCCGCCCTACTTGTTTACCGCCCAGCCGCTGCAACGCAGCCACCTGCTGACCCCGGAAAACAGCGTGCCGCCTGATCTGGAGGCGGCACTGGCCAAGGTCGAAAGAGACTGCATCCTTGCCGCACTGCAACAAGCCCAAGGCGTCCAGGCCGCCGCCGCCCAGCTGATTGGTATTTCAGAACGCAGCTTTTGGTATCGCCTGAAAAAGCTCGACATCCATGTCGATAAAATTGTCAGGTAACACCAAAAGCCTGCGCGCGCCCTTGCCCGGTTAACGGATCGTGTAACTCACATGCAGAATAATGTCGTTCAAACTGAGCAACATCGCCCGCTGGCTGCCTTGAGCATTCGGGAACACCAGTGAAAACTCCCCTTGGTCGACTGGCAAGCCTTCAAACGGCAGGTATTGCCCATCGTTGAAGTCCAGCATGAATTGCCCGCTGTCATCCAGACCATGGGACAACGCCACCGCATTGCAGCCATTGGCCAACTGATGGGAACTGTTGTAACGCAACACGGCCTGTACGTTTTCGTATGGCCCCAACAGGGCTGGCAGCGACACGCTGAGGGTTTTGATCAAACGGCGGCCCCCAAGGTTAAGGTGGGCGGGATAGTCGTCCAGAAT
The DNA here is from genome assembly GCF_900106095.1 of Pseudomonas deceptionensis. NCBI lineage: Bacteria > Pseudomonadati > Pseudomonadota > Gammaproteobacteria > Pseudomonadales > Pseudomonadaceae > Pseudomonas > Pseudomonas deceptionensis. The sequence continues at coordinate 1,966,284 of NZ_FNUD01000002.1, read as the reverse complement.
ATTCAGACTCACCAGCTGGAAGGTCACGACCAGGTTATTGTCGCTGTCCAGAACCGCCCCTGCCGACTGTTCTGTTTTTTCACGGTCCACGACGGCCAGGCTATCAGGCGTCAACAACTGCCTGATGATGTCGATCAGCTGCGGGTCGAGGGTGCGTAACGAAGCTGTTTTACGCACCTGCAACGCACGCTGGTCCCAGCTCAGGTAAGCCGCTTCCATTTGCTGCAGGCTCAGTAACTGGCTTTCGCCGGCCAGCAGCCCTTGGTACAGATCGCTCCAGTTGCCGGGACGCAGGTAGTTGCGATTGTCCTGGGTTTCCCAGCGCAAGCTGGTCTGAGCCTGTGTACACAGGGCCGACACTGTATCGTAGAGCTGATAGTACAAAGTGGACATACGCGCAGCCTGCCAGTTGAACAGTGCCTGGCCGGTGAAGCGGGTGTTCAGCACTTCCAGCACTGCATCGCTGTAGGCCTGTTCCGTTTCAGTTTGTTGGCGTTGTTTTTCAGCCATTGCGATTTGTTCGTTGAGCGACGCGATCTGGGTGATCATCATCTCGCCCTCACGCCGCGCCTGATCACGCTGCAAGTCCCAGTCTTGAAGCCGACGACGATACTGCTCGGAGCTGTCCAGCTTGACGGCCTCGCCCTGCTTCGCATTTGAAGTCAGACGTAACACATCACTGAACGCATCGACCAGACCGCCCACTTCCCCCCATCCGACGGCCATCCCCGCGACATTGGGCAGCAGATTAAGCCCCCCGGCGGTAAGGCGCAGCACGCCAGAGGTGGTTTCAAGAAAGACAGCCTCACTGCGCAAGTCCATTGCCCGCTGTTCACTGGCGGAAATATTCTCCGCATACAACTTATCGTAATGTTGCTGGCGCGCCAGGGTCGCGGCCTGGGTGCCTTGCAGGCCGGCCAGGGAATGCCGCAACGAGGCCAGATTGGCCGCATGGGCTTCGCCCATCAGGGCCAGCAAGCCGCCTTGCTGGGTTTGTTGCAACACGTTCAACGCATCGGCGTCGCGCCGCTCCAGCACGCCTTGCAGGTTGGCGCCGAACTGGATCACCTGCTGCACGGCATTGCGCGCACGCTCCAGCAACACCATAAAGCGTTGCGGCCACAGTGCCGGGGTGCCCCCGGCCTGCATGCCACCCGCGCCGTCGCCAGCCAGACGTGCCAGCTGCAGCGCTTTGGGGTCCATGGGCGTCTCGAACAATTCCAGCGACAGCGGATGACCATCAATGGACAGATGACGACGCAGGTTGTAGAGGCGCCCTTCAAAACGATCCCAGTAAGCCAGCACCGCACTGTCGACCGGAGGCCGGAACGGCCCGTTGACCACCGCGATCTGCCGTGGCGAAGCGGGTGGCAGCAGCGCTGTATCCTCCTCAACCAATTGCTCCAGCTCCAGCAAGCGCAGGTTGGACGCGGTACTGGCAGCGTCAAGCGTCGGTGCACTCCACGCCAGCGCCAGCGGCAGCTCCGGACGCTTGCCGAGCAATTGCAGGGCTTGCACGTACCACATTTTGGCCTCGCTCAAGCTGTCGCGGGTTTGCTGGCGATACAGCTGGTCACCACGTGCCGCCAACAGCTCCAGCTCGCGCAAAAACACAGCCAACTTGTAGTTCATGGGATCGGCAGTGGCGATCACGTCCGGGTCATCGGTGTCGACCGGAGATGAGGGCCCCCACGTCACATCATCCTGCAGCGGCCGTACATTGCAGTAGCGTGGCTTAGAGCTGCTCATTTGCAGTACGCCGGCGGCGTTTCGATAACCCGCCGGATCGAACAGGCGCTTGAACCAGCGGTCGGCTTCATCGAAGCGCTGTTCAGCCAGCAGACGGTTGGCAATCAAGAATGGCGCGTGGAAGAACAGTTCCCAGGTATACAGACCTACCCCGCCCTCGAAGCTGATTTGGCGATTGATTGTTTCCCCTGCGTACCCAGCCGGATCGATAAACATCTGCTGCACATCCCACGACAGCAGGGCATCTACCCCCACCAGCATTTTTTGTTCCAGCAAGGGTCCAGCCAGTGTGGTGAGCACGAATTCTTTACGGCTGCCAGGGTTGGTGTAGAGCATTTGGGTGCGGCCAGCGCTATCGAAGGCGGTAGGAATCCATAATTGTGCACCGGTGGCGATGTTGGTAATGAGTGCTGGAACACCGGGGCTGCTCCTGACCATAGACACGTCAAAACTCATTGCAGGAAAACGAAAAGCTACACTGTAAGATGTGTCTTTCACGAACTCTGAAAATGAAAAAGGTGTGTTGATCACACGATTTGTTGTAGAAGGGCCTTGAACATTAAAACCCCACCCTTCCAATATCTCCCCCGACTTTTTAAAGAGAACAGTGGACGATTCCGTATACCCTGCAGTTGCCTGCGCACCGATAGTGAGGGTGAGCGATCCGCTACTATTAGTGAACCTGAAATTTGAATAAGTGCAACTTACTCCTCCTCCTTTGGAAGACGTACAGGTAAAGGGGCTTGTTATCGAGTAGGCGGCAGGTGGTGTGGGCGCTTGATAATTCAAGGGCTGCAGCACCGCAATATCCATATAGCTAGAGAACATCTTGGCTTTATAAACAGCGTTGATTGTCACGTTATTGCCGATTGCATCTGACATCTGCAGCAAGTTATTGAAGCGGTACAGATGAATTCCGGTAGCCGAATCAATAAACACACCCAATTTTGGCACACTGTTTTGTGCGGTCTCCCGCAATTCTGCCGCAAACACGCGGGTCGGACTAATGGTCAGTGGCCAACTGCGCAGGCTCCATTGCCCACTGGGCCGCAGAGTCGCAATCTGCAGTTCCTGCACCCTCGTTGCTTGAGCTTCAGTGACCCCGTTGTTATCGGTTGCCGTGCCGCCGGCGGAATACTCATGCAGGCACACGACATGCAAGCGATTGGAAAAGTACACAATCGACGGCACGGTGTTTGGCATCGGTTGCAGCGGCGCATCAATCTTTAGCCATTGGCTCCACGATGCCGTATTGCGCACTTTGGCATTGGAGCCATGATCGGTTTTTTCGGCCCGACGCCAATAAAATTCACCGGGTGTGCCGGGAATGCTGCCCAGGAAATACGCCACGCCTTGCTGATCAGCCGGTTCGACCTGATAACCACTGTCATAACGAATATCCAGTACTTTGCGCAGGCCACTCACATACTGGGTAAAGGCCTGTTCGACACGCGCTTCGGTGATTCGGCCCTGGTTGATTGCGGTTTCCAGCTCTTCAAACAACTGAGTCTTGCTGTACCGCAACTCGGGATCGATATAACTCGCCGGGTAATACATCAGCCGTTGCAGGCCCGCCCAGGAAGCATAACGTTTGTTATAGGCGTTCCAGCGACTGAAATAACCGGTCTCGCTTGAGGCTTGCTGCATCGCGATCAAATCCAGACTCGGCTCCAGCTGTTCGCGGCAGCGGTGCAGATACAACTGGGCACTGGCCACGGCTTCGGCAATGCGGCTGGTCTTGATCTGCCCGGACACCTTCGGATCGAGCAGCAGGTATTCGTAGAGGTCCTCGGCGGTCTTGATCCTGTCCGCCACAGTGCCCAGGCCCCGTTGGGGGATTACATGCTTGAGGTAATAAGGCACCAGAGCATCACGCCGGGATTGGTTCAGACCGGCCAGCAGCTTCTCGTTCATAGCGGTTTCTCCCGGGTTAGCCGTGTGCAGCGGCAATGATTTTGGCGGCGATCACTGCGAGCGTGGCCTGATCAACAAGGTCTGTTTCAGTCAACTTGGCGACCCAGGACAGGTCCGTCGGGGACAGGCCAAGGCGCTGGCTTAATTGCATTTTTTGCAGCAAGGGCAACAGCGCCGCAAAACTGCGTGGCACGCCGTAGCTCATCAACACCAGGGTTTGCGTCAGGTCCCAGCCATGCAGGTCGCTGATCTGTTGCGCAGCCACTTCCGGCGTCAGTGCCGGATCCTGCGCTGCCGCACGCAGCAGGAATTTTCGAGCCTCAGCCACCTCGGCGACCAACACCCGTTGCCACTTGCGATAGCGTGACAGCAGCAGTAACAACTCCAGGGTCAAGGCCGGGGCATTCATTTCGCCGGTCAGCGCTGAAGACATGCCTGCGCCTGCGGGCAGCAGCACGTCCAGATCCTGCTCACCCAACTGGGACCAATGGCAGACCTGGGCAAACTGACGCATCAGATAGGCGTATTGCACCGCTTGGGGCAGCGCATCCAGCGTGACCGTGCCCTGGCCAACACGCTCGATGTCTGCCCAGAAGCTCAGCAGGTTGTAGCCTTGCAGGGTCGGCGCCATTTGCCCGGCCACTGCGTCGACCCAAATCAGGGCGGCAGTGGCAATGTTGGGTTTGAGGTTAAACTCGGCGCCGATATGGCGCGCCAGTTGGGTGCGCAGCACAGCGTCTTCAGTCGCCTGGCGCGCAGCTTCGACCACTGCGCGACCGGTCAGGGTGCTGTAGATATTTGCGATAAAGACCTGTAGCTCGGGCGTGCTCTGCACGGGGTAGCTCCGGCTGGTAAGGGCCATGAGCTGCGCTGCGCTGAGCTCGGTGCTGTGCATCCAGTCCACCAGATAGCCGGTGCGTATCAACACACCCAGGGCGACCTGGTTGGGCTGTGGCTGGGCCAGTGCCCGCACAATGGCATCAGGCTCGGCCATCAAATCCCAGAAATGCAAAGCCTCAACCACACTCAGGCCAAACACCCGAGGCATCGCTACCAGCCGGTAGAGCGCCGAGATCTGCTCCAACCCCAGCAACGGCAACACCTTGTTGTTAGCGTCCATGTCAGGCAGAAACTGGGCCAGCACGATCAAGGTGGCATCGTCGATTTTCAGCCCTTGGCACAGCCGGGCCCGTGCGCTCAGGGAAGGCTGGTTTTGGGTGGCTTGCTGAAAGTCGATATTGGTCTGACCGATCAGGTCCTGATCGCCAAACAAGGTGGTGTAAAACGAAGACTTGCCAGCGCCATGAAAGGTATTGAGTGCGCCGAGGCAGGCGGCAAAACTGTCTACCGTCATGGCATAGCGTTGGCGCAGTGGCATATAGACCGCCAGCGCTTGCAGAGGCTGGGTCAGGGGGTGAACGGTAATGTTGTCGCTGGCTTGGCAAACCAGCCAGTCCAGCTCCTCGAAAGACAGCTGCTTCACATGGCGGTGTAAGCGAAAGATGCGGTTAAGGCGTTCAAAAGCGCGGCCATTGCGGTTGTACAAGCCACTTTCGCCAGGGCTGTTACCCGGCGCCGGTACCAGATGACCGACGGCCGCACCTACATACCAGTACAAGGGTTTGGCCGGGCTCTGAGTACCGTCTGTCCAGCCATTGATATAGCGGGCACCGTAGGCTTGGGGCAAAACAATTGTGGTAGCCGAGAGGTTGTAGAAAGGCCCGCTTCCGAGCGCTGAAACGATGACCTCCACTGGAGCCTGAAGCGCTGCCTGCAGGCTTGAGGCATATTCCATCTCGTTCAATTTCGTCAAACCAAAATATTGCATAACACCGGCCTCGGTGGTGTTTTGCACTTCGGTCAAGATGCTCGCCAACTGCGGTGACATCCCCAGTGAGTCCCGCGCATAGTTAGCTGGCATCCTGCTGGCCCACCCAAGCAGATTGTCCTCCCGTTTCAACGCCTGGCCTTCGAAATCACCCAGCACCGACCAGAGTTGCGCCGGGCTGCTTTTGCGAGCGGCCATCCCCTGCAGGATCTGCTCACTGGCATGGTTGTAAGGCAGGTTCATCGGATACACCGTGGTGCGCAGCAACGCGTCAACATCCCCTGTAACCCCGGCCTCCAGCACTTCAAGGGTCAGTGCCAGGGTGCTGACTTCTTCATTCAGGTTGGCGTCGTTCAAGAGCAGCGGGCCCAGATCAGGCCGTCGCTGATTCAACTGCAGACCGCTGCTGGTGGGATGCAGGGGCTTGGCGGCGCGATACAGGTCAGTCAGATAGCTGGCCGGGGAGAACAACGAACCCACCGAGTCTGGATGGGCGAACCCGGAGGCGCTGGCTTGCTTGAACCAGGCCTCATAATTGCCACTACTGCCAATAGAGCGATGTATCACATCGGGGTCTTCGGGCGGTTCGAGTTTGGCGAGGGCCTGCAAGGCCGGCTCGCTACGCGCACACAATTGGGCATAAAGCCGGGTCAGTCCGGCGGCACGGGCTTGAGCCTGGTCAAACAGGTCATCCACTTGCACGGGGTCCATGATTTGCGGAGTCCGGCTGAGTATTTTTGCCCGCACCAGCGCGGGACCATCGCGCATCAGCTCGAACACGGAATCAAAACCGAGCTCGGTGATCCGTTCGCGAAGCACGCGCAAGGCTTCGCGTTCAGCCGCGTAGCCTTCGGACTCTTGGTCCACCGGAGGCTCATCGCCTATCGGAGGCTTATCGTCAATGGGCGGATCATCACCTACCGGTATGACCTCTGGAGGTGGCTCCTCATCAGGCGGGGGCTCGCCTGCCTCAAAGAGTTGCGACTCATCCACCACAGTGCTGGGCGACAGGCCGTCGCCCGGGTCGACACTGACTTGCCTGGTGTTAGATTTCCCGGGAGTTTTTTTGTTCGCCATGACCATAACCTCAAGCTGGTTACATCCGCATTGACAGGGAACACCCCAGCTATCCGCCACGGCAGTGGCAAGAACACCGGTGATTTTGAGTCAGTGTCTGACTCTATTGAGATTGATTACGCGCCGGGAAAGGGAGCTTGCCTACTGTCAGAAATGACAGAGACCACATCCACCCATCAGAATTTCTCACACAAAAAAGAGGGTTATCTGGCAGATTGAATAACCAAAAGCAAAAAAAGCCACAAGCCGCAAGACCAATGCCTGCCGCTTGTAGCTCTTGTAGCGTTTGCTCTGTTTAGCTTAGAGCCGCGTGCGCTCTCAACTGCCGCGCTGCCGCAACCATGTTGATCAGCGCCGCTTCCGTCTCGGCCCAGGCACGGGTTTTGAGGCCGCAGTCGGGGTTGACCCACAGGCGCTGCGCCGGGATACGCTGCGCGGCCTTGCTCAGCAATTTGACCATTTCTACCGTGTCCGGCACCCGTGGCGAGTGGATATCGTAGACACCCGGACCAATGTCATTGGGGTAGTCGAAGGCTTCAAATGCATCCAGCAACTCCATGTCCGAACGCGAGGTTTCGATGGTGATGACGTCGGCGTCCATTTCGGCAATCGACTTGATCACATCGTTGAATTCGCTGTAGCACATGTGGGTATGAATCTGGGTTTCGTCGCCCACGCCCGAGGCGCACAGACGGAACGCCTCAACTGCCCAGTCCAGGTATTCCTGCCATTGGGCACGGCGCAACGGCAAGCCCTCGCGGAAGGCCGCTTCGTCGATTTGCACGATCTTGATGCCGGCAGTTTCCAGGTCAACTACCTCATCGCGGATCGCCAGCGCCAACTGCTGCGCCTGTACCTTGCGCGACACGTCTTCGCGGGGAAATGACCACATCAGCATGGTCACCGGGCCGGTCAGCATGCCCTTCATCACCTTGTCGGTCAGGCCTTGAGCGTAGGTGATCCAGTCCACGGTCATGGCTTTTGGCCGGCTCAGGTCGCCAAAGATGATTGCCGGTTTTACGCAGCGTGAGCCGTAGCTCTGCACCCAGCCGTATTGGGTGAACACGTAGCCGTCCAACTGCTCGGCAAAGTATTCCACCATGTCATTACGCTCGGCTTCGCCGTGCACCAGCACGTCCAGGCCAAGGCGCTCCTGGGTCTGGACTGCATTGCGGATTTCGCTGTGCATGGCGTCGGTGTATTCGCTGACCGATAACTTGCCCTGCTTGTAGGACTGACGCGCCAGACGAATCGAAGCGGTCTGCGGGAATGAACCAATGGTGGTGGTCGGGAACGCTGGCAGGTTCAAGCGCGCACGTTGCAGTTCAATACGGGTGGCAAATGGCGATTGGCGCTGGCTGTCTGCCTCGGTGATCGCTGCGATGCGGGCCTGTACGGCGGGTTTGTGAATGCGCGGCGAGCTGGCGCGGCTGGCCTGCACAGCACGGCTTTGAGCCAGTGCCTGCTGCACCCTGGCGTCCTGCGGGATGTTCAGCGCATCACGCAGCACCGCGATTTCACTGCACTTTTGCTTGGCAAAGGCCAGCCAGCTTTTAAGCTCGGGATCCAGTTTTGTTTCGCGGTCCAGATCCACCGGGCTGTGCAGCAGCGAACACGAGCCGGCCACCCACAGGTTGTCGCCAAAACGTTCTTCAGCCAGTTGCAGTTGAGCCAGGGCGTTTTCCAGGTCGCAGCGCCACACGTTGCGCCCGTTGACCAGGCCCAACGACAGCACTTTATAGGTCGGCAGACGATCCAGAATGGCGTGCAGCTGGTCGGGTGCGCGCACCAGGTCAACGTGCAGGCCTTCTACCGGCAGGCTGACGGCCAGCCCGAGGTTGTCTTCCAGGCCGCTGAAGTACGTCGCCACCAGCTTCTTGAGGGGCGAGTACTGGAGGATGTGGTAAGCACGCTCAAAGGCGTTTTTCCAGTCCTGGGGCAGGTCGAGGGACAGAATGGGTTCGTCGATCTGTATCCACTCCACGCCCTGTTCGGCCAGACGGGAAAGAATGTCAGCGTAAACCGGCAGCAGGTTTTCCAGCAGGTCGAGTTTGTCGAACTCATTGCCTTTGGCCTTGCCCAGCCACAAGTAAGTCAGCGGGCCGATGATCACCGGTTTGACCTTATGGCCCAGCGCCAGGGCCTCGGCGACTTCATCGAACAGCTCGTTCCAGCTCAGCTCGAAACGCTGGTCCAGGCTGAATTCCGGGACCAGATAGTGATAGTTGGTGTCGAACCACTTGGTCAGCTCCTGGGCATACTGACCTTTGTTGTGCTCACCGCCGCAGCAGCTCTGGCTCGCGCCACGGGCCATGCCGAACAAGGTGTCGAGGGTTGGCCGCCCCTGGGCATCCAGGGTGCTGGCAAAACGCTGCGGGATGACGCCGAAGGTCAGCGAGTGGGTCAGCACCTGGTCGTACCAGGCAAAGTCGCCGACCGGCAGCAAATCGATGCCTGCGTCTTTTTGCAGCTGCCAGTGCCTGGCCCGCAGCTCACGGCCCACGGTGTGCAAAGCGGCCTGGTCAATGTCGCCCTTCCAGTAGGCTTCAAGGGCTTTTTTCAGCTCGCGATCGGCACCGATGCGTGGGAAACCAAGATTGTGGGCCAGGGCCATAACAAATTCCTCCATGTAAGTAATGGCGCAATTATCGACAGCCACAGCAACATGAGACAAACTCAACGTTTTCGTGTTGATCATCAAATTTACTCATGGAGTCCTTGTGCTGGAAATTCGTCACCTCAAAACCCTGCACGCATTACGCGAGTCCGACAGCCTGGTGGAAGCGGCTGAACGCTTGCACCTGACCCAATCTGCCTTATCCCATCAGTTCAAAGAGCTCGAAGAGCGCATGGGCATGCCGCTGTTCGTACGCAAAACCAAGCCGGTGCGCTTCACCAGCGGCGGCTTGCGCCTGCTGCAACTGGCCGACGCCATGCTGCCGTTGCTGCGCGGCGCGGAGCGTGACATTGCGCGCTTGGTCGGTGGTACGGCCGGTCGTTTGCATATGGCGATTGAATGCCACAGCTGCTTCCAGTGGCTGATGCCCACCATTGATCAGTTCCGCGATGCGTGGCCTGAGGTCGAGCTGGACTTGGCGTCGGGCTTTGCCTTCGCGCCATTGCCGGCACTGGCACGGGGCGATCTGGATTTGGTGGTGACGTCTGACCCGCAAGAAATTGCCGGTCTGACTTATGTGCCGCTGTTTACCTACGAAGCGATGTTGGCCGTGGCCAATCAGCACCCGTTGGCCAGCAAGCCGTTTATCGTGCCCGAAGACTTGAGCACCGAGATTCTGATTACCTACCCGGTAGAGCGTGACCGGCTCGATATCTTCACCCGTTTTCTGGAGCCGGCCGACATTGAGCCGGCACAGGTGCGGACCTCCGAACTGACGGTAATGATGATGCAACTCGTGGCCAGCGGCCGTGGCGTGTGCGGGATGCCGCACTGGGCACTGCATGAATACAGCTCACGCGGTTATGTGAAAGCCAAACGTCTGGGCGAGAAAGGGTTGTTTGCCACCCTGTATGCCGCGATCCGCGCCGACATGCTGGATGCGCCGTATATGCGTGACTTTTTGCTCACCGCCAAAGACACCTCGTTCTCGACCCTGGATGGGGTGAGTGCGGTGCGTTAAGGCAACCCATCCAGGCCTTCGTCAGCGGCTACAGAAAAACGTCAGCAGTGGGAGCGAGCCTGCTCGCGAAGGGCCTTCGCGAACAGGCTCGCTCCCACTGGGGGCAACAGAATGTCTACACGGTTTCAGGCAGCTTCGACGTTCACCAACCGCCGCATATGCACCCGGTCGTAATACGCCTCACCGACCCGGATCGCACAGTCTTCCAGACCTGATTGTTCAAAGCCGCAGCGCCGGTACAACGCCAGGGCCGCCGAGCTGTTGGCGCTGACGGTCAGTTCGATCACCTTGATTTCGGGCTCTTGCCCGGCCAGTGACAACACCGCCTGCACCAGATCTTCCCCCAGCCCTTGCCCGCGACAGGCTTGAGTCACATACAAGCCAAACAGCGTGGCCTTGTGACGGGCGTCTTCCCAGGGTTCAAACCCCAGGCCGACTATCCCCACCAGTTGCGCATCGACAAAGGCGCCGAACAGCGCACTCAAGTCATCATCCAGTTTCGCTTCCCACCAGCTCAGCGGTAATTTCTCACGCTGGGCTATGGTCGACACAAAGGCTTCAGGGTGCAGCGCATAGGCTTGCAGCATCAACTGGCGATAAGCCTTGGCGTGCGAGGGGTCAAGCAGTTCTATTGCCATAACGGGTCCAGGTCATACGGTTCTACGTTGCTCCAGCATCAGCCTCACCGCCAGTGCCGCCAGCACACAGCCCATCACATAACGCTGTACCGCCAGCCACAACGGGTTGCGCACAAACCACACGGCAATACCGGAAGCGAACAGCGCGATCAGCAGGTTAACGGTGAAGCTCACGCTGATTTGGGTCAGGCCCAGCATCATACTCTGGGTAAACATCGAGCCATGTTCCGGGCTGATGAATTGCGGAAAAACCGACAGATAAAACACTGCCACCTTGGGGTTCAGCACGCTGGTCATAAAGCCCATCACTACCAGCTTCGACGAGGAATCCGGCGCCAGTTCCCGGGCTTCAAACGGCGAACGGGCCCCAGGCTTTACTGCTTGCCAGGCCATCCACACCAGGTACAGGGCACCGGCCCACTTCAACGCCTCATAGGCCATCGGTACTGCCAAAAACACAGCCGTCAGGCCAACAGCGGCGGCAAACATGTGCACAAAGAACCCCGCCACCACGCCGATCAAGGACGTGACCCCGGCTTTACGGCCCTGACAGATCGAGCGCGAAATCAGGTAAATCATGTTCGGCCCCGGCGTTAACACCATCAGCAGACAGGCCGCAGCAAAAATCAGCAAATCGTGAGTCGGCACCATGGGGCAGTCCTTGTCAGCAAAGGGGTCAGGCGGTGGTCAGCAAGGTCGTGCGGTAGAACGGCAAAATCAGGTCACGGGTCAACGGCGCCAGCACCAGGCCGCCATCACCGACAGGATCGATCCATTGCACTTCTTCAATTTCGGCAGCCGGAGTGACAGGCTGGTTGATGTGCAGCAAAAATAGCTCGGCGTGTACTTCAAACCCCGGCTCATTGGCGGCGGGCGCTGAAAACAGCCCCACGTAAGTCGCAGTGCCGGGGTCAATCGCAAGCGCCAGTTCTTCTTCCAGCTCGCGGGCCAACGCCTCCAGCGGTTGCTCATGGGCTTCGATCTTGCCGCCCGGTTGCATGAAGGCCAGGGTGCCGCGCTTGCGCACCAGCAAGGTTCGGCCATCGGGGCCGATCAAGACAGCGGCGGCAATACGAATGGTTTTAGGGCTCAGGTCAGTGCAGTGTTCTGAAGAGGTCACGAGAATCAGCCAGCCAGGTAGAAAGTGCGCGCAGGATCACATGGCTGCGCAGGCCTGCAAAGACACAGATGTCACTTTTACCCGGGCGCTCTGTATGGCCCGCCCGGTCCTGAATGCAGCGCCCGACTTTGGTCGGGATGCTGTCGTAAACAAAATCCCGTTCAATGAATAATCTGACGGGGAGATGGCATTTGCGTGATACATGACCAACACTCTTCCCCGCAAACCTCCGATCCAAAGAGAGGGTTCTACTTCCCTTTTTCTGTTCTCGACCGAATCAGGCGTACCTGCCTGACTGAACAGACCAGCCTGAAACAGGAAACCGTATGAGCCTGTCACTGTTAAGCCGTTATGCGTTTTTTGCCTTTTGTGTGGTGTTTACCCTCGCCAGCCTGCCCTTTCTGCACCACGAGTGGTTATGGCCCTTTACCGCCGTGACTCTGGCCTTGAGCCTGCTGGGGATTTTCGACCTGCTGCAGAGCCCCCACGCCGTGCGCCGCAACTACCCGATCCTGGGCAATATTCGTTATCTGGTAGAGGCCATCCGCCCGGAAATCCGCCAATACCTACTGGAGTCTGACAGCGACGCGCTGCCCTTCTCACGCTCCCAGCGCTCGCTGGTGTACTCACGGGCTAAAAATGAAAGCGCCGACAAACCCTTCGGCACTCTGGTTGACGTGTATCAGCCCGGTTTCGAATTTATCGGCCACTCCATGCGCCCGGCCCCGCTGACCGACCCTGCCAGCTTTCGTACCATCATAGGCGGCCCGCAATGCACCCAGCCGTACTCGGCGTCGATCTTCAACATTTCGGCCATGAGCTTTGGCTCCCTGAGCGCCAATGCCATTCGCGCCCTGAACCAGGGAGCCAAGCTCGGCAATTTTGCCCACGATACGGGGGAAGGCAGCATCAGCAGCTATCACCGTGAGAACGGGGGTGACCTGACGTGGGAACTGGGCAGCGGCTACTTTGGTTGCCGCACCGCAGACGGGCGCTTCGACCCGGAGCGCTTTGCCGCCCAGGCTTGCACGCCGCAAGTGCGGATGATCGAAATCAAGATGAGCCAGGGCGCCAAACCGGGCCATGGCGGTATTTTGCCCAAGCACAAAGTGACCCGGGAAATCGCAGAAACGCGCGGTGTGCCGATGGGGGAAGACTGCATATCGCCTTCACGCCACAGTGCGTTTTCGACCCCGATCGAGCTGATGCAGTTTATTGCGCAGTTGCGCGAGCTGTCCGGCGGCAAGCCCGTAGGCTTCAAGTTCTGCCTGGGCCACCCGTGGGAGTTCATGGGGATCGCCAAGGCCATGCTTGAAACGGGCATCCTGCCGGACTTTATCGTCATCGATGGCAAGGAGGGTGGCACCGGCGCCGCACCGGTGGAGTTCACCGACCATATTGGCGCACCGCTGCGCGAAGGCCTGCTGTTCGTACACAACACCTTGGTGGGCCTGAACCTGCGCAGCAAGATCAAGCTGGGCGCCAGCGGCAAGATTGTCAGCGCCTTCGATATCGCCAGCGTGCTGGCCATCGGTGCGGACTGGGCCAACTCGGCCCGGGGCTTCATGTTCGCCATCGGCTGCATCCAGTCGCAGTCGTGCCATACCAACAAATGCCCTACCGGCGTGGCGACCCAGGACACCTTGCGCCAACGCGCCCTGGTCGTGCCGGACAAGGCCCAGCGGGTGTTCCAGTTCCACCGCAACACCCTCAAGGCCTTGGCCGAAATGCTCGCGGCCGCAGGCCTGGAACACCCGGCGCAACTCTCGGCCAAGCACCTGGTGCGCCGCATGTCCGCCACTGAAATCAAGCTGTTCTCGCAATTGCATGTATTCCTCAAACCCGGTGAGTTGCTGACGGGTGAGGTCAATGGCGAGTTCTATTCGCGTATGTGGCAAATGGCTCGGGCCGACAGCTTCGAACCGAATGAAATCGCTGCGGCTTAGCCGCTGTTTACCGCCACGCGGCCCTTGGGTGGCGTGGCAGTTTCATCCAATAGTGCGATACACCTTATTACTGATAAAACACCACTACATAATTAATATTCACCATTAATTACTCGCTCAAGTATCACGGTCGCCATCAACTTTTTAGACTATTTACCTTGCAACATCCTTTCTAGACTCTGTCTATTAATCACAATAAGGATGTTAGCAATGCCCTCTCCCCATGTCGTTCACCACAACAACCCGGCACCGCCCCCTGATTTAAAACAACTGGGCATTCATCACGATTTAATAAAGAACACTGCGAACGATACGGTGCCGCTTTTATCAGCGCGCTTTATTAAGCAACTGAGTAAGCACCGCCTTGATCTTCCAGCCTGGTACACCCATGCGTCGGCGTCGCAACGTCTGGCATTAACCGCCAGCCAGTCGCTTAATCTTCAGTCGCTCAAGGCGCTGCACACTATTTTGGACCGCGTGGGCAGCGTCGAGTCATTTGCGGTACCGCTGCTGAAACAGGCGCTGCTGACTGAGCTGGGTACCGTCTGCGACGTCAAAAGAAACGTCATTACCGTTAATACGCTTAATCCATTCACCCAAGAGATCGAACGCTCGGGCACTCAAACCCTGTTGCAAGCGGCCTTGCACAATTTCGAAGCGGCCCAGGCCGAAGAAGGCGGCATCCCTTGGGGCTCTCACCTGTGGAACTACAAATCCGAACATTCCAGTGATCCGGCTCCAGTGCTGATTCCCATTGAACCGGTTGCCTTTGCGTCGCTGTGCCGAAGACTGGATATTGGTGGCCGTTATCAACAGCACCTGGAGACTATTTTCAATCCCGGGTCAGCGCACGAAAAAATGCAGCTGGAGCAACTTCTCATCCGTCACGAACGTGATGCGCTGAGGCTCCAGGCCGATATTGCCTTGATGAAAAAAGACATTGATGAACCGGCCCATGCCACCTTGATGAGTTACTGCAACGGTAATGACAGCGCACTGTTCAATGGTCGCGTATTAACGTGCCAAACAATGACACTTGATGACATTAACTTAAACACCCTGATCGTTTTTCATGGCCCCTCGCTTGCCGAGGACCCTAATTGTATTGTTTATATCCCCGGCGACCCCTGCAGTTGTATCAAGCAATACCCGACCCTCAAAGACGCCCACGGCGATTTGATGGAAAAAATTAAAGTTGACAGTTATCGCGCGTTCTTTCTCCAGCTGGCCCCTCAGTCCCAGAAGTTAAAATTGAGCAAACGGCTGGCGGCACGGTTCCAGCACGACGCACGTGACCCGCTGCATATGCAGCCCAGCCAAGTTAGAACCCATGTTTTTCATCACCTGTATCAGCACAAAATCGCACAACTGTTTGACGATGCGCATTTTCTGGCCGTGCCCACGGCACACATAAATCGATTAAGCCTGATCAATCGCCTCGAACATTATGGGGATGCAGCCCTGGATATTTTGAATGTTGCGGCGTTGCTGATGCCGGGGCTCGGCGAGGTGATGATGGTGGTGTTTGCCGCACAAATGATGACCGAGATTTATCACGGCATTGAGGCGTGGGAGGAGGATGAAAAAGGCCTCGCATGGTCTTACACAAAAGATGTTTTGGTCAATTTGGCCTTTATGGCCGCAGCGGGAAAACTGGCCGCCGAAGTGATCAAACCCACTCCTGTTTCAGTGTCCCCTTTTGTTGAGGAACTGGACGTTATCCAACTGCCTGATGGCAAAACCCGACTGTGGAAACCCGACCTCACACCTTTCGAATACGCGATTGATTTCGATACCTCATCCGGGCCCAACGCACT
The DNA here is from genome assembly GCF_900106095.1 of Pseudomonas deceptionensis. Classification (NCBI taxonomy): domain Bacteria; kingdom Pseudomonadati; phylum Pseudomonadota; class Gammaproteobacteria; order Pseudomonadales; family Pseudomonadaceae; genus Pseudomonas; species Pseudomonas deceptionensis. The sequence goes on along the minus strand of NZ_FNUD01000002.1, from coordinate 1,950,557 downwards.
GGGGCTCTATACACACAAAGGCGAGACTTATCTGCCGCTGGAAGGCAAATATTACCGCGTGAAGCACGCTGAAGATCAGAACTGGTACCTGCAACACCCCACTGACCCGGAGCGCTATACCCCGCAAATTTGGCATAACGGTAAAGGTGCCTGGCGCCATGAAGCCGAAGAGCTCGAGCAGTGGAGTGAGTCCCGCCTGGTGCGGCGTCTGGATAACGCATTACTCGGCCTGACCGACGAGCAAACCCGGGCCTTCATACATGCCAGCAATACCGATGAGGCCATACTGCGTCAGGTTCACGCCGATCTGGAACCCATGCCAGCCCTTCTGGAAGACGTCACCGAGCGGTTCAAGATCAAACACAATCTTGAGCAGTTCATCGACAAAATGCGGGCGAACGATACGACAGCCAATCCGCTGCTGCAGCTCCAGGTACTGGTTGACGTTGAGTTCTGGCCCCAGTCAAAAGTCTTGCGTTGCCTGGACAATGAAGGCAATAAAATCATGGAGTATGGCCACGCGGGCGGGACGAGAGTGCCCGTCATCCAAATACTCGACAGTCAGGTTCGTCGTGGCGAGCTGCTAAAGACCGTGCTGCAATCTCTGGACGCCAATGAGGTATACGCACTCACAGGAAACGGTTTTACCGTAAATCTTGAAGAGCAGACCGCACGGCTGAGTACAAAAATCGCTGACCGGGCCGAGCAACTACGCGATGACTTGTTCAGATCGCACTATGCCGGTTTGAATATGCCCAGCGATCCACTGGTCAAGACACTCACCCAGGCCTATCCGACACTGCCAGCCTGCGTTGCCAAAGAGCTGATCAACGCGGCCAGCTCAGCCGAGCTCTGGCAATTGCAAGACACCCTGCGTATCCCCTTGCGCCTGGCAGAGGAAGCCCGAATGTTCGTGAGTGAAGTTCGATTGGCCCACGCCTATGACGGGCTTTACTTCGACTATGGCAACAACCCTGATACGCGAAAACTGATTTTGCACAGTGTTGAAAACATGCACGGCTGGTCGCCGGACATCAGGCTCGAAGTGCGAGACAGAACACTATCAGGCACCTTGCTCGATCACGTCGGCCCCCCGGATGCACCGATTCGCAAAGTGCTTGTCAAAGTAGGCAATCGTTACCAGACCTACAATGACAACGCGCAAACGTTGCATGGCCTGGATGATATCTACGCCTCGGTGCTGCACGCGTTGCCTGATCAGGAGCGCGCGGCATTGGGCTTTCCCCACACAGGTCAAGGCCAGGCGCTAAAGGAGGCGCTGGCAGAAAGCCCACTGATGGATCGGCAAATGCTGAGCACGGTTCTGGGGCTTCAACCGACAACCCTGAAAACTGAATCGCCCCTGCAACTGGCCAAAGGTCGCGTCGGGTATCCAGCGTTTGAGAGAAAACCGGAACGCTGTGCCCGCTCACCTTTCACGTGCTTCCCGGCTAATCCAAGAAGGGTCAGGCATCTGAAGTCAAAGCTGTTCCCTATGCATACCTATGAGGTTGTAGAAAAATTTCTGGAACTTGAGAGCCTCGACAGTCGTGCAGGGCTGGCCCGACTTGAGGCGTTGAACAAAGAATACAAGGCGCTCAATAATTCCCTTGACGACTGGATCAACGGACCTCTGGAAATGGTTCAGGTCAACGAAATACACATCCGCCCCGTGCATTTGCGCGACAAGACCCGTGTTGCAAAAAAAATCATCAAATGCTGGCAACGCAGCTCGGGGCTCGGTGGAGAGCACCCTGGAGCCAGCCTCAATATCAGCCATATAAATCTCGCCAAGTTGCCCGTTCTCAAGGCCGACTTCAGTCACGTCACTTCATTGCAAATGAGCGATTTGTACCTGCATAACAGCATTGACTCTTTCCTGGTTCAGTTCCCGAATCTGCTAGAACTGAAACTTGAATCAGCCCATCTTCGAGAACTCCCGGAGTCACTGTTCAACCTGCAGAGGTTGAAGCGGCTTTACCTGTCGAAAAACCAAATCACGCTGACCGAAGCTGTCGCCGGTAAGTTCATAACCTTGAAAAATCTCAAAATACTCAACTTAAGTGACAACCCGCTTGGGGTCATACCGGACTTCACGCAAATGACCGAACTGGTCCGCCTGAACTTAAAAAATACCGGGCTTACACAATGGCCCGCGGGGATTGAACATCTGCCGTGGCTGACGCACCTCGACGTGCGCGCCAACAACCTGACAAGCCTGCCTGCGAGTTTTTTCCAGATTCCGGTGCATAGGCTAAGAAGTACTTTTTTACACGATAATCCTCTTGAAAATTCGACCCGGGAAGCGGTCAATGCATATCGAACCCGCTTGGGGCTGGCCCTGGAGGTGCGCGTGCATGCGCCCGTACAAACCGCCAGCGTCAACCTCTGGCTCTATCACAGGCTGACGGATTACGAGCGCACCCTGAAAACGGACCTTTGGGCGGCATTGGAGGCAGAGCCTCACAGCGAAGACTTTTTTAAGGTCATTCGCGATCTCGTCGTGTCTGCTGACTTCGAACACGACCGCCAGCAGTTGACCGAAAAAGTCTGGCAAGTACTGGAGTGCGCCGCAGAAGACACCGGGTATCGAGAAGAAGTGTTTGCCAGTTCCCTGGAAAACGAAACATGCGTGGACCGCACCTCGACTGTTTTCAGCCGCTTCGGGTTCAAGCTTTTGCTACGCGATGCCTTGCTGGCTGAAGGCAGTGCCAAAGAAATCAAACTGCTCAAACTCATGAAAGGTCGAGTGCGTTTACAAGAGCTGGACGATATCGCCCAAACCCAAATCGCCTTGCAGACTTATGCCTATGAAACCGCCTTAAGCGAAGGCGTGTTGCCACTTCAGGAAATACTCAGACTTAAACCTGACGAGCTTGAAGTGAAATTGATCTATCAGGTAGATCTGGCCCAACGCCTTGAGTTGCCTTGGCAGCCGTCGCATATGACATTCAGGCGTATTGCAAAAATATCCCCGGCGCAAATCGAGGAGGCGTATCAGATCGTGCTCAACCAGGAAGCCACACGTGGCTACATGGCGAAAAAGCTACTTGAGGAAGGCCTATGGCGTGACTACATCGAATCGGCATACAGCGGCGAGATAAAAAACAGCAACGTACTTGTTGAACAGCGCTATGACGACCTGGAAACACTAAAGGAAAAACAGCAGCAGTGGGCAGACGCCGCAGGCAGCGACGACACTGACGCGCGCGCCCTGCTGCAACGCGAGTTAAAAGAGCTGGCACAACGACTGATCATCGATGAAGCCAGGGTTTTCACTGATGCCCCAATGCCAAAGGCCGACTATGACGCAGAGCTTGAAAAAATAAATCAGCAGAAGAATAAAAGCCTGGAGCGCATCACCCAGAACATTCTTGATAGAAAACCCCTGGAGACCATTTTCGAGGAGTGATGTCAGCCTGATAGCCACACACCGCGGCGCTGCACAGCCTTTGCATTTAAGCTCTATTAGAGTCACCCTGCGCGCCGCCAACAGGTAGCGCGCACTCTCACTGCGCCCATTTTATTCAACTTTGTCTGAGTACTCGCCGTGATGCTGAACGGACGCGACCACCGCATCGATTTCTTTCGCGGGCTGGCGCTGATTTTTATTTTCTGGGATCACATCCCGCACAACCCGCTGGCCGAATTGACCGTGCGCAATTTCGGCTTCAGTGATGCGGCGGAGATCTTTGTGTTCCTGGCCGGTTATGCCGCAGTGCTGGCCTACGGAAAAATCGCTCAGCGCGACGGGTTTCTGGTCGCCAGTGTCAAAATCCTGCGCCGCGCCTGGGTGCTGTACGTGGTGCATATCTTCCTGCTGGCAGTGCTGATGGGCATCGTCTTTTTTGCCAACAGCCACGTCGAGACCCGTGATCTGGTGCAGGAAATGGGCCTTCAGTACTTCTTGAGCAACCCGCAACAGGCACTGACTGACGAATTGCTGCTGCGCTTCAAACCCAACCTGATGGACCCCCTGCCTCTGTATATCGTGCTGTTGCTCGGGTTGCCGCTGGCCCTGCCCATGCTGCTGCGCAACGCCCGCTACGTAGTCGGCGTTTCATTGGTGCTGTACCTGCTGGCCCCCGTGTGGAACCTCGCCGCGCAGGAAGGCGGCGTGTGGTTCTTCAACCCCATGGCCTGGCAGTTCCTGTTTATTCTGGGCGGCGCGGCGGCGATCCACGGGCAACGGGCCAAAGCACCCGAAACCCGGCCATTGTCCCGTCAGCCGTTGTTTGTAGGTGCCGCGGCGTACCTGTTGATCACCGGTTTGCTGGCACTGTCGTGGAAGTGGCCGCAGGTGCACGATGCGATCATGCCGCTCTGGCTGGGCGAACATTTATACCCCATCAGCAAAACCAACCTCTCCCCGGTGCGGCTGCTGCACTTTCTGGCCCTGGCTTATGTGGCGGCCAGACTGATCCCCCACAGTGGCTGGCTGAACAACTGGTTTGCTCGCCAAACCCGCCGCATGGGCCGTTACTCGCTGGAAGTGTTCTGCCTCGGGGTGATCCTGGCGCCGCTGGCCGACATGCTCAATGCGCTGGGCGGTGACGGGCTGGTCATGCAGTTGTTCAGTGCGTTGATGGGCGTGGGCATCATGGCCGTGCTGGCAGGGTGGCTGGACTGGAACAAGCGTCTGGGCAAACCGGTAAAAGTACCTGCCGCCCCCTGACCCGGCGCGGATTGCGGCCATAAAAAAACCGGTCAATCGACCGGTTTTTTTATTCAGGGGCGAGGCTTAAGACGCCGTTTTCCCTGCAATAGCAGTACTTTGAGTCGGCTGCAACTTGAACACATAGAACAACACTGTCAGCAGGATCAGGAACGCTGGCCCTACAAACAAGGCGATTCGAGTTTCTTCGAAGTAGGCCATCAACCCTACCACCATCAACAAGAAGCCCAATGCCGCGTACGAGCTATACGGGTACAACCACATGCGGTACTTCAGGTTGGCAGCTTCTTGCGGGCTCAGGTTTTTGCGAAAGCGCAGTTGCGCCAGCAAGATCATCAGCCAGGTCCAGATCGCACCGAAGGTGGCTATCGCCGTTACCCACACAAAGACCTGGCCGGGTGCCAGGTAGTTAAGCAGTACACCCAGCAACAGCACGGCAATCGACAGCAGCAACGCCTGACGCGGCACACCGTTCTTTGCGGTGGTGGCGAAGTTGGCCGGGGCCTGACCGTTCTGCGCAAGGCTGTAGAGCATGCGGCCCGTGCTGAAGATCCCGCCGTTGCACGACGACAGTGCCGCCGTAATCACCACGAAGTTAATGATGCCTGCCGCCGTCTTGATGCCCAGACGCTCAAAGGTCATCACGAACGGGCTGCCCGAAGTGCCGATTTCGTTCCACGGGTAGATCGACAGGATTACGAACAGTGCACCCACATAGAACAGCAGGATGCGCCAGAACACCGAGCCAATCGCACTCGGGATGGTCTTTTGCGGGTTCTTGGCTTCGCCGGCGGTCAGGCCGATCATCTCGACGCCCAGGTAAGCGAACATCACCATTTGCAGGGACATCAACACGCCCTGGATGCCATTAGGCAAAAAGCCACCGTGGGTCCAGAGGTTGGAAATCCCCAGCGCTACGCCGTCATTGCCAAAGCCGAATGCAATGATGCCAATGCCGCCGATCACCATCGCGATGATGGTGACGATCTTGATCAGGGCGAACCAGAACTCGAACTCACCGAACGCCTTTACTGCGATCAGGTTGATCGAACCCATGCTGACCAGCGCCGCCAGGGCCCAGATCCAGCGCGGTACATCGGGGAACCAGACGCCCATGTACACCGCCACCGCAGTGATTTCGGCGACGCAGGTCACCAGCCACAGGAACCAATAGTTCCAGCCGGTCAGAAAGCCTGCCAGCGGGCCCAGATAATCCTGGGCGTAGCGGCTGAACGAGCCGGCTACCGGGTTGTGCACGGCCATTTCGCCGAGGGCACGCATGATCACCAGAATGGCCAGGCCACCGATGATGTAGGACAGCATAATGGCCGGACCGGCCATTTCGATGGCTTTGGCAGAGCCCAGAAACAGGCCGACGCCGATACAGGCGCCGAGTGCCATCAAACGAATGTGACGTTCGCCCAGCTCGCGCTTGAGCGGTCCGCCTTGTGCGGTTTCACCGTGGGGCTGGTGGTTGCCGACTGGCATAAAAGTACAACCTCGTATTGTTATTGGATATGCATCAACAGGGCGCTCGTTCAAGACGGCCGGGTCGGCTGTCCTCCTTCCTGATCAACCTCGACCTTGTAGGTCGATAGATCAAAAGGGAAATGCCCTACTGAGATCGGCGGCGAGTATTGCACAGGGTTGGTGCACAGTCATGTCCATCCATAAGAACTATTCACCTTGCTGGAAGGCTCTATTCCTACGCTTAGCGCAGCACTGGACGCTTGCAGCATGTATCCGCTGACGAGGGACGGGGCTGCGACAAGGGCCGAAGGCGCTTCAGAAAGTCAGGCCCGTTCGCAGCCCATCTCAGCCGCGTTCTTCGTCAGCGGCTACAGGATGATCGGATAACACTCACAAATTTTTCACCCGTATCCGCCAGCGTCTACGCTTCAACCAAGCGCAACCAAGATGCGTATGTGGATCTGTCGACTATGGGCGTGCAATGGAACTCCAATTCAAGCAAGACGGCGGCACCATCAGGGGAAATGGACGATTCTCCTGCGCCAAAACAGCCAAGGCCCAAGCGCTACGGATGGCTCCTGTTCGGGCTGTTCGTGCTGTTGGCCCTGGTTGTGCTGGGGTTTGTCATTGCCCAGGAAGTCCGTACTTCCAGGCTGCAAGCCCGTGAATTCAGCCGCTTTGCGGCTACGCTCAGCTATTCGATGCATGCAGGCCCCAGTGACGCGATGCTTTACCCCGGTGAAGGGCCGTTCGATAAGCGTCTGGGCTACAGCGCTTTGGGCAACTTTCTGCCGCGCCTGCTAAAACGCGACTACATCATCACCCAACAATCGCGCTTTTCGCCAAAGTTGCTGAGCTACAGCGAAAACGGCTTCTTCGTACCCTACCCAGAAAAAATACAGGCCGGGCTTTCGATCACTGATTGCGCAGGCAGCCCGCTGTATCAGTACAACTACCCGCAGCAACTGTATTCGAGCTTCGCCACTATTCCGCCGCTGGTGGTCCACAGCTTGCTGTTCATCGAGAACCGCGACCTGCTTGACCCTAAAGAGCCGCTGGCCAACCCCGCGGTGGACTGGCCGCGTTTTGCCATGGCCGCTTACTCCCAAGCCGCCAAGCTGCTGCACCTGTCGGGGCAGTCCGCAGGGGGCAGCACCCTGGCGACCCAGCTTGAAAAATACCGCCACTCCCCCGACGGGCTCACGCTGTCGAGCAGCGAAAAACTGCGCCAGATGGTGTCAGCCAGCGTGCGTGCCTATCAGGACAGTCCGCAAACACTGACGGCCCGGCAAAAAGTGGTGCGCGATTACCTCAACAGCGTCCCGCTGTCGGCAGTCCCCGGCCACGGCGAAGTCCACGGCATGGCCGAAGGTTTGCGGGTGTGGTACGGCGCCGATTTCAATCAAGTCAACCAGGACCTGACGAGCACCGCCACAGACGCCAAGAGCCTGGCGCAAAAAGGCCTGGCCCTGCGCGAGGTGCTGTCGCTGATGATTGCCCAGCGCAGGCCGTCGCACTACCTGGCCAGGGGCCGCGAAGAACTGGCGCAACTGACCGACAGCCATATCCGCCTGCTGGCGCAAAATAATGTGATTGATCCGGCACTGATGGCCGCCGCACTGGCCAGCCACGTGACCTACCGCGACTGGGCGCGGGCCCCCACGATGCAACCCAACGAAACCAACAAGGGCATCAGCGTGGCCCGCAGCCGCCTTTCCGCCCTGCTCCAGCGCCCGTTGTATGACCTTGACCGTCTTGACCTGTCGGCCACCAGCACCTTGCAAGGCGACTTGCAGCAGCAGGCCAGCGACTACCTTCGCCAACTGGCGGACCCCGTCTTTGCCGGCAAAATCGGCCTGCTGGGCGCCAGCCTGCTGACCCCCACCAGCACCGCACAAGTGCGTTATAGCTTCACGCTGTTCGAACTCACCCCGGACGGCGCACGAGCCCGGGTACAAACCGACAGCACCGACCAGCCCTTCGACATCAATGAAGGCAGCAAACTTGAATTGGGCTCAACGGCCAAACTGCGGGTGCTGACCACCTACCTGCAAATCATTGCAGAGCTGCATGACCGCTATGCCAGCCAGCCTGTTGCGATCCTGAAAAAAACCCAGCTCAGCGATCAAGACCCCCTGACTCGCTGGGCGCTGACCTACCTGATCCAGAACCCCGGTTCAAACCTTGCCCCCATGCTCAATGCGGCACTCGATCGGCAATATTCGGCCAACCCCGGGGAAGGTTTCTTTACCGGTGGCGGCATGCATCACTTCCACAACTTCCGCAATCAGGACAACAACCGCTCTCCGACACTGCGCGACGCGATACGCGAGTCCATCAACCTGCCCTTTGTGCGCCTGATGCGCGACGTGGTGCGCTTCACCTCGTACCAAGCGCCCACCAACAACGTCGACCTGCTCAAGGACGACAGCAACCCGCTTCGCCAGGAATACCTGAGCCGCTTCGCCGATCGTGAAGGCACGACGTACATGCTCAAGTTCTGGAAAAAATACAAAGGCAAAGACTCCAAGGCCCGCCTCGACACCTTCCTCGACAGCATGCACCCCACGGCCATCCGGATGTCGGCGGTGCACCGCTACCTGTTCCCCAATTCGGACCAGACCACATTCAACCGCTTTGTGCGCTCACACCTGAGCAGCGACAAGATCCCTGACGACCGGCTGAACAAGCTGTATCAAAGCTACGGCCCCGGCGCCTACGACCTTCCAGACCAGGGCTACATTGCCAAAGTCCACCCGCTGGATCTGTGGTTGCTGGGGTATTTGCTGACTAACCCGCAGGCCACCTTCCAGCAAGCTGTCGGCGCCAGTGAACATGAGCGTCAGGAAGTTTACAGCTGGCTGTTTAAAAGCCGGCACAAGAGCGCCCGGGACAGTCGCATCCGCACCATGCTGGAAATCGAAGCCTTCCTCGATATCCATCAACGCTGGCAAAAAGTCGGTTACCCGTTTGACCACCTGGTGCCCTCCCTCGCCACCGCGCTGGGCAGCTCCGGGGACAGACCCGCGGCGCTCTCCGAGCTGATGGGGATCATCCTCAACGATGGCGTACGTTTGCCGGTGTTGCGCATCGACACCCTGAATTTCGCCGCAGATACCCCCTACGAAACCCGCCTGATCAACGACCCCGACAAAGGCGTACGGGTCATGCCCAGCGAAGTGGCCACCGCCCTGCGCGAAGCCCTTTCGCAAGTGGTGGATGCCGGGACTGCGCGCCGGGTTTCCGGCAGCTTCAAACTCGACGACGGCACACCACTGGCCATGGGCGGCAAAACCGGTACCGGTGACAACCGGATCGAAAGCATGGGCGCAGGCGGGCGAATCCTCAGCTCCAAGTCGATCAACCGCACAGCGACCTTCGTGTTTTACATCGGCCCCCACCACTTCGGCACCTTGACCGCGTTCGTTCCCGGACGCTCGGCCGAAGCGTTCAAATTCACCTCGGCGCTGCCGGTGCAAGTGCTCAAGGGCATGGCTCCGATCCTCACGCCGTACCTGCAACCCGGCACCAACACCCTGTGCCACGCGCCAGCGCCAATACAAACCGCACACAATTAAAACCCTCTATGGGAGCGAGCCCGCTCGCGAGTGGTCTTCGCGAGCAGGCTCGCTCCCACGGTGAATTGAGGAGGAGCTCAGATTGTGTGAGGTTCTGGGGGGGGCGGTTGTGCTTACCCAACCTGATGGTTGCAGCGCCCTTGTGGGAGCGAGCCTGCTCGCGAGTGGTCTTCGCGAGCGGGCTCGCTCCCACGGTGAATTGAGGAGGAACTCAGATTGTGTGAGGTTCTGGAGGGGCGGTTGTGCTTACCCAACCTGATGGTTGCAGCGCCCTTGTGGGAGCGAGCCCGCTCGCGATAACAGCACAGTGATTGTTCGGTTCCACCGCGGCGCCTGAATCGCGAGCAGGCTCGCTCCCACGATTGAAATGTCTCTTCTATAGCTGTAGCCCCCGAAGTTGAGAATCATTACCGTTCGTCGCGCGTTTTTTACATCTCTTAAGATATATCTTAAGTTGTATCTAACTTAATGAACGGACGAAGAGAAATGAGAGAGCACCATCCCCATCACCGCGAACATGGCGCGGGTCAAGACGGCTTTGAGAAACGCCCCGGACGCGAACGCGGCGGGCGCGGGCCACGTGTATTCGCCCCCGGTGACTTGAAACTGCTGCTGCTGGCACTGATTGCCGAGCAGCCTTGCCACGGCTACGACCTGATCCGCCAGATTGAAGGCCTGTTCGACGGCGCCTACAGCCCAAGCCCCGGCGTGATCTACCCCACCCTGACCTTTCTTGAAGAAAGCGAAATGATTCAGGGCGACGCCGAAGGCGGCAAAAAACGCTATTGCGTGACCGACGCGGGCCGCCAGTCCCTGATCGATCAAGCGATTGCCCTGGACGGTGTGCGGATGCGCATCGATGTCAGCAAGCGCTCGCTGCGCGGCCATGACCGGCCCGCCGAAATTCACGAGGCGGTGCACAACCTGCGCCACGCATTGCAAATGCACCACGGCCGCTGGAACCCGGCTGAAATTCAGCGCGTCAGCGTTTTACTCAACAACACCGCCAAAGCCATCGTCGATGGCCCTGTGCCAGCGCAGGAGAATGACGAATGAATGCCGCTAACCCTCAGACCATTCACCGGGTCATGCATGAAATCAAACGTCGCAAACTCGAAGTGCTGCGGGTGGTCGACCTGACCCCACGCATGCGCCGCATTACCCTGGGCGGGCCCGAGCTGGCAGGCTTTATCAGCTTGGGCAGCGATGACCACGTAAAGCTGTTCTTCCCGCAGACCGCCGAAGAACAGTCGGCACTGGAAAACATGCAATTGAGCGCAGGCCTCAAGGGCAGCGTCATGCCCCCGATGCGCGACTACACCCCGCGTCGCTATGACCTGAATACCTTCGAACTGGACATCGACTTTGTGCTGCACGGCGACGGCCCTGCCGCCACCTGGGCCGCTCAGGCGCAGCCTGGCCAGTACCTGCATATCGGCGGGCCGCGGGGTTCAATGGTGGTGCCGGATATCTTCGACAGTTACCTGCTGATCGGCGACGAAACCGCACTGCCGGCGATTGCCCGCCGCCTCGAGGAACTGCCTGGCAACCGCCGGGTTCTGGTGGTGGTCGAGGTCGAAAACGCGCAGGAAGAACAACCTCTGCACAGTGCCGCATCGGTTGACGTGATCTGGGTGCACCGTGATCTCCCGGGCGAAGACCTGCTCAGAACCGTCGAAGCACTGAGCCTTCCCGAAGGTGAACTGTATGCCTGGGTTGCAACCGAAAGTGCGCTGTCACGAAAAGTGCGCCGGGTGCTGCTGGACACCCATGGTTTGAACGAAGAATTCGTCAAGGCTGTGGGCTACTGGCGCCAGGATGGCAGCGCCGAAGAGTAATTGCGCTATCACCTGTAGCCGCTGCCGAAGGCTGCGAAAAGGGCCGAAGGGCCTTCTCTTTCAACCTTGAAAGCAGAGGCTGCTACGCAGCCCATCGCAGCCTGCGCCAAAGGCTACACCGTTTTGCCTTGCCAGCGATCCACCGCCACCACCACCAACGCCACCGCCACAAACCCCGCCAAAATGCCGCTGGCATTGATTACGGCCTGCGCATAACCCAGTTTTTCCACATCAATAAACGGGTACGGGTACATGCCGAGCAGATGCCCGCGCAGCAGGATGCAAGCGAAATACAACAACGGATACAGCATCCAGAGCCCTATATGGCACAGGCGCAGCGACCCTTTTGGCACGCAAAACCACCAGTACAACGAGAACAGCACCGGCATCACGTCGTGCAGTATTTCATTGGCCAGCCATTGCAAACCTTCAGGCTGCCAGAGCTGGCGCAGCAGTACGCTATACGCCGCACCCACCACGATAATACTGACCGCGATGCCACTGCTGACCCACGGCTGCAGGAAAAACGTCCTGCCTTTTGAAGCCCGGGGATCAGCCGCATAGGTCAGTACCGTGGCGGCCAGGGTGTTGGTGAGAATGGTGAAAAAACTGAAGTAACTCACCAGCCCACCCACCAGGCTCGCGCCGCTCGTCCAGCGGGAGAACAGCACCATCTCAAGCTGTATGGCCAGGCCGCACCAGCCCAGGACCGCCAGCGCGGTGTAAAGCCTGCGCTTTGACACATCACTCATGTGCCGATCAAAGCTCGCGCTTGGTACGGGCGTATTTCACATACAGCTTCTCGACCTTTTCCCGTGCCCACGGGGTTTTGCGCAGGAACGTCAGGCTCGACTTGATGCTCGGGTCGCTCTTGAAGCAGCGAATATCAATACGCTCAGCCAGCCCTTCCCACTCGTAATGCGCCACCAGCGCAGTGAGGATCTGTTCCAGCGTCACGCCGTGCAAGGGGTTGTTGTTGGGTTCAGTCATGCCGGACCTTTAATGCAAGAGAAGGAAAGGCGCGCACCTTAGCCGAGCACCTGCTCAGGGGGAAGTGCATTCGCCAAGGGGCAAGTCTAGCCCTGACCCGGGCCCTGAATGAAAGTTCCGCTTGGAGCTCGTGAAGGTGATGTTATATTGTAACTATAACTCTCCAGTCAAAGAGCGCTCAGCGCCCCTTTCTTCATCTCCCTTGCCAAGGAACTGCAATGTCCTCCCCTGCTTTCCCACGTCACTTGCGACGTCTCCGTTTGACCCCGCTCGCCACCGCCCTGCTGATTGCTTCTCCGGCCTACGCCCTCGAACTGCAACCGCAAGTGATTACCGGCAACCCGCTGGGCAGCAGCCAGCTCGCCTCCCCCACCACGGTGCTGGAGGGCGACGACCTGACGCTGCAACAGCAAGGCAGCCTGGGTGAAACCCTCAACAAACAGCCCGGCGTGTCCTCTTCCTACTTCGGCCCCGGCGCCAGCCGACCGATTATTCGCGGGCTGGATGGCGACCGTATTCGCATCCTGCGCAATGGCGTCGGCGCGCTGGATGCCTCATCGCTGTCTTATGACCACGCGGTGCCACTGGACCCGGTCAACGTTGAGCGCATCGAAATCGTACGCGGCCCGGCGGCCCTGCTGTATGGCGGCAACGCCATCGGCGGCGTGGTCAACACGTTTGACAACCGCATCCCCACCGAAGCCATCGAAGGCATTCACGGCGCGGGTGAACTGCGTTACGGCGGCGCCGCCACCACACGCAGCAGCGCTGGCAAACTGGAAGCCGGTGATGGCACCTTCGCCCTGCATCTGGATGCCAACGCCCGCGAGTTCAATGACCTGAAAATCCCGGGTTATGCCCGTAGCCGCCATGCGCCTGAAAACGAAGATGGCGACGAAAAGAAAGGCCGCTTAGGCAACAGCAATGGGCGTCAGGACGGCGGTGCCGTGGGCGGTTCCTACACTTGGGATGACGGATATGCGGGGCTGTCCTACAGCACCCATGATGCCAATTACGGTTCTCCGGCCGAGCAGGACGTACGTATCCGCATGAAACAGGATCACTACGCCTTCGCCTCCGAAATGCGCAACCTGCAAGGGCCGTTCAGCTCGCTCAAACTGAATGCCGGTTATACCGATTACGAGCACCGCGAAATTGAAGGCGGCGAAGTCGGTACCACCTTCAAGAACAAGGGCTATGAAGCCCGCGTCGAAGCGCGTCATGTGCCGATCGGCCCCCTCAACGGCGTGATCGGCGCCCAGGTCAATCGCAACGAATTCTCGGCCCTGGGCGAAGAAGCCTTTGTGCCGCAGACCGACACCAACAGCGGTGCGCTGTTTATCCTCGAAGAGTTGCAAGCCACCGAGCGTCTCACCCTCAGCCTCGGCGGACGGCTGGAACACACCGTGGTCGACCCGGATGCCAAGGGCAATGAACGCTTTGCCGCCGCCGACAGATCCCAAAGCTTTACCGCGGGCAGCCTGTCTTCGGGCGCAGTGTTCACCCTCACCCCGATCTGGTCGCTGGCCGCAACCCTGGGCTACACCGAACGCGCGCCGACGTTCTACGAGCTGTACGCCAATGGCGCCCACGTTGCCACCGGCACCTATGAAGTGGGCAACGCCAATCTGTCGAAAGAAAAAGCCGTGTCCAGCGATCTGGCCCTGCGCTTTGACAACGGCACACACAAGGGCAGCGTCGGTGTGTTCTACAGCCACTTCTCCAATTACATCGGCCTGCTGGGCACAGGTCGCACGCTGAATGACGAAGGTGAACCCGACGCGGACGGCATTCCCGAATACACCTATTCCGGAGTACGGGCACGCTTCACAGGCTTTGAAGCCAAGGATCACTGGAAACTGGGTGAAAACGCGTACGGCAAATTTGCCCTGGAACTGGCAGGCGATTACACCCGGGCCACCAACCTCGACACTGGCGAAGCCTTGCCGCGCATCGCCCCCCTGCGTCTGAGCAGTGGCCTGCTGTGGGAACAGGATCGCTGGCAGGCGCGGATCGACGTCGAGCACGCCAGCAATCAGGGCCGTGTCCCGGCCAATGAATCAGGCACCGATGGCTACACCACCCTGGGTGCCAGCGCCGGTTATCACTTTGATGTAGGCAGCAGCCAGTGGCTGGCATTCGTCAAAGGCGACAACCTGACCAACCAGACCGTGCGCTATGCCAGCTCTATCTTGCGCGACATCGCACCCGCGCCGGGCCGTGGGATCGAGGTCGGCCTGCGCACTACTTTCTAAACCACAGAACAGTAAATACAAGGCCTCCAGCCCTGGAGGCCGCGACAAAAGAGCCCTGAGGCGAACGGCCGCAGCACACTGTTACAGATTCCGAAATGATGCATGTCACTTAAAGTGCTGTTTCTAAACGTTTCATAGCTTTATCATTTCATCACCAGGGGCTGAACCGATTCACTCAGCCCCTGAATCTCTAAGTGTGAGTCCTGCCTCTAAAGACAGCGCTACCCACAGCCACAGCCATACCTATAAAGACTCACTACCTCGACCTATGTCCACACTCCTGAACTTGCGCAAGCACAGCGCGCTATTGCCTATGGCCGGGCAAAAAGCCCTGACTCTGATCGGCGGCATTACCGCTTTGGGCCTGGCTACCTGCGTACAGGCAGCCCCGGCCTTCGACAGCGACTCCAAATGGATGCTCGGCGATTGGGGCGGCACGCGTAGCGAGCTGGAAAAACAAGGCTATGCCTTCTCCCTCGACTACGTGGGCGAAGTCGGCTCGAACCTGCACGGTGGCTACGATCATGACCGCACGGCGCGTTACAGCGACCAGTTCGGCCTGGGCACACACCTGGACCTGCAGAAGATCCTGGGCTGGGAAGATGCCGAGTTCAAGCTGACGATTACCCAGCGCAGCGGTAACAACATCAGCAACGACCGCATCAACGACCCACGCGTGGGCGGGTTCACCTCGGCCCAGGAAGTCTGGGGTCGTGGCCAGACCACACGCCTGACCCAGATGTGGTACCAGCAGAAATTCTTCGACCAGAAGCTCGACATCAAAGTCGGTCGTTTCGGCCAGGGTGAGGACTTCAACACCTTCCCGTGCGACTTCCAGAACCTGGCGTTCTGCGGCTCGCAGGTCGGCAACTGGGCCGGCAGCATCTGGTACAACTGGCCCGTCAGCCAGTGGGCGTTGCGGGTCAAATACCACCTGACGCCCGAGTTGTACGCACAGGTCGGCGCCTATGAGCAGAACCCTTCGAACCTGGATCGCGGCAACGGCTTCAAGCTTAGCGGCAGCGGCACCCAAGGCGCGGTGCTACCGATCGAACTGGTGTGGTCGCCAAAAATCAATGGCCTGCCAGGGGAATATCGTGCGGGTTACTACTACAGTAATGCCAAAGCAACAGATGTTTACAAAGATGCCAACGGCCAGCCGGCTGCCCTGAGCGGCGAAGCCTATCGCAGCAGTTCGAGCAAGCACGGGATGTGGCTGGGCGTGCAACAGCAGCTCACTACCCGCGCCAGCGATCAGTCGAGGGGCTTGAGTGTGTTTGCCAATGCCACCCTGCACGACAAGAAAACCAACGCCGTGGACAACTATGTCCAGGCGGGCGTCGTCTACAAAGGCGTATTCGATGCGCGGCCCAAGGATGACATCGGCTTTGCCATGGCCCGGGTTCACGTCAACCCGGCCTATCGCAAGAACGCCCAGGCCACCAATCAGGCCCGCGCGATCTACGACTTCGACAACCCGGACTACCTGCCACCTCAGGACACTGAGTACAGCGCCGAACTGTATTACGGCGTGCACGTGACCAACTGGCTGACCGTTCGACCGAACCTGCAATACATCCGCCACCCGGGTGGCGTCAGCCAGCTGGATGACGCGCTGATTGGCGGTCTGAAAATTCAAAGTTCGTTCTGACAAGCGGACTGCAACGGCAACCTTGAAGGTTGCGATCAACAACTTATTTAGCTGATTCACTCCTGCGTCGGTTCGTCCCTTAAAGACACGCCCTCGCGGGAACACCTCTAACGTAACGGAGAACCACACTATGAGCACTGATGGTGCTTTCAGTCGAAGCCGCCTGCTACCGAGCCTTCTCGGTATCTTGCTGCTGCTAATGGGCCTGGCCATGTTGGCCGGGGGTATCAAACTGATCACGCTGGGCGGGTCGTGGTACTACCTGCTGGCCGGTATCGGTTTTGGCTTGTCGGGCGCGCTGCTGATCGCCGGGCGCCGTGCCGCCCTGGCACTGTACGCGCTGACATTGTTCGCCAGCACCGTATGGGCACTGATGGAAGTCGGTCTGGACTGGTGGCAACTGGTCCCACGCCTGGCCGTATGGTTCGCCATCGGTATCGTCCTGCTGCTGCCGTGGTTCCGTCGTCCGGTTCTGCGCGGTCAGTCGGCACCTGTTGCTACCGGCGCGCTGACCGTTGCCGTGGTATTGGCAGGCCTGGCTGCACTGGCCAGCCAGTTCACCAGCCCGGGCGAAGTCAAAGGTCAACTGGACCGTGAAGCCGTTCCTGGCATGACCAACACCGCACCGGCCATGCCCGATGGTGACTGGCAGTCTTACGGTCGTACCGCCTACGGTGACCGTTACTCGCCGCTGAAAGAAATCACCCCGCAAAATGCCCACAAGCTGGTTCCAGCCTGGACATTCCGCACCGGTGATATTCCAGGTGAAGGCGATCCCGGCGAAACAACCGCCGAGAACACCCCGCTGAAAGTCAACGGCATGCTGTATGTGTGTACTCCGCACAGCCAGGTGATTGCCCTTGACCCGGACACCGGCAAGGAAATCTGGCGCTACGACCCGAAGATCAGCACTCAGAACGCTGAAAACTTCAAAGGCTGGGCGCACATGACTTGCCGTGGTGTGACTTATCACGACGAAAACGCCTACGCCAAAGCCAGCACCGAACAAAGCGCTGCCGAGCCTGCTGCTGCAACTTCCAGCAACTCGTGCCCACGTCGCCTGTTCCTGCCGACTGCCGACACCCGTCTGATCGCCCTGAACGCCGATACCGGTAAAGTGTGCGAAGACTTCGGTGTGAACGGCGCGGTCGATCTGCGTCACAACATCGGTAATTTCGCACCTGGTGGCTACTACTCCACCTCGCCACCTGCCGTGACCAAAGATCTGGTTGTGATTGGCGGCCACGTGACCGACAACATCTCCACTGACGAACCATCCGGCGTGATCCGTGCGTATGACGTACGTACCGGCAAGCTGGTCTGGAACTGGGACAGCGGCAACCCGGAAAAAACCACACCGATTGCTGAAGGCGAAACCTACACCCGCAACTCGCCTAACATGTGGTCGATGTTCGCTGTCGACGAAGACCTCGGCATGCTGTACCTGCCGATGGGCAACCAGACGCCAGACCAATACGGCGGCGACCGTACCGAAGATTCCGAGCGTTATGCTGCTGGCATCACGGCTCTGGACATCAACACCGGTAAAGTCCGCTGGTACCGTCCGCTCACTCACCATGACCTGTGGGACATGGACGTGGGTGGTCAACCGACCCTGATGGACCTCAAAACCGCTGATGGCGTGAAACCGGCTCTGCTGGCTTCCACCAAGCAAGGCAGCATCTACGTTCTTGACCGTCGCACTGGCGAAGCCATTGTGCCGATCAACGAGATCCCTGCCCCGGGCGGCGCTGTAGAAGGCGACCACACTGCACCGACTCAGCCTCGTTCGGACCTGAACATGATCCCGCCGGTCCTGACCGAGCGTGACATGTGGGGTGTGACCCCGTTTGACCAGATGCTGTGCCGGATCCAGTTCAAATCCCTGCGTTACGACGGCATGTACACCCCGCCATCGCTGCAAGGTTCGATTGTTTATCCAGGCAACTTCGGCGTGTTCGACTGGGGCGGCATCTCGGTTGACCCGGTTCGCCAGATCGCTTTCCTGAACCCTAGCTACATGGCCTTCACCTCCAAGCTGGTTCCGCAGGCCGACGTGGCGGCCATGGGCCCGCGCAAAGGCGAGACCTCCGGCGTTCAACCGAACAAGGGCGCTCCTTACGGCGTGATCCTGGAACCCCTGCTGTCGCCACTTGGCCTGCCTTGCCAGGCACCGGCGTGGGGTTATGTTGCTGCGGTCGACCTGACCAACAACAACCTGATCTGGAAACACAAAAACGGCACCGTGCGTGACAGCTCGCCGGTTCCAATCCCGTTGTCGATGGGCGTTCCAAGCCTGGGTGGCACATTCACCACCGCGGGTGGCGTTGCCTTCCTGAGCGGTACCCTTGACCAGTACCTGCGTGCTTACGATGTAAGCAACGGCAAGCTACTGTGGGAAGGTCGCCTGCCTGCTGGCGGCCAGACCACTCCAATGACCTACACCGGCAAGGACGGCACCCAATACGTGCTGGTCATGGCGGGCGGTCATGGTGGCCTGGGCACCAAGAAAGGTGACTATGTCATGGCGTTTAAACTGGCTGAGTAAGTCTTACAGCTGGTTTTAAGAGAGGCGGCTATCGAGAGATAGCCGCCTTTTTTTGTGGTTTTACTTTATCTGGGTACTGACAGCCAAAACAGGCATTAACCTACAGATCTAAAGCATGTGCTTAGTATGCAAAAAAACAGAAACCCCAATCAAACTTCACAAAACACCCAACTAACAGATTGCCTCACCATAACAAACAGTAGCCTCTTACAAAAAAAACACCGCCTTCCCACATACATACTGATTACCAAAAGTAAAAATAAGCCCTTGGACAACCCCCTTACAACCCCAAGGACTAAAACAACAATGCTCAACGAACACGATCAAAAAAACAAATTCAGCAACTATAAGAAAATGATTTCCATTGCAGATACCCACTGGAAAATTGCTGAACTGGAAAAAATATCTAACCTTAACGTTACAATAGAAAAATCCAATCAATTCAGAGACCAGTACAACCGTCTATTTCATCATTTCTGCACGACTTCTTACCTTGGACTCGATTACCACCCCGCACTATTGAGGGGTGCTATTGACGCGCTAAAAAACACCGGATCATTACGTATTCCGAACTCTAAAAATCGCTGCAAACTCAACATTCTCGAACTATACGAGCAGGAGCTTTCAGAACTTTTTTCCGCTCACTGCCTCACAACACTGTCTTGCAGCGCAGCAAGCGCAGGCGTGCTCCCATTACTGGCGTCTGGCACTTTCACCAGCAACATTGCTCCGCTTATGTGTTTTGACAAAAGCGCTCATTACTCAATGAACCACTTAAAAGCCGCCTGCGCAGATGAAACGGAAGTTTTGACTTGCCCACATAACGACATGAATTACTTAGAGGGCCTGTGTAAGAAACACCGACGCGTCGCCTACATTGCCGATGGCGTCTACAGCATGGGAGGCGTCGCACACATTGACGAAATCCAGTACTTAAAAGATCGGTACGGAATGTTTATTTACATGGATGACTCACACTCATTATCGGCGACAGGCAGGCACGGCGCAGGGTATGTGAGATCAAACCTGAGCACACTAGATGACCAATCAATAATTGTTGCATCACTCGCAAAATCATTTGGTGCAAGCGGGGGTGTCGTCATGTTCAGCAATAACGAAAACAAACAAAAAACCCTGCGCTACGGCGGCCCCAGTAACTGGTCACAAAGTCTCAACAGTGCGGCCATTGGAGCTGGTCGAGCGTCAATCTTGCTGCACCATACTGACGAGTTAAATTTATTACAAAACAAGTTAAATACAAACATAAAACTCTTCGACAGCTTAATAAAAACAAAACAACACGACAGCTTCACGGCCATACGACTTATTCACTGCGGCCAGGCCGAAATAGCTACTAAAGCAGCCTCCTACCTTGCTGATAATGGATTTTTCACAGCAGCCGTATTTTTCCCCGTTGTGGCTAAACATCAGTCTGCAATACGAATAACATTGCGGGCAGACATGCCATCGGAGCTGATAAGGCAATTTTGCAATCTAATACATACCTACTGGCAGGCCAATAACTTGCCTGCCCCGTTTTAATTCAACAACACTCTATCCACACACTCTACAACCGCCTCAGCAGCCATCCGACCTCATTGCGAGTGACACTGATGCCACACTCACGCATGTCCTTATTAACCACAATATCCTGCATGGCCGTTTTTTTCGCACAACTGGGCATGATGATGTACTTGCCCGCGATACCGTCGATTGCACAATCACTGAACGCCACTCAGAGCCTGACGTCTTTGTCGCTGCCTGTGTATCTGGTGGGCATGGCCGTACCGATGTTGCTATGGGGCAAGTGGGGAGCTACGTGGGGGATCAAGCCGGTCTTGATAGCGTCATTGTTAATGTTCAGCTTGAGTAGCGCGCTGCTGGCCGTGTGTGCACAAATCGAGACCTTTTTGTGCCTGCGTTTTGTGCAAGGGCTCGGTGCCAGCGGGATGTCGGTTATGGCTCGCTCGCTGGTGGCGCAACACTTCAAGGGCGATCAACTCACCAAAGTACTCTCGTGGTTATCCATCGCGTTTGTTATTTCACTGGGGGTTGGGCAATACGCGGGATCGATATTAATGAGTTCTTTTGACTGGCCCGCTACTTTCTGGTGCCTCGCCATTGGAGCGGCCCTTCTCGCTGGACTTGTTCATCATGGGTTATCAGAGTGTCGACAAACAAGTAACACGCCGGCTTGCTGGGGACATTATCTGACGATCGTTCGTCATGCGCCGTTCCTGCGCTGCGCATTGATGGGGGGGTTGGGTTACGCAATCATTATTGGTTTCAACACCGCTGGCCCTTCCATTTTCCAAACTACTTATGAGTGGTCGGCCAGCGATTACGGCGTATTGGGTTGGGCAATGAGCCTGGCTTATTTGTTGGGGTCGCTAACCGTCAATCGCCATGTATTGATCCGTGGGCAGCCGCAATTAAGTGCCATCGCGACCGGCATTATGGTGGTTGCCTGTATCGTGATGATTGTAGGCGTGATGACCACCCCCACTTGTGCCGCATTATTGTGGGTGCCGTATTGTTTGATCGTTTTCGGCCAAGCCATCAGCTACCCGATCAGTTTGTCTCAAGCCAGTGATCACTCTCCAGTCAGTGGGCCTTATTCAATGGCACTGTGCGGATTAATTCATCAGATGATAGCTGCCTTCGTTGGAGTGACTGTCAGTCTGCTCAATGTTCAAAATCCGCTGTATCTAGCCGCCATCTGCCTGCTGCTGGCCACTATGGTACGGGGGTTAAACCCCATCAAACCGGGCCGGGGAAGCGAGTAGTCCATTGATCAAACTGATGCCCTAAACATCACAGCGACGCGCAATACCCATTGCCGCCCGCGACAGCCGCCCAACCAGCCATTGAATGATGAAAATCGCTTCACCATTGAAACCACTGGCACCGCGCCCCATCTAACATCCATACCCAATTGCGCAGGTGCCCCATGAGCGACCAGCAAGAGTTTCCGGATAACACGACTGAGTACACCGATGTAGAACACTCCGAATCCGAACACCAACCCCACTCTGGTGGCACTGACCTGGCCTTGCCTGAGCAGAATCTGCCTGACAAGGTGTACATCATCCCGATTCACAACCGGCCATTCTTCCCGGCGCAAGTGCTGCCGGTCATCGTCAATGAAGAGCCCTGGGCCGAAACCCTGGAACTGGTCAGCAAGTCACCTCATCACTCCCTGGCGCTGTTTTTTGTCGACACGCCGCCCGATGACCCGCGCCACTTCGATACCAATAGCCTCCCGGAATACGGCACGCTGGTGAAGGTGCATCACGCCAGCCGCGAAAACGGCAAATTGCAATTCGTGGCCCAGGGCCTGACCCGCGTGCGCATCAGCACATGGCTCAAACATCATCGTCCGCCTTACCTGGTGGAAGTCGAATACCCGCAGCAGCCCAAAGACCCTTCCGACGAGGTCAAGGCTTACGGCATGGCGCTGATCAATGCGATCAAGGAGCTGTTGCCGCTCAACCCGCTGTACAGCGAAGAGCTGAAAAACTACCTCAACCGCTTCAGCCCCAACGATCCGTCGCCGCTGACCGACTTTGCGGCGGCACTGACCTCCGCCACAGGCAACGAGCTGCAGCAAGTGCTCGATTGCGTGCCCATGCTCAAGCGCATGGAGAAAGTGCTGCCCATGCTGCGCAAGGAAGTTGAAGTCGCGCGGCTGCAAAAAGAGATTTCAGCCGAAGTTAACCTCAAGATCGGCGAACATCAGCGCGAGTTCTTCCTTAAAGAACAGCTCAAGGTGATCCAGCAGGAGCTGGGGCTGACCAAGGACGATCGCAGCGCCGATATCGAGCAGTTCAAGCAGCGCCTTGAAGGCAAGACCCTGCCCGCCCAGGCGCAAAAGCGCATCGATGAAGAAATCAACAAACTGTCGATCCTGGAAACCGGGTCGCCGGAATACGCCGTCACCCGTAACTACCTGGACTGGGCCTCGTCTGTACCCTGGGGCGTGTTCGGCCAGGACAAGCTTGACCTCAAGCACGCACGCAAGGTGCTCGACGCCCATCATGCCGGGCTGGATGACATCAAAACCCGGATTCTCGAGTTCCTGGCCGTAGGCGCTTACAAAGGCTCGGTCAGCGGTTCGATCGTGTTGCTGGTGGGCCCGCCGGGCGTGGGTAAAACCAGTGTCGGCAAGTCGATCGCCGAATCGCTGGGGCGTCCGTTCTACCGCTTCAGCGTGGGCGGCATGCGCGATGAGGCCGAGATCAAGGGCCATCGCCGCACCTACATCGGCGCCCAACCGGGCAAGCTGGTGCAGGCGCTCAAGGATGTGGAAGTGATGAACCCGGTCATCATGCTCGACGAGATCGACAAGATGGGCCAAAGCTTCCAGGGCGACCCCGCGTCGGCCTTGCTTGAAACCCTGGACCCGGAACAGAACGTCGACTTCCTCGACCATTACCTGGACCTGCGCCTGGACCTGTCCAAAGTGCTGTTTGTGTGTACCGCCAACACCCTGGACTCGATCCCCGGTCCGTTGCTCGACCGGATGGAAGTGATCCGCCTCTCGGGTTACATCACCGAAGAAAAGGTCGCTATCGCCAAGCGTCATCTGTGGCCTAAACAACTGGAAAAAGCCGGGGTATCCAAAAACAGCCTGAGTATCAGCGACAGCGCCCTGCGCGCCGTGATCGACGGTTATGCCCGGGAGGCCGGTGTGCGCCAGCTGGAGAAACAACTGGGCAAACTGGTGCGCAAAGCAGTGGTCAAGCTGCTGGATGACCCCAAAGCGGTGATCAAAATCGGTCCCAAAGACCTCGAAGCGTCGCTGGGTATCCCCGTGTTCCGCAACGAGCAGGTCATCAGCGGCACCGGAGTCATTACCGGTCTGGCCTGGACCAGCATGGGCGGCGCGACCTTGCCGATTGAAGCGACCCGCATTCACACCCTCAACCGCGGCTTCAAGCTGACCGGGCAACTGGGTGACGTGATGAAAGAGTCTGCCGAAATCGCCTATAGCTATATCAGCGCCAACCTTAAGCAGTTTGGCGGCGACCCGCGCTTCTTCGATGAGGCCTTCGTGCACTTGCACGTGCCTGAAGGCGCAACCCCAAAAGATGGCCCGAGCGCAGGCGTGACCATGGCCAGCGCCCTGCTGTCACTGGCGCGCAATCAACCGCCCAAGAAAGGCATCGCCATGACCGGCGAGCTGACCCTGACCGGGCATGTCTTGCCGATTGGCGGCGTGCGGGAAAAAGTGATCGCGGCGCGCAGGCAAAAAATCAACGAGCTGATCCTGCCCGAACCAAACCGTGGCAACTTCGAAGAATTGCCCGACTATCTGAAAGAAGGCATTACCGTCCACTTCGCCAAACGCTTTACCGATGTGGCCAAGGTCCTGTTTTAACTGCCGCGCTCAAAACTCCCTGCACATAGCGGTCTAAACACGTCTACTGTCATTTCTGACAGTAGACGTGTTTATATTTCACACCCTTAATAGAACTAATCTCACAAAAATAACGCAGGAGCCGGCTATGTCACTTCATCATCCTGTGTACGAAAACCCGGATATCCTCAGGCCCAAAGAGGCCGGCCAACGGGTGTTCAACCCCAGAACCCGTGGAGAGCTCACGGCCGAGCTGCTCGACCGCCCTGCTTTTTCCGCTCAGGAAATGACCTTCGCCAGCAGCAAAAAAAGAATTGTCATCACCGGCGAGTTCGATGAGTTGGGCACAACGGCCTATCGCGCCGTCTCCCTGACACTGGACATCAATATCCAGTCGGGCATTTACCTGTTCAAACGAGGTGAGCCAAGCCCCGTCCAGTCCATGTCCTACATCGAGTGCGTTGAAATCGACGGGCGAGATGTCTATCACTTGAACCAGGCTGATATCGGCACCTTGCACCTGAGTGTGGTAGAGAGTTGCTACAGCGCCCGGCTGTTCACCATGGAAGGCCTGGATCACAACGGCAACTGCCTGGAGCTGTGTGGCGATTTCAGCATCAGCCCGCCCCACGCCAGTTTCTAAGCGGCCGACGACAAATGGCGCAACGCCCGTCATGGGTTATGCTGCGTCATTGTGTTTGTCTGACCGGAGCCCTCAATGCCCCTTGCACGCCTTCTCCCCCTGCTCGGCCTCAGCCTGCTGACGGCCTGTGCCCACCAGCCTGCACACAACATTACTGTCGAAGAACAAAGCGACTGCCCCAAGCAACTGCACATCGGACAGCAGTTGATTGTGTCCCTGCCGAGCAATCCCACCACCGGCTACCGCTGGGCGATCCAGGACTCTGCGGGCGGCGTGCTTCGCAGCCTGGGCCCAGAGGTCTACAGCAGCAGCGACAATGGCCAGTTGCTGGGCAGTGGCGGGCAATCCACCTGGCGTTTTGAGGTGTTTGCCGCGGGCACCGGCCGCCTGCGCCTGACCTCCCAGCAACCCTGGGAACCCGAAACCGAACCCGCCCAGGTGTTCGACTGCCCGATCACGGTGAACTGACATGCCGTGGCTGATCCTCGCGGTGATGGGCGCTGTGGCGTATCTCTACGGCGTAACCATGCAGGCAACGCTGCTGTGTTTACTGAGCAAACCGGTGCCAGTGCTGGCATTGCTCGGCTGGTTGCAAGATGCGCCGGCCAGCCCCTATCGACGCTGGATCAGCATAGGCCTGATGTTTTCACTGCTGGGCGACATTCTGCTGGCATGGCCGGTGGACCTGTTTGTGTTTGGCCTCGGCGCATTTCTGGTCGCCCACCTGGCATACCTCAAAGCCTATCTCGTGGATTGCCGCCGCCCGGCCTTGCTGCCATTGGCGCTGGCGTTGCTGGCTGGCGTGAGCCTGTTCAGCGTGATGGCGGCCAAGGGCCTGGGCGATCTGCTGATTCCGGTGGCGGTCTACGCCCTGGCCATCAGCGCCATGCTGTGGCGCGCCCTGGCCCGGCTGGGCTCCCACGTCCCCAAGCGCTCGGCCTGGCTGGCAGCCGCCGGCGCGCTGGCGTTTGTGGCCTCGGACAGCCTGATTGGCATCGACCGTTTTGTACTGCCGTTCGGCGCAGCGCCGTACCTGATCATTCTCAGCTACTGGATCGGCCAATGGGGCATTGCCGCCTCGGTGTTTAGCCAGAGCAAACGCTGAACGGTTTATCAGACAGACCGCGCATCCCGGCGCTAACTTGGCTAAAATGCCGCCCCTTTTGAATTTCCAGCGCCGGAACCGTCGTGAGCAAAGAATCTGACCGTATTTTCGCCCAGCCCCTGGCCCAGGTGCCGGACTTCGCCTTCAACGAAGACGTGGTGCGGGTGTTCCCGGACATGATCAAGCGCTCGGTGCCCGGTTACCCGACCATTGTCGAAAACCTCGGTGTGCTTGCCGCCCAGTTTGCCCAGCCCAACAGCGTCCTGTACGACCTGGGCAGCTCACTGGGCGCGGTGACCCAGGCGCTGCGCCGGCATGTGCGCACCGAAGGCTGCAAGGTGATTGCGGTCGACAACTCGGCAGCGATGGTCGAGCGCTGCCGCGAATACCTCAACGGGCAGAACTCGATGTTCCAGGAGCTGTTGCCGGTTGAAGTGATTGAAGGCGACATCCTTGCCCTTGAGTTCGAGCCCGCCTCGGTGGTGGCGCTGAACTTCACCCTGCAATTCATCGCTCCCGAGGAACGCCTGGCGCTGCTCGGCCGGATTCGCCAGGCGTTGTTGCCGGGCGGCGCCCTGATCCTCTCGGAGAAGCTGCGTTTCAGCGACCCCGAAGAGCACGGGCTGCTGACCGACCTGCACGTGGCCTTCAAACGCGCCAACGGTTACAGCGATCTGGAAATAGCCCAAAAGCGCAGCGCCATCGAAAACGTCATGAAGCCCGACAGCCTCGAAGAACACCGTGAACGCCTGCTGGCGGCCGGGTTCTCGAAAGTCGTGCCGTGGTTCCAGTGTCTTAACTTTGCCTCGTTGATTGCCTTGCCATGATTGATCTATCCCCTCTCGCCCGTCGTCTTGCCGGTACGCCCCTGGCTGAATGGGCCAACACCCTGCAAGCCCAGCTCGACGTCAAAATGGAGAAAGGCCACGGCGACCTGGAGCGCTGGCAAAGCGCGCTGGATGCGCTGCCCGCTGTCATGCCGACCCGGGTCGACCTGCTCAACGGCCTGACCCTGGACACCGAGTGCGACGACGAAACCCGGGCGCAGATGCGCCAGGCATTGATGGGCCTGTCACCGTGGCGCAAAGGCCCGTTCGACCTGTTTGGCGTACACGTTGATACCGAATGGCATTCGGACTGGAAATGGTCACGGGTCGCGCCGCATATCAACCTCAAGCACAAGCGCATCCTCGATGTGGGCTGCGGCAACGGCTACTACATGTGGCGCATGCTCGGCGCCGGTGCCCACAGCGTGATCGGGGTTGACCCCAACTGGCTGTTCTTCTGCCAGTTCCAGGCCGTGCAGCGTTTTCTGCAACAGGAAGCCGTCTGGCACCTGCCGTTCCCGTTCGAAGACTTGCCGCCCAACCTGGAAGGTTTCGACACGGTGTTTTCCATGGGCGTGTTCTACCATCGCCGCTCCCCTATCGAGCATTTGCTGGCGTTGAAAGACTGCCTGGTCAAAGGCGGCGAACTGGTGCTGGAAACGCTGGTGATTGAGGGCGATGTGAATCAGGTGCTGGTGCCGGAAGACCGCTACGCACAGATGCGCAACGTGTGGTTCCTGCCGTCGATCCCGGCACTTGAGCGCTGGCTGCGCCGCGCGGGCTTCAGTGACGTGCGCTGCGTGGACGTGAGCACGACCACGGTTGAAGAACAACGGGCGACTGAATGGATGAAATTCCAGTCCCTGAGCGACTACCTTGACCCCAACGACCCGAGCAAAACCATCGAAGGGCTGCCGGCGCCGATGCGGGCGGTGATAGTCGCGAGGAAGTAAGCAATACCGGTAAGCTCCCACAATAATCCCTGCAAGGCTCGGATTCTGTGGGCGCTGAAGCCCCTGTGGGAGCGAGCCCGCTCGCGAAGGCATCACCGCGATCGTTAGGATAAACCGCGTCGCCTGCATCGCGAGCAGGCTCGCTCCCACAATAATCCCTGCAAGGCTCGAATTCTGCGGGTGAAGTTGAAGTAGCTGCCCGGCAGCGGCTACAACGTCGGCTTGGCTCGTCTGGCCTTGAAGAACTCGCTGAGGATTGCCCCGCACTCTTCTGCCAGTACCCCGCCTTCGTAAAGCACCCGGTGATTGAGAAAGCCCTGGGTAAAGAACTGCCCCTGACTCTGCACAATCCCGGCCTTGGGCTCCAGCGCGCCGTAGACGACCCGTGCCACACGCGAATGCACGATCAGGCCCGCGCACATGCTGCACGGCTCCAGCGTTACGTACAGCGTGCTGCCCGGCAGCCGATAGTTGCTGGCCGCTGCGGCGGCTGCACGGATGGCAACCATTTCGGCATGGGCGCTGGGGTCGCTGCCGCTGATCGGGCAGTTGAAACCGCGGCCGATAACCTCACCGTTCTGCACCAGCACCGCGCCCACCGGCACTTCACCCAGCGCAGCGCCCTGAGCTGCCAGCGCCAGCGCTTCACGCATAAAGTCTTGATCGCGGCTGCGGTCGATAATCTGGGGTTGACGCCCTTGTCGCATCAGGAAACCTCAATAGCGGCCATCAGGCCGGTTTCCATGTGGTCAATCACATGGCAGTGGAACATCCACACGCCGGGATTATCCGCCACCAGCGCCACGCGGGCACGCTCGTTTTTACCCAACAGGTAAGTGTCGGTGAAGTACGGGATGATCTTTTTGCGATTGGACGCCAACACCTTGAAGCTCATGCCATGCAGGTGGATCGGGTGCTGGTACTGGGTCATGTTCTTCAGTTCGAAGATGTAGCTCTGGCCCAGCTTGAGCTTGGCAATCGGGCGGTCAGCGCAGGTCTTGTCCTTGATATCCCAGGCGACGCCGTTGATCTGCCACAGGCTCGGCGGCTGATCAGGCCCCAAGTCCTCGGACACCGAACCGACCCATTCAAAGTTGAAGTTGATCTTCTCGGCGTTGGCCACGTCGGGTTCGGCAATCGGGTTGGCAGGCAGCGCCGGCGGCCATACCCCCGGACCATCGGTGCTGGCGACCGAGCGCAAGGTGCCCAGGCGTACCGGGCCGTCACGCAACGACAGCTCCTGGCCCGCCTCGGGCGCCTTGATCGCCAGGCAAATGCGCATGCCCGGGCCCAGCCAGTAATCCTTGCCCAGCGGCCTTGGCTCGATGGGGTTGCCGTCCAGGGCGTAGATTTTGGCTTCAACCCCGGGAATGTTCAGGCGATAGGTCAGGGTGTTGTCGAGGTTGAGGATGCGCACCCGGGTGATCTCCCCGGCGGGCAAATCAATGGTCGGCACATGGCTGCCGTTGATGGTCGACAGGCGCCCCGCCGTGCCACCGCGTGCGGCCTCACGGGTGATGCTGAACGGCAAAAAGCCGCCCTCTTCGTCCACGTGCCAGTTTTTGATGCTCAGCGTCCGCTCATGCTTGAACCCGGTGGGCTCGCGCTCTTCGACAATCAATGGCCCGACCAGACCACGGCCCAGTTCTTCGCTGCTGTTGACGTGCGGGTGATACCAGAAGCTGCCGGCATCCGGCACGCGAAATTTGTAGTCGAAGTATTCACCGGGCAACACCGGCAACTGCGACACATAGGGTACGCCGTCCATTTCCAGCGGCAGGCGGATACCGTGCCAGTGGATGGTGGTCGCGACCGGCAGGTGGTTGATAAAGCGCACCCGCAGCCATTCGCCCTGACGCACACGCAGCTCAGTGCCAGGCGCCGAAGGGCCGAAGGCCCATGCCTGGGTCTGATGGCCGGGCACCAGTTCTACATCCAGCGGTGCTGCAATCAGCTCGTAATCGTGACCTGCATTCTCAGCGGCCACCTTGCCCAGCCAGTAACGCGAAGCGCCTCCTGCGCCAACACCCACCACTACCAGGCCGGCCAAACCACCGAGTATTTGTCGACGGGTAAAGGACATGGATTCAACTACCTCTCGTATCCGGCGCGGGCGTGAAGCCCGCAAAAGGCGAATACGATACACCCGCAGTTGCGAAACAGTAAGGGCAAAAGGGTGCGGCCCTTTGTAGCCGCTGACGAGCGCTTCGCACTCGATCGCAGCCTCGCTGCGCTCCTCCGCGTCTACAGGGCCCGCTGTTTACAACCCCACCAACAAATGCAGCACCCCGCCCGGTAACGCCATAACCCCCGGCACACCCGCCACACGCAAGGCTTGCAGATCCATGCGGGTGACATCGGCCAGCTCCACGCGGATGCGGGTCAAGGCCACCCGCTGCTCGGACTTCAGATTGCCGGCACCGCCCAGGGCCTCCAAAACAGCATCATCCAGGCCCGAGGCCGACTTGCCGGGCTCTTGCGCCACCAAGTCCGGGGTCAGGGCTTTCCAGAATGCTTTCTGCACTTTATCGAACATGTTCAGTACTCCAACTCAGTCATGGGCTGCTGCAAGGGCTGCAAAACAGCACGCACCTGCTCGGCACTTTCAAGCCCCAGCACCCGCTGTGCCAAGGCCTGGCACTCGGTAAAGTCCAGCTCGCGCACCCGCGCCTTGATCGCCGGGATCAACGGCACGCTCACCGACAACTCATCAACCCCCAGGCCCAGCAACACCGGCACCGCCAGCGTCTCGGAGGCCAATGCGCCGCATACCCCGACCCATTTGCCATGGGCGTGGGCCGCCTTGACCGTGGTGGCAATCAGGCGCAGTACCGCCGGGTGCAAGCTGTCGGCCTGGCTGGCCAGTCGCGGGTGGTCGCGGTCCATGGCCAGGGTGTACTGGGTCAGGTCGTTGGTGCCGATCGAGAAAAAATCGACCTCAGGCGCGAACAGGTCCGCCATCAACGCCGCCGCCGGGACTTCAATCATGATCCCCAGTTTGGGCAGTTGTTTGAGCCCCATTAACTGCGCCTGCTCTTCGAGCAACTGACGGGCCATGCGCAACTCGGACAGCTGACTGACCATCGGCAACATGATGTGCAGGCGGGCCATATCGGCGCTGGCCAGAATCGCGCGCAACTGCTCACGCAGCAGTTGCGGACGCTCCAGGCACAGACGAATCCCGCGCATCCCCAAAAACGGGTTGGTCTCGTGCTCCATCGGCACGTAGGCCAGCGGTTTGTCGCCGCCCACGTCCAGAGTGCGCACCACCAGATTGTGCTCAGCCCCTACTGCGCGGGCGATGGCGCTGTAAGTCGCGACCTGCTCGTCGTGACTGGGAGCGTTGCTGCGCTCCAGATACAAGAACTCGGACCGCAACAGCCCCACCCCTTCAGCCCCCAGCGTCATGGCCTCCTCGGCTTCGGCCAGGGACGCAATATTGGCGCTGACTTCGATACGCTGCCCGTCACGGGTACAGGCCGCCAGGCCTGCCTGTTGCAGGTCACGGTGCCGGCGCTCGTGCTGTCGGGCTCGCTGAAGATCGAGTTGCTTGATGCGCTCCGGGGCCGGTTGCAGGTGCAATTGCCCCGCGTCGGCATCGAGCAGTACCGGCGTGCCGTTGGCCAGCGCCAGCACTTGCGGTGACATCCCGCAGATCGCCGGCAAGCCCAGTGCCCGGGCCAGAATCGCCACATGGCTGGTGGCGCCGCCGCCAACGGTGGCAAAGCCTGCCACCTTGCGGGTATCCAGCGCGGCGGTCTGGGACGGTGTCAGTTGTTCGGCAATCAAGATCGCATGATCGGGCAACTCCAGTGCGTTGTCCGGCATCCCGAGCATCAGCTTGAGCACCCGCTGGCCGACGTCTTCAAGGTCCAGCGCACGCTCGGCCAACAAGCGGCTGCCCAGGCCCTTGAACAGCTGCGAGGTTGCCTGCGTGGCGCTTTGCCAGGCGAAGGCTGCGCTCTTGCCCTGTTCGATCAGCTCAAACGCCTGCTCCAGCAGGCCCGGGTCTTCCAGTAATTCCTGATGCGCCTTGAAGATCTCACGCTGGGCCGTGCCCGACGCTTTGTCGCACAAGGTCTGCAACCCGACGCTAGCGTCGGCCAGGCTCTGCTGCAACCGGGCGCGCTCACGGCCCGAGTCCGCCGCAAACTCGGCAACTTCAAGCGTGCTTTCGATCATCTGCACCACCTGGCCGAATGCCGAACCCGAGGATGCACACACCCCGTGCAGCACATCGGTTGCGACCTCTGCCGGCACCACCAAGGGTGGCGACTCAACCACCGGCGCACTGCCGCCTTCGCCACACCCCGAGGCCAACAACCCGGACAGAGCCTCAAGCGCCTGCCTCGCATCCGGGCCGGCCGCACTGAGGTGCACACTGTCACCGTGCACCGTCTGCAAGGCCATGATCGCCACCAGCGACTTGGCATTGGCGCTGCTCTGCGCCGTGTGCAGGTGAATCGTCGCCGCAAAGCCTTTCGCGGCCTGAGCCAGCACGGCTGCCGGACGGGCGTGCAGGCCGTTGGGGTTGGGCAACCGTTGCGGCGCTGAAAGCTGCGCGGCGCCGGTTTGATCCTCTGTCACGGCCCCGGTTTCAGCCAGCTGCAAACGCAGCAACGGCTGACCGCTCTCAACCAGATCACTGCCCGGCACCAAGGGGGCGAAGCTTTCGCCACTGACCACCAGCATCAGGGTCAGCAGGCTGCGGGCATGCAGGGCGATGTAGTCTGCGTCGAACTCAATCAACGCCTGCCCCGCCGCCACCCGCTGCCCCGTTTCGACCAACGGCGTGAAGCCCTTGCCCCCCAGGTTCACCGTATCCAGCCCGACATGCAGCAACACCTGCACCCCGTTGTCGCCGGTGATGCTGATGGCGTGCCCGGTGTGTTGCAGGTTGCTGATCACCCCGGCCAACGGCGCGCACAGCACCTGGGAAGTGGGGTCAATGCACAGACCGTCGCCAATCAGACGGCTGGAAAACACCGGGTCCGGGACCTGATCAAGCGCCAGCAGCACACCGGCCAGCGGCGCCAGCAGTTCCAGTTGTTGGGATGTGACCATGACTTCACCTGCAATTGATTCGGTTAAATGCCGATGGAGCGCGAGCCCCGACAGCTCGCTTACTTCCACCAGTACTCGACTTGCAAACCTGCGTTCGAACCATGCCGCGCCGAGCCGAATGCCCCGCTGTCGGAGAGCGCCGACCCGGCATCAAACTCATTGGCCGCACGCTGTGCCGCGGCGTTCCAGCTGGCATAGGTGTAATAAAGACGCACTTCAGGGCGCGTCCAGAAGCCCGGCCCCTTGGGTGACCAGGTCGGCGCGAAAGTGAACTTGCTCAACTTGCGCGTACCGTCAGCAGCCTTGACCTGATCGTGGCCCAGTTCGGTGACCAGCTTGAACTGCTCGCTGATCGCGTAGGTCGGGCGCACGCCCAGGGAGAGCCATTCCTGATTGCCGCCATCAGGACGAAAATCCTTCTGATACACGGCCTCGATCTGCCCGCCGAAACGCGGCGTCACTTGCCAGTCAAAGAATTCGACGATCCGGTAGCGCTTGCTGCTGTTATCGAGTTTGAAGTTACCGGTGTAGCCCAGCCCGGTACCCGAGCCCTCACCGTATTGCAGGGCCAGTTTGTTCTTGCCGCCCAAAAACTCGCTTTGCACATGCTGCGCCGTAATGGCCCAACCACTGTGGGCATCGGTGCGCTCGGGCTTGTCGAGGTAGCTCAGACCAAACTCCAGCTGACCACCGGGGTTGGTATTGAAACCGGCCACGTTGAAGTCGTGACGGTTCACGTAGTTTTCCTGATAGAGGTTGTCCTTGCGCGACAGGGCGTAGCTGTATTTCAAGCCCCCGATCAGCACGTCCTCGATCCCGGCACCGGTCGCGCTCTGGTTCCAGTAGTAGAAGTCGGAAATATGGATGTCGTTACGCTTGTAGTAACGACGGCCGGCCCACACCGAACCGCCGTTCAGGGCTGGCAGGTTCGACCACTGGGCATACAGCTGCGGCAGACGGGCCGCACCGTTGTCGCCCTGGAAGGTCAGCTCGCGATTGTACTGGTTGTACAGCGAAGCCATGCCGTCGACGCTCAACACCGAGCCATCGTCGAAGCTGTACACATCCTGGCGCAGCTCCAGCTCGGCGTATTGCTCGCACTCGTTGCCCAGCCGGTATTTGGACTCGGCACCGGGCAACTGGAAGCACGATTGCTTACCGCCATTGAGCGAGTTGCCCACGCCACTGCGCATGTATCCGGAGAATTCCAGAGCCTGAGCCGAAAGCGGTGCGATCAAGCAGGCACATGCGGCCAAAATGCCGCGATTGATTACTGTATTCATAAACGACCTTTTTATTTTTATTGTGGGAAGGCGGTGTGCATTCAGCTTTTGAGGTGCAAGGCGAATGACTCATAAGGGCGCAAGACAATCCTGTTACTGCGCACCGGGCAGTCGTCGTAGTTGCTGATCAGCAGCCTTTGGCTCATGGCCTCGGTGATCACGTCTTGCCCCAGTTCGATCTCGCACGGTGTGCCGTAAAAGTTGTTGATCACCAGCAGAGCCTCGCCTTCGCCCTGGCGCAGATACGCCCAGACTTGCGGGTGCTCAGGCAGCAATTGCCGGTATTCACCGTCACTCAACAACGGCTCTTCGCGACGCAAGGCAATCAGGCGCCGGTAGTAATGAAGCACTGACGCCGGATCATCCAGTTGGTCTTCAACGTTGATGAACTCAGCGTTTTCAGGGATGCCAATCCACGGCTCGACGCTGCTGAAACCGGCATTGGGCTGATGATTCCATTGCATCGGCGTGCGGCTGTTGTCCCGCGACTTTTGCTTGATCGCCGCCATGCATTCGTCGTGCGGCACACCCGCTTCGCGCTTGAGGCGATAGATGTTCAGGGTTTCTACATCGCGGTACTGCTCGATGCGCTCAAACCCGGGGTTGGTCATGCCGATTTCTTCGCCCTGGTACACATAGGGCGTGCCTTGCAGGCAGTGCAGCGCGGTGGCCAGCATCTTGGCCGACACGACGCGGTGCTCACCGTCATCGCCAAAACGCGAAACCACGCGCGGCTGATCGTGGTTACACCAGAACAAGGCGTTCCAGCCGCCCCCCGCCTGCATGCCCACTTGCCAGTCCGACAAGATGCGTTTGAGCTCAAGAAAGTCGAAATCAGCCCGCACCCACTTCTGCATGTTCGGGTAATCGACTTTCAGGTGATGAAAGTTGAAGGTCATCGACAGCTCTTGGCTGTCCGGCCGCGAATAACGGATGCAGTGTTCAAGGCTGGTGGACGACATCTCGCCGACACTGACCAGATCGTGCCCGGCGAACACTTCGCGGTGCATCTCTTGCAGGTACTCATGCACGTGAGGGCCGTCGGTGTAAAAGCGGCGGCCGTCACTGCTGTCTTGCGGGAAGTGGGCGGGTTTGGAGATGAGGTTGATCACGTCCAGACGGAAGCCGCCCACGCCCTTGTCCCGCCAAAAACACATCAGTTTGTACACCTCGGCCCGCACGGAGGGGTTGTCCCAATTGAGGTCCGCCTGGGTGTGGTCAAACAGGTGCAGGTAGTACTGACCGGTTTGCGCCTCGTACTCCCAGGCCGTACCACCAAACTTGGATTCCCAGTTGTTCGGCTGGTCGCGCCAGATGTAGAAGTCGCGGTACGGGTTGTCGAGGCTGCTGCGCGCCTGCTGGAACCACTCGTGCTCGACGGAGGTGTGATTGACCACGATATCGAGCATCAGCTTGATGCCACGGGCGCTCGCCTCGCGGATCAACAGCTCGCAATCGGCCATGCTGCCGTAGCTCGGGTCGATGGCGTAGTAGTCGCTGATGTCATAGCCGTTGTCACGCTGGGGGGAACGCAGGAACGGCGTCAGCCACAGGTAATCAACACCCAGCCATTGCAGGTAGTCGAGCTTGTCGACCACCCCCAGCAAGTCGCCCGTGGCGTTGCCGGCGTGACTGTGAAAACTTTTTGGGTAGATCTGGTAGATCACCGAGCGCTGCCAGTCTTGCATGAGGTGTTCCTTGCTGGGTCTTTGTAGCCGCTGCCGCAGGCTGCGATAAGCGCCGCATGACCTTTAATCAAGGCGGGCCTGCTGCGCAGTCCATCGCAGCCTTCGGCAGCGGCTACAGGAAAAGTTTATTCAAGCGACGCGATAACCGGGACGGATGATTTTCAGGCTCAGGGCACAGGTCAGGACAAACGGCACGACAATGGCCACCAGCATGCCGATCACAAACATCGGGATGTACTGCGGGATGATCGAGATAAAGCCCGGCAAGCCGCCAACCCCGATCGCCGAGGCCTGGACCTTGTTCAGCGACAGGAAGATGCTACCCAGCGCCGAGCCGATCAGCGCCGCATAGAACGGAAATTTGTAGCGCAGGTTGATCCCGAACATGGCCGGCTCGGTGATGCCGAAGTAGGCGGAAACGGCTGAGGTAGACGCCATGCTGCGTTCGCGCACATTGCGGCTCATGTAGAACACGCCAAGCGCGGCGCTGCCCTGGGCCAGGTTGGACATGACAATCATCGGCCAGATAAACGTGCCGCCATGGTTGGCAATCAGTTGCAAGTCGACGGCGAGAAACATGTGGTGCATGCCGGTAATTACCAGCGGTGCGTACAGCAGGCCGAAAATCATCCCGCCCAGTACCGGTGCCAGATCAAACAGCAGGACCACGCCTTCGGTAATCAAGATGCCCAGGTGACGGGTCACCGGGCCAATGATTGCCAGCGCCAGCACCCCGGTAATGACGATGGTGGTAATCGGCACCACCAGCAACTGGATGGCATTGGGCACCCGCGCCCGCAGCCATTTTTCGATCACGCTCATGACGTAGGCGGCCATCAGGATCGGCAGGATTTGCCCCTGATAACCCACCTTCTCGATCTGGAACACACCCAGGATGTCGAAGTACGGCAGGCTCTGCCCGTCCAGCCCGGCGACCGCCTTGCCGTAGTTCCAGGCATTGAGCAGATCGGGGTGAACCAGCATCAGGCCCAGCACGATGCCGAGAATCTCGCTGCCACCAAAACGCTTGGCCGCCGACCAGCCGACCAGCGCCGGGAGGAACACAAACGAGGTGTTGGCCATCAGGTTGATCAGGCTCCATACACCGTCCAGTGACGGGTAGGCATCGAGCAGGGTTTTATCGGCAATGAACATGCCTTTGGCGCCGAGCAGGTTGTTAACCCCCATCAGCAGGCCGGCAATGATCAGCGCGGGCAGGATGGGCATGAACACATCCGAGAACACCCGCACCAGACGCTGCATGGCGTTGGCCTTGTCGGCGCCCTTTTGCTTGACGTCGGCGATGGTGGCAGCGGCCAGACCGGTCTGCTCGCGCAAGGCGGCATAGACCTTTTCGACTTCGCCGGGGCCGATCACCACCTGGTACAGGCCGCCCGTAAAGAAGGAGCCCTTGACCAGATCGATCTGGTTAAGCGTGGCGCTGTCCACCAGGCCCGGGTCTTTGAGTGCAATGCGCAAACGCGTGACGCAATGCGCTGCCTGCTCAACGTTTTCGGCACCACCGAGGCTTTGCAGCAACTCGCTGGCGATAAGGGAATAGTCGTGGCTCATGCGTTGTCTTCCGCTTGAATTTTTATTATGGAGCGTCGTTTTGGCAGCACGCCGAAACGAAAAATACTCGTCTGTACGAGTTAAAGCAACAACTGGTACAGACGAGTTTGGTTTTTTTATCTGCCGCCCTGCCGCCAGTACTTGCGCTGCCTACCCCCTGCCCTTAAGGTTCGGGCCCAGAGCCCCAACGGCATAGAGCCCTCGCCATGACTAAATACAATCAGATCTACACCGATCTGCTTGCCAGCATCACCACTGAACGCCTGGCCCGCGGCGCACGCCTGCCGTCCGAAGCAGAGCTGATGGCCAGTTACGCGGCCAGCCGAGGCACCGTGCGCAAGGCCATAGAGCAACTGCAAGAGCGTGGCTTTGCGCAAAAAATTCATGGCAAAGGTACCTTTGTACTGTCCTCCAGCCCGATTGAGTTCCAGCTCGGCGGCATTGTCAGCTTCCAGGAAACCTACCCGCGACTGGGGGATAACGTCAGAACGGACGTGGTCGAGTTCACCCGGTTCCCGCTCGAAGGTGCATTGTGCGAGAAGTTCGACGTTGAGCCCGGCAGCCTGATAACCCGTATCAAACGCGTGCGCCACATTGATGGCAAGCGGGTGATCCTGGACATCAACCACTTCGTCAGCGATTTGATACCCGGCCTGGACGAGGGCATTGCCCAGCACTCGATTTATGCCTACATCGAGCAAACCCTGAACCTTCAGATCAGCTACGCCCAACGCACCATCGAAGCGGTGCCACGCAGCAAGGACGACCAGCAGCATCTTGACCTGGACGGCCAAAGCCATGTGATCGTGGTGAGCAACCAGACGTTTTTGCAGGACGGACGCCAGTTCGAGTACACCGAGTCGCGGCATACGCTGGACAAGTTTTACTTTTCGGATGTGGCGCGGCGTTAGAGTCAAAAGCACCCTCACCCCAACCCTCTCCCAGAGGGAGCCGGCTTGTGACGCTGCACAGATCTGTTTTTGCCTTTAGTCCCCTCTCCCTCCGGGAGAGGGTTAGGGTGAGGGGCTCTTGATCCTGCTAAACATCACTTCGCCGCATACTTCGAACCACGCGGGGCATCAAGCTGGGCCTGCAACATCAGCCACTCGCGCTGAATAATCGAATAAGGGATAAAGATGCTCACCCTCTGCGCGCCTTTCAAGCCGGACTGAGTGATCACATCGTTCAGCGTGGTCGAGTAGAACCCTTGATTGATACCCACAACGCTGCCGTCACTGGCGATGACCGGCCCGCCCGACATCCCCTTGACCAACGGGGCATCGTGGATGGCATACAGATCGCCGCTGTGTTCTTCGATATTCCTGAAAGGTGTTTGATACACCTTGCCCTTGCCCGTGGTGGTCACAAGGTAGGGGCTCACGCCCACAGCCGTGATGCTCTCGCCCACCCGCGGAGCACGCCATGTCGGGTGGTGACCGTTGGCTTTGTGCTTGATGAAGACCAGATCACAGTGAGTGCTGCAGCTGTAAATGACATTGGGAATGAACGGCGTGTGCCGGGTCGTGACGGCGTAATCCTCATTCCATTGCACGGCCGAGGCCATGTACATAAACGGAACGGGAAAGCCTGAAAAGACCGTAAAGTACGAGTCATTAACAGGCCCCGACAGGTCGGGCTTCACGAATCCATTGCATCCTGCAGTGACAACTCCTACTAACAAGAAGGCCATGATCTTGATCATGATAAATCACCGACTTATAGGAAGAATGCAACTGGCTGTTATTGTCAGTATTTTGACAGCACAGAGAATAGCGCTCCTAACTGCCTGTTTTATTGGGTCGCTGTATTACTTATGGCTGACAATTTAATAACGCGTATGAATCAATCGAACTAAGCTCAATTGCTTTTTGAACAACGAAGAAGTTCAAATAATTGGCGCCGGAAATATGCTGAAAAACGAGGTCGTCAGGCAGAAAGTGCTATGAGGAGTTGGATTGCTTCGAGCACCTTTACAGCGGCTATAAAAATGGACCGCCACAAAAAGGGCGGTCAACACGATCAATGGATTAATTGGGCTTTACTTGCAGGCTGGCCGGGTCTGCGGCTACCCGTCAACGCCCTGCGCGGTCAGTTTGCGGCAGTATCTTTATTTGCAACGCCAATAGTTTTGCGTTCACCGGTTGCGCTGACTTCGTACACATTCATGTTCCATGTGTCGGCGATCACCGTTTCAACCAGATAATTCTTCTTGGCTTGCGGCGTGAATTGCTGCACTACAGGCTGCTCCTTGTCGAACGGCGTAGGCATGGGAATACCGTTAAAGGTGAACGGTTTGTCCTTGACCACCCCTTGCACATACACCGGTTTGTCGACCTCGACCAGCTTACTGATGCTGTCAGTACCACCGGCTATTTTCTTCAGATACGCCGGTATGCGCTTGAAGTAAGCAGAGTCATAAACCCGATCACCCGCGCTCTCAAACCCGGCATTGGCATATCCGTACATGTAACTGACAGGACGATCTCCCTCGCCGCCTATGGTACGGAAAGTCACCGTGGCTTGATGGTCATTCATGGCCAGTGGAACGACAGGCTCTGAAGTAAGATCACCCGCCTGGCGGCTGCTGCAGCCGGTCATGACAAGCGCGAAAGTGATTGCTAATGGAAACGCCAAAGAAGTTTTCATTCGATCCCTGAACAGTCTAAAGAAGGACTGTGTAGAGGCATTTGCAGCGCGAAAGTTCCCTGTATGCTGCCAGCGCTACCAGGGCGTAGAGCCATCTGCCGATGCAAACCATTAGGAGGAACGCCATGCTCACGAAGAGCCTGTTGCTGAGTTTTTGCGCTGTGCTATTGATTGGTTGCACGGGAAGGGGCTTTCAACCGCCGCCAGGGAACTACACGCAATGGTACAAAAAGGGGGTAACCCAATCGGGCGTCGACAACGCCATGCGTGCTTGCGGGTATACCAATCTTGATGGCGTGGGCGATACCTCGCCGATTGATGTTGTGCTGACGCGGTTCTACTGCATGAAAGATGCAGGGTTCAAGCGCAGGGATAGTCTCGACCTGTGCAAGCAAGGACGCATCGGCGAATCACCGGTGTGTGAAGGCCGCCGGTAATACATTTTGTCCAAGCCAAACAATCAGGGAAGACGCCATGTTTACCAGGAACCTGCTGTTGAGTTTTTGCGTTGTGTTACTGATCGGCTGCACGGGTAGAGGCTTTCAACCGCCGCCGCCGGACTTCACCCACTGGCAAAAAAGCGGGGTCTCGGTCGAGGGCGTCAAGAGTGCCATGCTCGCGTGCGGGTATCCCAATGTCGCGGGCATAGGCAACGGCTCAATCGATGCGGAACTGGAGCACTTCTATTGCATGAAAGATGCAGGCTTCAGGCGCAAGGACAATATGGACCTGTGCAAGCAAGGCCGCGTTGGCGAGTCACCCGTGTGCGAAGGCCGCCGGTAACCCGTCAGCCAACGGATTGCCAGACCCAAAAAGCCAAAAGCCCGCAATTACGCGGGCTCCAGGGTATTTATTGCTGCTTGGTGCCGGTCAGTGCCGGACGTCCAATCATTCCCACTCGAACATAAACAATCTTAAAAAACCAATATAAATCATATCTTTATTTTGATCATCTCTGCTGATACCACGAAAAACACCATCGACGAAAACCAGTTTTCACGAGCACTGCATCATTCATGCGATGTGGTGATCGGCTGGGGAATTGACCCGTCTGCCAATACCGCATTGATCCTATATTGACTCAAGATCCAATACCGGGAAGTACTCGCAGACCAGGAGTCACGGTCAGTGAAATGTTGGTAAATGGACCAATGCTTCATAAGCTGAAAAACGCTCGCCTATGGGAATGATTGAACGTGCTGGACGGCAATCAAACAGTGCATAACCGCTATGAGGATGGCGGGGCCGCTTGCAAGCCCTTCAAGAGCAACTCACCCTACGGCGTCTCACACTTATCCGAGTCAACCCATAAGGAAGAACGCGATGTTCACGAGGAGCCTATTGCTGAGTTTTTGCGCTGTGTTACTGGTTGGCTGCACGGGAAGGGGCTTTCAACCGCCGGCTCCG
Source organism: Pseudomonas deceptionensis (assembly GCF_900106095.1). Classification (NCBI taxonomy): domain Bacteria; kingdom Pseudomonadati; phylum Pseudomonadota; class Gammaproteobacteria; order Pseudomonadales; family Pseudomonadaceae; genus Pseudomonas; species Pseudomonas deceptionensis. The sequence goes on along the minus strand of NZ_FNUD01000002.1, from coordinate 1,909,005 downwards.
GATTACACAAAATGGTACAAGGAGGGCGTATCGCAGACCGGGATCATTGCTGCGATGCGTGCGTGCGGATATACCAATGTTGATGGCGCGGGAGACAGGTCGCCAATCGATGTGAGGTTACTGAACTTCTATTGCATGAAAGACGCAGGCTACAAACGCAAAGATAACTTGGACATGTGCAAGCTCGGTCGTATTGGCGAATCGCCGGTGTGCGACGGCCGCCGTTAATCCATCACCAAAAGGACACAGGGAATGAACAATCTACGCAACGGACTGTATGGCACAGCATTGGTGTTGGCTGCAGTGTGCCAAGACCATGACCTTCGTGCCTCGGCCTGGCGTGGACTACATGGTGCAGGCCACCATGTCGGCGGACTGTTCGTTCCAGCTGGATGAATTGGAGGCGGGCGGCAAGCAGTGGGCGATGGTCCAACCGCAGCCAGCAGGGAAGGTGTCGATGTGCAACGCGATTGATAACTTCTAGCCGGAAATCTGCGCGGGTTGAAGGTTGCGCGTAAAGTTCTTCAAAACACACGCCAACACCATAGGGGAGATGGGCAAACAGTTATTGCTGACATCTGCGCTGCTAAGCGTTCTCGATACCATGCCAGCATTCCTTATCCGGGACATGGTATCGATAGAGCTTTCTCACATACGCACAACGCGCGCCATTAACAACGCCATTGATCACGTAGTAAACATCACTATCAACTCTTATTTTTTACAATAAAATCAGATAGTTGCGAACCAACCTCACTCCCACTCAATCGTTGCCGGCGGCTTGCTCGACACGTCATACGTCACGCGGGAGATGCCTTCGATTTCGTTGATGATGCGACCGCTGACGGTTTCAAGCAGCTCGTAAGGCAGGTGCGCCCAGCGTGCGGTCATGAAGTCGATGGTTTCTACGGCACGCAGGGCAACAACCCAGGCGTAACGACGGCCATCGCCTACAACGCCAACCGACTTGACCGGCTGGAACACTACGAATGCCTGGCTGACCTTGTGGTACCAGTCGGCCTTGCGCAGCTCTTCGATGAAGATGTGGTCAGCACGACGCAGGATGTCGGCGTATTCCTTCTTCACTTCACCCAGGATGCGCACACCCAGGCCCGGGCCCGGGAACGGGTGACGGTAGACCATGTCGTACGGCAGGCCGAGTTCCAGGCCCAGACGGCGGACTTCGTCCTTGAACAGCTCGCGCAGGGGTTCAACCAGCTTGAGGTTCATTTCGTCCGGCAGGCCGCCCACGTTGTGGTGCGACTTGATGACGTGAGCCTTGCCGCTCTTGGCGCCAGCCGACTCGATCACGTCCGGGTAGATGGTGCCCTGGGCCAGGTACTTGATGTTGTCCAGCTTGCAGGATTCGGCATCGAACACGTCGATGAAGGTACGGCCGATGATCTTGCGCTTTTTCTCCGGGTCGCTTTCGCCAGCCAGGTTGCCGAGGAACTGCTCGGCAGCGTTGGCGCGGATCACTTTGACGCCCATGTTCTCGGCGAACATGGCCATCACTTGCTCACCTTCGTGCAGGCGCAGCAGGCCGTTGTCCACGAATACGCAGGTCAGCTGATCGCCGATTGCCTTGTGCAGCAACGCTGCAACCACCGAGGAGTCAACGCCGCCGGACAGGCCCAGCAGAACGTTGTCGGTGCCTACCTGGGCACGGATGTTGGCGATTGCGTCTTCAGCGATTTTCGACGGTGTCCACAGGGCTTCGCAGCCGCAGATGTCGAGGATAAAGCGCGACAGGATGCGGCCGCCCTGCTTGGTGTGGGTCACTTCCGGGTGGAACTGCACGCCGTAGTAGCCGCGCTCGTCGCTGAACATGCCAGCAATCGGGCAGCTTGGAGTGCTGGCCAGAACGTGGAAGTCGGATGGCATTTTGGTGACCTTGTCACCGTGGCTCATCCACACGTCCAGACCGAACAGGCCGTCAGCGTCGATATGGTCTTCGATGCCGTCCAGCAGACGGCTTTTGCCGACCACGTCTACGCGGGCATAACCGAACTCACGCAGCTCGGAACCTTCAACCTTGCCGCCCAGCTGTTCAGCCATGGTCTGCATGCCGTAGCAGATACCGAAAACCGGTACGCCCAGGTCAAATACAGCTTGAGGCGCGCGCGGGCTGCCAGCTTCGTGCACGGATTCCGGACCACCGGCAAGGATGATGCCTTTAGGTGCGAATTCGCGGATCGCTGCGTCGTCCATGTCGAACGGGTGCAGTTCGCAGTAAACGCCGATTTCGCGAACGCGGCGGGCGATCAGCTGGGTGTACTGGGAACCGAAGTCGAGGATCAGAATGCGGTGAGCGTGAATGTCGAGGGCCATGACAAAATCTCGATTAATTTCAGAAACAACACGGGGCTGAATCAAACAGCCCCGGTGACTTAATTCGTATCGCCCCCAGGTTTTGGCCTGGGGGCGACCACTATCAACTTACGCGATAGTTTGGTGCTTCCTTGGTGATCTGCACGTCGTGGACGTGGGATTCAGCCATGCCGGCACCGGTGATGCGGACAAACTCAGGCTTGGTGCGCATTTGTTCGATGTCGGCACAGCCGGTGTAACCCATCGAAGAACGCAGACCGCCCATCAGTTGGTGCACGATTGCAGTCAGCGAGCCTTTGTATGCCACGCGACCTTCGATGCCTTCCGGTACCAGCTTCTCGGCACCCGCGGAGGAGTCCTGGAAGTAGCGGTCAGAAGAACCCTGGGATTGCGACATCGCACCCAGCGAACCCATGCCGCGGTAGGCCTTGTACGAACGGCCCTGGTACAGCTCGATTTCGCCCGGTGCTTCTTCAGTACCGGCAAACATCGAACCCATCATCACGCAGGAAGCACCGGCAACGATGGCCTTGGACAGGTCACCCGAAAAACGGATGCCGCCGTCGGCAATCAACGGAACGCCAGTGCCTTCAAGCGCAGCGGCAACATTGGCAATCGCGCTGATTTGCGGAACGCCAACACCGGCAACGATACGGGTGGTGCAGATCGAGCCTGGGCCGATACCGACTTTAACGGCGTCAGCGCCAGCTTCAGCCAGTGCCAATGCAGCAGCGCCAGTGGCGATGTTGCCGCCAATGACCTGAACTTCAGGGAAGTTCTGCTTGACCCAACGTACGCGATCGATCACGCCTTTGGAGTGACCGTGAGCGGTATCGACAACTACCACGTCAACGCCGGCAGCCACGAGGGCGGCTACGCGATCAGCGGTGTCCTTGCCGGTACCGACCGCAGCGCCTACGCGCAGACGACCTTGATCGTCCTTGCTGGCCAGCGGGTAAGCCTTGGCTTTTTCGATGTCGTTAACGGTCATCATGCCTTTGAGGGCAAATTTGTCGTCAACGATCAGCACACGCTCGATGCGGTGCTTGTGCAACAGCTCGCGGGCTACGTTCTTGTCGGAGCCTTCCTTGACAGTGACCAAACGCTCTTTGGGCGTCATCACGTCACGAACGGTAGCTTCCAGACGGTTTTCAAAACGCACGTCACGGGACGTCACGATGCCGACCAGGTCGCCATTGTGCAGTACGGGTACGCCGGAGATGTTGTGCTGGCGGGTCAGTTCAAGCAGTTCACGTACCGTGGCATCAGCCTCGATGGTGATGGGCTCTTTGACCACACCGGCTTCGAAACGCTTGACCTTGCGAACTTCGTGAGCTTGCTGCTCGATGGTCATGTTCTTGTGGATGATACCGATACCGCCTTCCTGAGCCATGGCGATTGCCAGACGGGCTTCAGTTACGGTGTCCATTGCGGCGGAAACCAGCGGAATATTCAGTTCAATGCCACGGGTCAAACGAGTCTTTAGGCTGACTTCGTTCGGGAGAACCTCGGAATAACCGGGGACGAGAAGGATGTCATCGAATGTGAGTGCTTCTTGGCTGATACGCAGCATCGCTGGGGCTCCCGAGCGGGAAAATGGAAGCGCGCCATTGTACTCAAAACACCTGCATCTCTCAACGTAAACCTTTAGAGAGTTTTGCGCTAAGGCCCATGATTTATTGACCCATAGGGCAGGAACTGTCCTTTGTCGCCGCTGCCGAAGGCTGCAACGGGTTGCACAGCAGCCTCACCCCTTTGAAGGTCCTTCGGACCTTATCGCAGCCTTCGCCAGCGGCTACAGGTTTACAGTTCGACCTGCACCCACGCCACCGGCTGATCAAGCCAGTCGGCGAACTCGTCGAGAAAGCTCTGTTTAAAGCCCGCCTCAGCCCAGTTATTGAAAATAAAGCCCAGGTTGGAAAACCCGCAGGGCTGCAAAAACAGAAAGCCGTTGATGTCGTCTTCATGGGAGCACAACGGGCAGATGAAGTTGTCGGTGCGGCCCGGCATCCAGTCCTCCAGACTGTCGAACAGCGCTTCACCGACTTCCTTGCGGCACTCGGCACAGCCGGCTTCTTCAAGAAAGCCCTTGGACGGGGTGTAGATGCAGCGCTTGGTGATGATCTCCAGACCATTGACCGGCTGACCAAATGGCAGCGCCTCAGGGTGCAGCACCACCTCCCGCGCTCCCGGTGCGATGGCATACGCCATGCCGTTGCCCGTACGGCCACAGGTGGTCAGTTCTTCTTCAATGATGTTCTTGCGCACCAGCCAGCGCACGACCGCCCGGGCCCGGGGTTCGTGAACCGGCAAGGTGGAGATTTTAGGAACAATGATGCTTTGCGAGTTCATGGGTACGGCACGTGTGATGGGTACAGGTTTGCGCGCAGCATAAAGCCTCATTGCACGAGGTCAAGCGTGCCAACAGGTGCAGTCCTTTCAATCCACCCTTATGATGGCCCGCATGATTAAAGACCCCTTTGCAAGACTCAACCTCGACCGAGAAGTCCTGACCGTCAGCCAACTCAATGGCCGGGCGCGGGTGTTGCTCGAAGACGTGTTCAGCAACATCTGGGTCGAAGGCGAAATATCCAACCTCGCCCGCCCGGCGTCTGGCCACGTGTACTTCACCCTCAAGGACAGCGGTGCCCAGGTGCGTTGCGCGTTGTTTCGCAACAACGCGGCGCGGGTGCGTCAGGCACTGAAAGACGGCCTGGCGGTCAAGGTGCGCGGCAAAGTCTCGTTGTTTGAAGGCCGTGGCGATTACCAGCTGATTCTCGACACCGTGGAGCCCGCCGGCGATGGTGCGCTGCGCCTGGCCTTCGATGCGCTGAAAGAAAAGCTCAGCGCTGAAGGCCTGTTCAGCCCTGAACGCAAGGTCGCCCTGCCCGCTCACCCGCAACGCATCGGGATTATCAGCTCGCCCACGGGCGCGGTGATTCGCGACATTATCAGCGTGTTTCGCCGCCGGGCGCCGCACGTCGAACTGACCCTGATCCCCACCGCCGTACAAGGCCGAGAAGCCACGGCGCAGATTGTGCGGGCCCTCAAGCTTGCCGATGCCCGGGGTTTTGATGCGCTGATCCTGGCCCGGGGCGGCGGCTCGCTCGAAGACCTGTGGTGCTTCAACGAAGAAACCGTGGCCCGTGCCATTGATGCCTGCGTCACGCCAATCGTGAGTGCCGTGGGTCACGAAACCGATGTGTCCATCGCCGACTTCGTGGCTGACGTACGGGCGCCAACGCCGTCTGCTGCTGCGGAGTTGCTGGCACCGGACTCCAGCGACCTGCAACGCCGTATAGACAGCCTGCACCGCCGTCTGGTGATGCGCATTCGCGACCGCTTGATGCGCGACCGCCTGCGCCTGGATGGCCTGGCCCGTCGCTTGCGCCACCCCGGCGAGCGCCTGCGCCAGCAAGCCCAGCGCCTGGATGACCTGGACATGCGCATGCGCCGAGCGTTCGAGCGCAGCCTCAACACTCGCCGCGAACGCTTGATCCGCCTTGAAACCCGCCTGGCCGCCCAGCATCCGGGGCGCCAGCTGGCCATGTTGCGTCAGCGCCTGGACAGCCTGGCCGAGCGTTTGCCAAGAGCCATGCGCGAAGGCCTCAAAGGTCGTCGCCTGCAACTGCAAAGCCAGATGCAAACCCTGCATGTGGTCAGCCCGCTGGCGACCCTGGGGCGCGGCTACAGCATCTTGCTCGATGAACGCGGCAACGCCATTCGCAGCGCCGACCAAACCCGAAACGGCCAGCGCCTGAAGGCCAGACTGGGTGAAGGCGAACTGCAAGTACGCGTCGAGGACAACCACCTCACGCCCGTCACCCTTTCTTTACTGGATTAACTGATGTCGCGCTTTCTCTCTGCCGTATTGTTGCTCTGCCTGACCCTCAATGCTCACGCCGCCGACAGCTACATCACCCGCTTACTGAATAAACCGGTGCCGGGCGGGGTTGCCGTGATCGAGCTTGGCACCGGGGCACAGGCCCCCAAGGCAACCTATGACGGCAAACCGGTGCTGGTGATCAAGGAACAGGACACCTGGCGCGCCATTGTCGGTATCCCGCTGAGCGTAAAACCCGGCAGCCAGCACATCAGCAGCAACGGGCGCGACCTGGGCTTCACCGTGGGCAACAAGAATTACCCCGAACAGCGGATCACGCTCAAGAACCAGCGCCAGGTCAATCCCAACCCGGCGGACATCAAGCGCATCGACAACGAACTGGCGATCCAGATCAAGGCCTACCGCACCTTCAGCCCCAACACGCCAAGCAACCTGCTGCTGGACAAACCGGTCAACGGGCCGCTGTCGAGCAAGTTTGGTGTACGCCGGTTTTTCAATGGTGAAGAACGCAACCCCCACGCCGGCCTGGACTTCGCCGTCCCGGCGGGCACACCCATCAAGACCCCGGCTGCAGGCAAGGTGATCTTGATCGGCAATTATTTCTTCAACGGCAACACCGTGTTTGTCGACCACGGCCAGGGTTTTATCAGTATGTTCTGCCACATGTCGAAGATTGATACCAAAGTAGGCCAGCAACTGGCGCGCGGTGATGTGGTCGGCAAGGTTGGTTCAACCGGCCGCGCCACCGGCCCGCATATGCACTGGAACATCAGCCTGAATGATGCCCGTGTCGACCCGGCGATCTTTATCGGTGCCTTCAAGCCTTAACGTAAACGCGGCATCAACCACCCTTGCCTGCCCTGGCAGATCTGGTTTGGCATGCCGAGACGGCCAAACGAGTACGTGTTGGGGCCCAGCTTCAACACTTGGAGGTAGACGTCCTCCCCCGGCGTGCTCGTGAATGCCAGCGTCTTGTCATCACTGAGCGTATCTCCCTTCTTGTGCGTGATTTTGGTGATCCTGTTCTTCAGATAAGGCCCCGCCTGCACATACTTGAAATCCATAAAGCGATGAAAGTTGTGTACCACGGTTTGATTATTTTCCAGGAAATCCACTTTGCGGCCGCTGATCTGTGAGAAACCCAGGTTATTGCCATAAAAAAACTGACTGTATGAACCCAACGTGCGCTCGGCGGTTTGATCGGATGACGTTACCAACATCTCAAAATCCAGATGGCACTCCCATACCACTCGGTCAGCAGAGTAGAAGCAGGTCGCGACCAACCAAGGCAAAAGAATTAGCGTAACAAGCATTGCTCCCGGCGCACTCGACTTTGCAGCCATCATGATTCGGGCCCATCCACGACAAAATAAGAAATACACCCCGACACACTGATTTCTATCGGATCCCGGCATAAAAAATATCCATAAACGTCATCCCTTAACGCACCATTCAAATACACGTATGGGTAACTGGCCAACGCCGTGAATGCCGGAGGCTTCTCCTTCAACTTGAGCAAATGGGCATTAACGCGCTCCGGGTTAGCGCTTAACCCCGGCGCCGAAAATAAATGCACGCCGTGCTTCCCCGGTACCGGCAAGTAACTTAGTTCGATTGCCGATGACAGGGGCGTGCTCAACTTCATCGCTTGCCAGCCAAAGGCCAGGAGCATGTTGAACAGCAACAACCCGAACAGAGACAGATACTTGCGCCTGCTGTGCTTTTCGTCCGCAGGTACGGCACCCTGGACTCCCAACATGACCGATAACGGTTTGATATCGCGCCCGATGCTGCATTCAACCCCGGCCACAGGCTGCGTACAATCACCCAGCTTCTCAATTGACAAGGCATCGCTGACTTTGTAGCCAATGCGCGGCACAGTGACCACGTAATCGCAGTGCCCAACGGTGGATAAACAACGACGGATTTGCGCAATGGATTGGTTGACGCTATTGGTAGACACCTGCTGCCCATAGCGCTCCCACCCCGCATGCAACAGCTCCTTCTTGGTTACGATGGAGCCCTGAGCCTCAAGTAATGTCGAAAAACAACGACTGGCTGCCGCCCCGAGCATAACGGACTGAACAGCGTCACCCGCACCTGACACTTCATACAATTCATCATCAAATAACATTACGCCAGCTATCAAGTAACGGGCCATGGCATTACAGCCTTATAAAATGAGTCGACGGAGTGTAATGTTCCGCCATTTCAAATACCGAATTAAACAACACCCTACATCCATCACTTAGCGCTGCGACATGCATGATTGAACACAAACACCTTCTTGATCAATACGCTCACTCAACCAACACCTGCATCAAACCTGTTAATCCAGCGTTTGAATCCAGGTTGGACGTAGGAAATTTCGACACTTCGGTATTTAAAAAAACAGCTCAGCCATTAACAAACCATGTGAATTCCTACCCCCTTCAGTCTTGTTTTTATCGGGGTAATTCGCATAAAGAACGTCAGCGTCTGGCTTGGCACAAGCAGTAAGCAGGAAGTTGGGAGTAGGTAAAATCACCCATAACTTTCGCGACACGCTATGGCATTTTCTCAATGGCTCATGCTATTAAACGGAAATATTCATCGGGTATACCCGTTTAAATATCGGCATCAAAAATGATGGTTGCACCGCCTGTATAGGTAGTACCGGGGTGTTTGAGCATTGCTGCGGTCGTCACGCCGGGCACTACATAATGAAGCGTGGCCTTTCGAGAAAACTGGATGTGTTGCGTGCTGAACACCACTGCACTATTTTCCCCGCGCCCCAGAGGCACTCGATGGGCAGGCTGACCACCTGAATCAACCACGATACCGGCGGGCAACGTGAGTTGAATATCAACCCCCACGGCGGGTTGCTCGTGCGTTAACGGGCGAATGCCACAGGTGCCCTCCACGACGTATTGGCACTCGAGATAGACTTTAAACTTGCCGGAGCTGGAGACTTTAAAGTCATGGTTGGCGAACAAGGATGGCGGTAGTCGCCCGGTATTGAGCCATCCTTGCCAGCCACCTTCAGGCTGAAGTACTGCACGGCTTGCGCCTGGCGGGAACTCGACATTGAGCAAGTGGTTGACCGACAGCTTGAAGTTGAAGGTGATGTGATCATCGCTCGGCACCATGATGTCACCAAAGTCAAAATCCTGACCCGGGCCTATGCCATAGGTGATGCTGCCGGAGTAAGTGCCCATCTCCATGGCCAAAGGGTTTGGCGTACGCATCTCGTAACTGATGTTCATGTTGCGGTATATGAAAGGCGCCGGGATCTCCACTTTGGGCATTTTTACGCAGGCCGTGGTTGCGCTCTGCGGTACCTTCCAGAAGTAATCAAAAAAAAACGCATTGCCACTGCCGACACCGCCATAGGTGCAAGGGCTGGCCGCATATACCCAAGCCGATGGCCACAAGTGACCATGCCAGGTGCCGCTGCTTAAAATATAGCGCCCGCCGAAACCCGAGATCCGCCATTGCACTTGAGAACTCTCACCGGTTTGATCATTGGTAATGGTCACCGTGCGAAAGCCCGACGGGATTAAAAAGTAAGCCGCTTTTCGTTTGTCTGCCAGCGCCTCGTCCGGGTCAAGCCCCTTTGACGCATCGAAATCAACCGGGAAGTTAATACTCGAAAAGCTAAGGTTTTCACATTGACCTGGCAGAATCTGGCAATAGCCCGACACCGGCGTTGTATTAACAAATTTATTATGTGAAGGGTCTGCGGGGTTTGGCACAAACACCGCCGTAATCTCCTGCTCTGCTGCATTCAACGGTTGAACGCTCAACAGGCCTTGCGCGCACAAAAAGATCAGACCTGCCAAAAAAAAACCTGACCACTCAAAAAAAATAAATAGCCGCACGATGTGCCTACCCCGATAGTGAATTTTATACATCATCACGTCGTTGCGCTGAAACAGCCGCAACGACCTTTATATAGAGTGAACCGCTAAGTCGAGGCATCAAATATAATCGTGACCACCCCCCTGTAGGTACTGCCCGGGTTTTCAACCATGAGCGCCGTCACCTCAGGTTTTATTTCATACTGCATGCTGGCACCGCGAGATAACTGGACCCCGTCAATTTCGAAACTCACCGCATTGTGTATGCCCTGCCCCAAGGGAACTTTGATCGCTGCTCGCCTGCCTGGATTTAACGTAATACCGGCCGGAAAACTCACCGTTGTATCCACCGCCACCTGGGTATTATTCGTGGCTGATTCGGCGTAAATACCGCAGTCCGTGCCGATCGAATATTGACAGTCCAGGTACATTTTGAAGTTGCTTGAGGACGATAATTTAAAATCCTGAAACGCACTCAAACCAGGGGGTTTGCGCCCTGAGTTGAGCCAACCCTGCCACCCCTCTCTGGGCTGTAATACCGCGCGCTCGGAACCCGGTGCAAAGTCCACCGTCAACGCACTGTTCACCACAAAACTGAAATCAAGGGCGATCTGGCTGTCTGATGGGAGCATCAGTTGGCCGAAATCAAAATCCTGTCCTGGCCCGACGCTGTAAAGGGTGCTGGCTGTATATTCGCCAGGTTCCATGTCCAGCGGCTTGGGCATTATGAATTCAAACGCGGTTTCAACCTTGTTATAAATAAAGGGCCCCGGTATTTCGTACAGTGCCTTTTTAGTGCAGGTATCGCCGGCGCCATATTGCCAATGAAACTCATGGATCTTAGGGACCAAATACCACAACCTTGCCGAATAACAGGGCGCGACGGACTCATTCCACATCCCCCCTTGCCAGAGCAACCCATGCCCGTGGTTGGGGGCCGACGGACCGCCCGGCGACAGTTCGTACGCTGGCTGGGTTAACACGTATCGAGCCCCTATTGCCGATGCTCGAACCTTTAACTCAGCCTGTGAGCCGGTTTTAGTGTTGATCAACATCACGCTGCGCCAACTCAGGGGGATCTTGAAGTAGGCCCCTTGCCTGGGGTCACTCGCGTTGGCGGCAACGTCAATGCCCGTTGATGACTCAAAAACAACGGGCAACTGCATACCCAGTGCCCCGCGACAATCACCAGGCTGCTTGCATTTACCTTCACCAGGCGTGCGCATGACGAAGGAATTGTTCGTTGGGTTATTTGGATCCGGGGTATACACCGCCTCAAATGTTTTTTCATAGGCCGACGTCGATAACGCGTAGCACATCAATAGCAGTGCTGCTTTGCACCGCATATAACCTTGAGCGTTAAAAAGAAATAACATCCGCATAATAATTACTCCGTTAACAATAATGACTCACACTCTCCTTGTGCGCCGTGTATCCACCGCTATTAAACAGGGCACGCGCATTCACGTTACTTATCCACTCACGCCCCTTTAGCGACACCCACCGAAGTTGGGTTGCAAACAATATCGGCCACCAGCAGCACATTGTTTTCACGCTTATGTTTGGTCGGTTCCAGAAGCACACTGCACGCTGGCTGCCCACGATGATTTACTTCAAGGCTGGGTGACGCTTCGCTCATTTCCAGAACAAAGAACCCGTCTGCCTCTGTGACACCGGTGCTGGCATGATTTTGAATATGTGCGCCCGCCATGGGACGGCCCTGGGGATCGACAATACGCCCCAGCACCGACAGGGTTTTGAGGACACGCACTTTTTGATAGATCACGCCGCCTTTATTGAGGTGGTAGCGCGTCTGTGGAGGTTGTATCGACGCGGCGTGGGCATCACTGCCATTGAAATCGAAGTGCACCGTGCCACTTTTATAAGCACCCACCGGCACTATATTTCGCCCGGCTTTAAGCGCTGCGCCATAACTGCCGTCCATATCGTCGGCGCGCAATACCAGGTTGTCGATGTCTGAATCCAGATCGACGATCATTGCCCCGTCGCCCCCATAAAAATTACCGCTGGCAGCCACAGTCCCTGCGCCGACGGCCACGGTGCTGCTGAGGTTCAAGCCACCGCTGATCTCTCCGTTATAAGAAGAGCGCTGTGCATAGGCGTCGCCGTTAAGCACTCGGGTTTCAAATTGTGTGGCGCCGCTCAAGCCCGCGCCGTAACTGTCGGCCGTCAGGCTGGTGGAAAAACCTTTGAGAAAATCACCGTCCAGGACCTTGTTGTAACCCAATGAACCATTGAGCTCACGCTCGCCATCACGGGAGGTGCGGCTGCCGATACTGGCCGAGAGACTGCCCCCGGGCTTGCCCAGCGCCAGGTTGATGCTCAGGTCGATCCCGCGATTGCGCTGGCTCCCGGTGCTGATGCTCGCGGGGCGGTCAAACAAAGAGACCTGCCAGTTCACATCGCTACCAAACAGCGTGCTCCTGCGTAACCAGCTCAGATCCACCCCAGTGCCGTTGGTGTTGCCGCTACTGTGGCTGACCCGGCCGGTGAGGCTGCTGGTCAGGCTCAGGCGCTGGGTAACCGACAACGCTGAATTTTGAGTACGGCCGTTGAAGCGGTTTTTTGGGCGAACTGCGACGGTGTCCAGGTAGTTAATGTCATTGCGGGTATCAAGCCAGGAGCGCGAGTGGGAAAACATCGCGCTGCCGCCTTGATACTGATAGCGGACCTGAACGTCCATTCCCGTGCCGTAGTCAGACGTTTGATACACGTTGCTGTAGAGGCTGATCTTGTCTGACAGGCTCCAGTCTATTGAACTGCCGTATTGCATTTTTTGCGCAACACGTTGGGCGTCAGCCCCCAGAATGACTCGGGGATGCACCAGGTAATTGACCAGAGCTCCGTAGGTCAAACCCTGATCATATTGAACGTCATCGCCCCAGTTATTGAACAATTGACGTCGTTTGCCACCGAACACGCTGTAGCGCCAGGGTTGATCGGCATTGCGCCAGTTATTGGGCTTGTAGATCACCTCTTCGGTCGTGGAGGTGACTTGTCCATCCTCGATCAAACGCACCTGCACGGCGTAAATGCCACCGGGCAAGCGCCGGGTGTCCAGTGTCTGTAAACCACTGGTAACGGCCTGGCTATAAATCAGCACACCGTCGCGATACACCTCGACAAGGCCCTGACGGCTGGGCGTGACATACACGGGGTAGGTGCTGGGGCTTGTGCTGTTCACGGCCAGGCTGTCGCTGGTCCCGTACATAAAGCCGAGGGTGGTATCAGGGCTGGCGCCAAAATTACGCGGTCGTCGATACACCCCTAGCGCATCCGGAGTGAAATACCCCAGACGCAGATAATTACCGGCAAACTCGCGCTGGCCGTAGAGCTGGTTCAGAGAGTGATAAGTGGGAGAGTCGGGCTGGCCAGTACGCGCCAGCTCGGCCGAGGCCACTTGTGACCAGTTGCCGATGCTGCTGCTGGCCTGCACGTTATAACGCGCCGCCGTGCTGGATTCGGAGCCACCACCACGGGCAATGTTCAATTGATTTTGCAGAATCAGACCGGCACTGCCGCCTTCGGGCAGGCTGTGGTATTGAGCCGCTGCGCCTTGTTGCTCGGCGTCATCGGTCAAAATCGAAAGCTGTGAGTCTTGCAGGTTGTAGTGCAAGGCCACCAAACCATTTGCACAATTTTCAGTACAACTGCCCAGCGCAACAGGCTTGGCCAACTGCCCCAGCCATTGGGCACGCTCTGCCTCAGGCAATGCGCTTTGTTGTGTATCGGTAAAACTCAACAATCGAATGGTTTCATCACGACCGAGGATCACCAGGGCATCGCCCAGCAATTGGGTGTTTACATCAATACGCACGGCCAAGGGCACATCGAAGAAGTGTTCCTGAAAACCATCAGGTAAAGACTCTGCCTGACTGAGTACACCTAACGTGGACGATGGATTAACCTCAGCGTTAACGCTGGCCGATACAATGATCGCCCCGCAAACAATCAGGGCATGGCCCATGAAAGAGTTCAATAGTTATTATCCAGACAAACTGACATCGTTTATGTAAACCCCCTATAACTCTACTTTCCAGGCAGCCGAGTACACCGATCGAAGTTCGACCACCCGAAAAGAGAGTCTTACAACTCAGGCATTACTAAAACGGCTTAAGGCGTGACAGGTGCTACAGCATCGAACGTCATGTTTACGATGCCGCTGTATTCACCCGGCGTAAATTCACTGCCTGTATCAACGGCGGCAATCGTCAGGTCAACGCGTTTACCGGCAGCCGCCTCAGTGGCGCTGATAAACTCCTTGCTGGTGTTATTAAGTGCCATGTTATTAAAGCTCACTTCAAGCGGAACCATTTGTTCGCCGCTGGACAGATAAGCCCCGTCTGCATCGGTAATGCGTGCGGCAATGGCACCCGAGCTGTTTTTGACGTCAAAGGCTCTGCGCAGAGAGCTCAACTTGCCAGGCCCCGTAGCACTGGGCGTCCACTCCATACGTTGCGCCACACCGATCCAGCCGGTTTGTGCCGGAACAACGTAAAACGAAGTTGATGGGATACTGGCAACCAACTGAACTTGTACTTCGATCGGGTCGGCAGCAGACACTTGAGTAGCGCCCAGGGCGGCAAACAAGGCAAGGGCCAATGGGCTAACAGTAGCGATAAAAGTGCGTTGCATTTTTTACATCCTTTTTCAGGTTTATAGTCAAGGGGTGATACATCATTTATGGGCAATTGACATTCAAACGCGGGTAAACGATACCTTGCGTTCAGCCTTGCCTTCTTGAAGCACAAAGCTATGAAGCTTGTTGTGTTCTTTAGAAAACGTATACGTTTTACCGGGCAATACGTAGTGCTGAGCAATGGTCGAGCAGTCCGTTGTTTTATCAACATGGCAACTTTTAACAAAGTCCAGAGCAATCACACTATTGCCTGCGTTATAGACGCTGTAGGTGTCTTTTTCATCTTTAAGTTGCGTGTCGAACTTGACCGTGTCCGGCCTGACAAACATGAGCGTGCCGAACCCCGTCAACAGGGTTACTTGCGCAGCCAGGTCTTTGCTGTAGGTCTGCTGATCATCGGCACTCTGGTCAAACGTGTCGGCACTGGATGGCAACACCGGAATAAAGCGAACGCGGTAATACCGCTCATGGTCACGGCCACCCATAAACAACAGGCGGGTAGACTGCATGCCATTGGCGGGAATAATCATCCGGGCGGGGCTGGCCAGCAGCGTGTTCTGCTCGGCCAGCGGTGCATCAGAAAGCGTTTTTGGCGGTTGCTCGACGGGCTGGCCCTGGGCGTCGTAGATGATTTCCTGAACCACCACCTTCACGAATGCGGTACTGGTTCCAGAGTTGTATATACGCTTGAGAACAGCGCTTTTACCGTCATCCAGAAAGCCGAACATCGGCCCCGGGTTGATGGCCGGCGAGGCGATTGCCGGCGCAGTCAAACCCAAACCGCAACCCATCATCAGAAAGAGGTAGCTATAAATTCGCATGGTAATACTCGGCTGCTGATAACTGTTCGATACAGAGCGTGTGACGCTGCTGTGGAAGCGGAATCAAGTATTACGGGGATTGGAGTGATGAAGTGAAAACGCTCATCAATGCTCATGCCTAAGCACCGAAACATAAGGCTTTTCATAGGTTTTCACGGTTTTTGATACTGACCGGTCACCGTTTTGCGGCACTCCGGTTTATGAGTGCTTGCAAGCGCAGTCATCAGGTTCAACCAGGACTGACTGATACTGCCTGCATCAAGCAGCATCAGATGTATGCCAAGCGCGCAAGGTGCGCAATTAATGAAACAACCTGACTAAAAAAACGCGATAAAAACCCGAATAGCCGCCATATTCGAGCATTCCTCTCAATGTTTTTTGCCTGCTTGCCATCCTTCGCACCAATGGTTAGGGTTGAGGTCATGAACACATCACATACCCTCATCCAGCTTCGTCAACATCGCAGCCTTTGCCTCGTCAGTGCACGACTGCAAAGCTAATTGCGGTGCCTCGCCCTTTTGCTTTGTATATTTTCGGCTAGCCGCCTGTGTACGGCTTGCACAATAAGGATTGCCTGATGACCATGCTCAAAGACCCTTCTTCCAAATACCGCGCCTTCCCGGTCATTGATTTGCCTGACCGCACCTGGCCTTCGAAAACCATCACCAGCGCGCCGATCTGGTGCAGCTCCGATTTGCGCGACGGCAACCAGTCGCTGATCGAGCCGATGGATGCGGTGAAGAAGCTGCGTTTCTGGAAGACACTGGTCAGTGTTGGCGTTAAAGAAATCGAGGCGTCGTTCCCGGCGGCATCGCAAACTGACTTCGACTTCGTGCGCACCTTGATCGAAGACGGCCATATCCCGGACGACACCACCATCCAGGTGCTGACCCAGGGCCGCGAAGACTTGATCGCGCGTACCTTCGAATCGTTGCGCGGGGCGAAAAAAGCTATCGTCCACTTGTACAACGCCACCAGCCCGTCATTCCGGCGCATCGTGTTCAATCAAGACAAGGACGGCGTTAAGGAAATCGCGGTCAGCGCAGCCAAGCTGTTCGTCAAATACGCCGCCCAGCAGCCAGAAACCCAGTGGACGTTTGAGTACTCGCCAGAGACCTTCAGCGCAACCGAGCTGGAGTTCGCCAAGGAAGTGTGTGATGCGGTGATCGAGGTCTGGAACCCGACGCCTGAGCACAAGATGATCCTCAACTTGCCCGCGACCGTTGAGTGCGCCACCCCGAACATCTATGCCGACCAGATCGAATGGTTCGGTCGCCATATCAATCGCCGGGACAGCGTGTTGATCAGTCTGCACACCCACAACGACCGCGGCACCGGCGTGGCCGCCACTGAGCTGGGCTTGATGGCCGGCGCTGATCGCGTTGAAGGCTGCCTGTTCGGCAACGGCGAACGCACCGGCAACGTCGATCTGGTGACTGTGGCGCTGAACATGTACACCCAGGGCCTGAACCCTGAGCTTGATTTCTCCGATATCGACGGCGTGCGAAAGGTCGTCGAGGAGTGCAACCAAATTCCGGTTCACCCACGTCACCCGTATGTCGGTGACCTGGTACACACCGCGTTCTCCGGCTCGCACCAAGACGCCATCCGCAAGGGTTTCGCCCAGCAAAAGCCGGACGCCTTGTGGGAAGTGCCGTACTTGCCGATCGACCCGGCTGATATCGGCCGTAGCTACGAAGCCGTGATCCGGGTTAACAGCCAGTCCGGCAAAGGCGGGATTGCTTACCTGCTGGAGCAGGAATACGGCATCAGCTTGCCGCGCCGCATGCAGATCGAGTTCAGCCAGGTTGTTCAGCGCGAAACCGACCGCCTGGGCCTCGAAATGACGGCTCAGCAGATTCACAACTTGCTGCGCACCGAGTATCTGCAAGCCAATACGCCTTACGCGCTGGTCAGCCACCGCTTACAGGAAGAGAACGGCCATAGCGCAGTCGAAGTTGAAGTGTCGGCCAAGGGCGACGGCGAAACCAACCTGCGCTGGAGCGGCAAGGGCAACGGCGCGCTGGAAGCACTGGTAGCCGGCCTGCCTGTTAGCGCAGAGATCATGGACTACAACGAGCACGCAATTGGTGCTGGTACTAACGCCAAGGCTGCGGCCTACATTGAACTGCGAGTCGATGGCGGGCGGGCGGTGCATGGTGTGGGCATTGATGAAAACATCACCACGGCGAGCTTCAAGGCACTGTTCAGCGCCCTGAACCGCTCCCTGAGCGAAGCCGAGGCGAAAGCCGCGTAAGCGGATTACCAGAAACACAAAAGCCCCCAAGGTGAGAGCCTTGGGGGCTTTTTTCTGTTGCTCAATAAGGTGTCCCCGCTGAGGAGCAAAGCCTCGTGCCCGTCATCGGCTACAGCGAAATTTCAACCGTGGGAGCGAGCCTGCTCGCGAAGATCATTGGCGAGCAGGCTCGCTCCCACTGGGTAGCAGAATCTCTACAGGGTTTAGTGCAGCTCGAAGTTATCGGCATCCAGATTGGCCGGGAAGCGATCGCGGTAAGCCCCCAATTCAGCCGCACTCAGGTTCATGGTGAAAACCCCGTCAGCCTCACCGGCACTGAGCAGCGACTCGCCCTGGAAGTCGAAGACGTGACTGTCCCCCGTATAGACCAGACCTTTGCCGTCCGTCCCCACCCGGTTTACCGCCACGACGTAGCACAAATTCTCAATCGCCCGTGCAGGCAACAGACGGTTCCAGTGCAAACGCCGCGCGCCCGGCCAGTTGGCGGTATACAGCAGCAGGTCCGTGTCGTGCGGGTCGCAGCTCCACACCGGGAAGCGCAGGTCGTAGCAAATCAGTGGGCGTATGCGCCAGCCTTTGACTTCGAACTGCACCTGGCGCTCACCAGGGGTGAAGTGTTCGTGCTCCCCCGCCATGCGAAACAAGTGGCGCTTGTCGTAGTGCAACACTTCGCCATCAGGACGCGCCCATAACAGCCGGTTACGGTGACTGCCATCGGCCGCCTGCACTATCACGCTGCCGGTAATCACCGCATTGAGCTTTCTGGCCTGCGCCTGCAACCACTTGCTGGCAGGACCGTACTCGGGCTCTGCCAGGGTTTTTGAGTCCATGCTGAAGCCGGTGGTGAACATCTCGGGCAAGACCACCAGGTCTGCCCCCTGAGCCTGCTCCAGCAACTCTTCAAAGTGCGCAAAATTGGCCTCGCGATCGTGCCAGACCAACGTGGTTTGAACTAAGGCTACGGTTAAATCGGGTACACCACTTAGATCACGCATAGTTTTTCTGCTGCTGCACGCAGCGTCTCCTCGCGTTTGGCAAAACAAAGGCGGACCAGCCGCTGCCCTTGAGGCGGGGTCTGGTAAAACACCGAAACCGGGATAGTCGCCACGCCATGCTCGCGGGTCAGCCATTCGGCCATGTCGACATCATTGAGGTCAGGACGGATTCGGGAGTAATCCACCAATTGAAAATAAGTCCCGGCCACCGGTTTGAAGGTAAAACGCGATGGGCTCAGCAAATCACAAAACAGGTCACGCTTGGCCTGATAAAACGCCGGCAACTCTTCAACGTGCTCAGGGTGATCCGCCATAAAGTCGGCCAACGCATACTGCAATGGCGTAACACCGCAAAAACTGACGTATTGGTGAACCTTGCGCAACTCAGCCGTCAGGGCCGGCGGCGCAACAACGTAACCGGTTTTCCAGCCCGTCACGTGGTACGTCTTGCCGAAAGAGCTGACAACGAATGCACGATGGTACAACTCAGGATGGGACAAAACACTGACGTGGGGCACGCCATCGAACACCAGGTGTTCATACACTTCATCACTGATGAGGTAGATATCGCGGTCGGCAATGAGCCTGGCCAGCTGGTCCAGTTCGGCGCGACTGATCAGGGCTCCGCTCGGGTTGTGCGGGCTGTTGAGGATGATCATCCGCGTGCGCGGGCTCAGGGCCTCTTCAAGTTTTTGCCAGTCTATCGAGAAGTCTTCAAGCCCCAGCTGCACATGCACGCAACGGCCACCTGCCAGCTCAACCGAGGGTTCGTAGCTGTCGTAGCACGGGTCAAAGACGATCACTTCATCGCCGGCATGAATCACAGCCTGGATCGCGCAGAAAATGGCTTGGGTCGCACCGGGCGTGATGGTCACCTCGGTGTCGGCATTCACCTGAACCCCATAACTGCGGGAGATTTTTGCCGCTACCTGCTCACGCAAGGCAGGCAAACCGGTCATGGGTGAATACTGGTTGTGACCGCTGGCAATGTGCTTGCCAACAGCATCACGCAATGCCTGCGGGCCATCGAAGTCGGGGAACCCCTGAGACAGGTTAAGTGCGCCGGTTTCTGCCGCGAGCTGCGACATGCGCGTGAAGATGGTGGTGCCGACGTTCGGCAACTTGCTGGTGATCATGGCCGTTCCCTGTTGAGTTCCCGGCACTGACTGCGGCACAGGACCCATCGAGGATAGCCCAAACGTCTGACACGAAAAAGGGCCCTTTCGGACCCTTTCTCATTACGCTTTTAGCTTGCGAGATTAGCGCTTGTCTTTGCGGTTCTTCTCGGCTTTCTTGTGGTGCGACATCATGCGGCGTTTCTTGTTGACCTGACGGTCAGTCAGCGAGTTCTTGTTGCCTTCGTACGGGTTCTCGCCACCTTTGAACTCGATGCGGATCGGTGTACCGACCAGCTTCAAGACACGACGGTAGGTGTTTTCGAGATAACGGACGTAAGACTTCGGAACCTTCTCAACCTGGTTACCGTGGATCACGATAATTGGCGGGTTAGCACCACCCAAGTGGGCATAACGCAGCTTGATCCGGCGGCTGTTGACCATCGGTGGCGCATGCTCGCCAACCGCATCTTCAAGAATCTGGGTCAGACGGTTGGTCGGCCAGCGGGTAACCGCCGACTTGAAGGAGTTCTGCACCGACTGGTACAGGTTACCTACGCCAGTGCCGTGCAGGGCCGAGATGAAGTGGATGTCAGCGAAGTCGACGAAGAACAGGCGACGTGTCAGCTCGACTTTCACGAAGTCGCGCTCGCTCGGGGTCATGCCGTCCCACTTGTTGATCGCGATGACCAGAGCCCGACCGGCCTCCAGCGCAAAGCCCAACAGGTTCAGGTCATGGTCAACCACACCTTCACGGGCATCCATCACGAAGATCACCACGTTGGCGTCTTTGATGGCTTGCAGGGTTTTGACCACGGAGAATTTTTCGACTTCTTCGTGGATCTTGCCGCGCTTGCGCACACCGGCGGTGTCGATCAGCGTGTACTTCTCGTCGTTACGCTCAAACGGGATGTAGATACTGTCGCGGGTGGTGCCTGGCTCGTCATAAACGATAACCCGGTCTTCACCGAGCATACGGTTGACCAGAGTCGACTTGCCGACGTTAGGACGACCGATGATGGCGATCTTGATACCGTCTTTTTCGCTTGGGCCTGGAATGCGCTTGGCTTCCTGACCTTCAAGAACGATTTCGGCTTCGCCTTCCTCTTCCTCTTCCGGATCTTTAGGGAAGTCGCTCAGGGCGATTTCCAGCATCTGGGTGATACCACGACCATGAGCACCTGCGATCGGGATCGCATGGCCCATGCCCAACGGTGCGAATTCTGCACGCGCCAATTCCGGATCGATGTTGTCGACCTTGTTGGCAACCACATAAGAACGCTTGTTACGTTTGCGAAGGTGTTCGCCGATCATCTGGTCAGCGGCTGTGAAACCCGCTTTTGCATCTACCAGGAACAGAACGACGTCAGCTTCTTCGATAGCCAGCAGCGACTGCTCGGCCATCTTTTCGTCCATACCGTGCTCGTCACCGGAGATACCGCCGGTGTCGACCAGAATGTAGGAACGCCCTTGCCACTTGGCCTCACCGTATTGGCGATCACGGGTCAGACCGGACAAGTCACCAACAATGGCGTCACGAGTCCTGGTCAGGCGGTTGAACAAGGTGGACTTGCCGACGTTTGGTCGGCCCACCAGGGCGATTACGGGAACCATGCGGCTCTCCACTTCGTTATTTCAGAAAATACAAAAGCCGCTGCAAGGCAGCGGCCAGAGTTCGGAACAGCACAAATGTGCCGTAAACCTTGCCAGAGCAAGGCTGCCCGAGGCCCTGAAGCCTCAAGCATAGACGCCTTAGCGAATGGTCAGGGCTTCCAGTTTGCCGCTGTTACCAAACACGTAAATCATGTCACCGACCACCAGCGGACGCGCCCGAAGGCCATCACTGTCAATGCGGGTACGGCCCACGAAACGACCATCGACCTGGCTTAGCAGGTGCAGATAGCCTTCCATGTCACCGACAGCCACATAGCTGGAGAAGACTTCTGGAGCCGACAGTTGACGACGAGCCAGAGCGTCATTGCTCCACAGAGAGGTGGTCGAGCGTTCGTCAACGCCTTCTACAGTGCCCGACGCCAGGCTCACGTAGACGCTACCAAAACCTTGAGCGACACCTGAATAGCTGGACGCATCGCGCTGCCAGAGCACGCGACCGCTTTCCATTTCAAGTGCCGCCATGCGGCCCTGGTAGCTGGCGACATACAGCGTACCGCCAGACATCAGCAGTCCACCGTCGATATCGACAATACGCTCAAGCTCGGAACGGCCTTGCGGGATAGCAACACGTTGCTCCCACACAGGTACGCCGTTACGCGTATCGAGGGCAACCACTTTACCGGTCGAAAGACCTGCAATTGCCAGGTGATTGGTCACCAATGGTGCGCCTGTGCCACGCAGGGTCAATACACCCGGCGTGCTGTCATATGCCCAACGCTGGTTGCCGGTATCAGCATCCAGACCGATCAGACGATCGTCCTGGGTCTGAACCACGACGATATCGCCATTGGTCGCAGGAGGTGCAAGCACTTCGCTGTTAACGCGAGAGCGCCATTTTTCTTCACCGGTGCTGGAATCCAGGGCTACCACGTCACCTTGCAGGGTACCGAGCAGGACCAGGCCATAGCCCAGGCCAACTGCGCCGGAAACAGGCAACTCGAGGTCTTTTTTCCACTGAACGTCGCCGTTCATGCGGTCCAGAGACATGACTACACCCGTTACGTCAGCGGCGTAGATGTGGCTACCTTCAACAGCCGGAACCAGCATGTTGTAGGTTTTGCCCTGGCCGTCACCAATCGAGCGACTCCACTGTTTTTGCAGCACGACTTCTTCTTTGAAGTCTGTCAGTTCGGCCGGTGGCAGTTCTTTTTTGCTGTTACTGCTGCAACCCGCGGCCAAAACGACCAGAGCCAGCAATGCTGCATGTTTCCAAAGCCTCACGTCACGCATCCCCTTTGGCCAGGTCATCGAGCTTGATTTGCAACCCACCTACTGCTGCCTCATCCGACAATGCCGCCTTGGCTTTTTCGTAGGCTGCACGTGCGTCCTCGGTACGACCCTTCTGTACCAGCAAGTCGCCTTTGAGTTCTTCACGGCTGGCCAGGAATGCCTTGTCCGAATCGCCTTCAAGCAGCTTCAGTGCATCATCCAGCTTGCCCTGTGCTGCAAGCACTTGAGCCAGACGCTGACGTGCCACTTCACCCAGGGTGAGGTTGGCAGGCTTTGCCACGATGACTTGCAGCTCGCTGGCTGCGTCATCCAGCTTGCCGTTGTCCACAGCAACCTTGGCCACAAACAGACCGCCAAATTGCGCGTAGGCAGAACCTGCGTACTCGCTTTTCAGCTTGTTGGCCAGATCGGCCACACGGGCAGTATCAGGCTGACCGTCAGGGGTGAGCGTGGTTTCAAGCAATTGCTGGTAGAGCATCGACGCACCTTGCGACTGATTGCTCTGATATTTGTGCCAAGCCTGCCAGCCGAACACCACCACCAGCGCCAACAAGCCGCCAGTGAGCAGGGGTTTGCCGTTGCGCTGCCACCAGTCTTTCAACTCGCCCAGCTGATCATCTTCGTTACTCGACACCCCAACACTCCTTATTCGCTAAATCGGCTGTTTTACAGCTTCAACCCTGCACAACGCAGGTGGCCAAGTGCTCGGCTAGAGCATCCCAGGCAATCGTTTGTTGTTCGCCCTGGCCACGCAGGGGTTTGACACCTACCACTTGCTGGGCCAATTCGTCCTCACCCAGGATCAGCGCGTACAGTGCGCCGCTCTTGTCAGCCTTTTTGAACTGGCTTTTGAAGCTGCCTGCGCCCGCATTGATCTGCAAGCGCAAGTTCGGTAGCTGATCGCGAACACGTTCGCTCAAAGCCAGGGCAGCCAGTTCAGCCGCCTCACCGAAAGCGCACAGGTAAACATCGACCTGACGCGCGATTTCTTCGGGGATCTGCTCAAGGGTTTCAAGCATCAGGATCAGACGCTCGATACCCATGGCGAAACCAACGCCCGAGGTGGGCTTGCCGCCCATTTGTTCGACCAGACCGTCATAACGGCCGCCGGCACATACGGTGCCCTGGGAGCCCAGTTTGTCGGTGACCCATTCAAATACGGTCTTGCTGTAATAATCGAGCCCGCGAACCAGCTTGGGATTGATCGTGTACGGAATACCGGCAGCATCCAGGCGAGCCTTGAGGCCCTCAAAGTGCACACGGGATTCTTCGTCGAGGTAATCCACCAGCTTCGGCGCGTCGACCAGAACAGCCTGGGTATCGGCATTTTTGGTGTCGAGTACCCGCAACGGGTTGGATTTGAGGCGACGCTGGCTGTCTTCGTCAAGCTCACTCAGACGCGAGGACAAGTACTCGACCAGCGCAGCACGATAGCGCGCACGGGCTTCGCTGGTGCCAAGGCTGTTGAGTTCGAGCTTGACCGCATCACGGATGCCCAGCTCGCCCCACAGGCGCCAGGTCAGCACGATCAGTTCGGCATCGATATCCGGACCATCGAGGTTGAACACCTCGACACCAATCTGATTGAACTGGCGATAACGACCTTTTTGCGGGCGCTCGTGGCGGAACATCGGCCCGATGTACCACAATTTTTGAACCTGGCCACCGCCAGTGATGCCGTGTTCGAGTACGGCACGCACACACGCCGCAGTGCCTTCAGGGCGCAGCGTCAGCGAATCGCCGTTGCGGTCTTCGAAGGTGTACATCTCTTTTTCGACGATATCGGTCACTTCACCGATCGAGCGCTTGAACAGCTCGGTAAACTCGACGATAGGCATGCGGATTTGCTTGTAACCGTAGTTATCCAGCAACCGCGAAACCTTGCTTTCAAAGTAGCGCCACAGGGGCGTCTGCTCTGGCAGGATGTCGTTCATGCCACGAATGGCTTGCAAAGACTTGCTCACAAAAAATCCTTTATTCGTCTGGTTAGCCGCGCGCGATAACTGCTGCGTCAGCTTCGACCTTTTCGGCCGCCTTCTGCCGGATCAACTTTTCGAGATGATCCACCAGGTTTTCATTCGTCAATTTGTGCGACGGTTTGCCGTCGATGTAAATCAGGTTGGGCGTACCACCGGTGAGCCCCACATGGGCTTCCTTGGCTTCGCCAGGACCGTTTACAACACAACCGATCACGGCTACATCCAGCGGCACCAGCAGGTCTTCAAGCCGAACTTCGAGTTCGTTCATGGTTTTCACCACATCGAAATTCTGCCGGGAGCAGCTTGGGCACGCGATAAAGTTGATGCCTCGCGAACGCAGATGCAGGGATTTGAGGATGTCGTAACCGACTTTTACTTCCTCTACCGGGTCTGCGGCCAAAGAGATGCGAATAGTATCGCCAATCCCGTCGGCAAGCAGCATACCTAGGCCAACGGCAGATTTCACTGTGCCTGAGCGCAAACCACCCGCTTCTGTAATACCCAGGTGCAGCGGCTGGACGATTTCCTTGGCCAACAGACGGTAGGCTTCAACGGCCATAAACACGTCGGAAGCTTTCACGCTGACCTTGAAGTCCTTGAAGTTCAGGCGTTCAAGGTGCTCGACATGGCGCAGGGCCGACTCAACCAGAGCCGCAGGCGTCGGTTCGCCATACTTCTTTTGCAGATCTTTTTCGAGCGAACCGGCGTTAACGCCGATACGGATCGGAATACCGCGATCACGCGCAGCATCCACCACCGCACGCACACGGTCTTCGCGACCGATGTTGCCCGGGTTGATCCGCAGGCAGTCCACCCCCAGCTCCGCAACGCGCAGGGCGATCCGGTAGTCGAAGTGGATGTCGGCAACCAATGGCACCTTGACCAGTTGCTTGATACGGCCAAACGCTTCTGCCGCGTCCATATCCGGCACGGAAATCCGCACGATATCGACGCCCGCAGCTTCCAGCCGGTTGATTTGGGCAACGGTTGCAGCGACATCATTGGTGTCACTGTTGGTCATGCTCTGTACAGCGATAGGGGCATCGCCACCTACCGGCACATTACCGACCCAGATTTTGCGCGATTCGCGACGTTTGATTGGTGATTCGCCGTGCATGACTTATTGACCCAACTTCAGGCGAGCAGTTTCGCCACTGGTGAAAGGAGCCACATCCACTGCCTGACCGTTGTAGGCCACCTGCGCACCGCGGGCATAGCCCAGGCGCAGGGTCAGTGGAGGCTTGCCGCTCACTTCTAGATTTTCGCCTTTGCGCTTGAGCCCACCAAACAGCACTTTACCCGTGCCGTCGGTGACCTGAGTCCAGCAATCAGCGGTGTACTGCACGCTCACTTTGCCCGCACCGGCGACCGGTGCTGCAGTGGAGGAAGTGGCGGCAGCAGGTGTGGCAGCCGGAGCAACAATCGCAGCGGCAGGAACAACAACAGCCGGAGCGGGTTGAACCACAGGGGCCGCCGCTGGCGTCACAGCAGCGCCGGGCACAGTTGCAGGCAGTTCCAGCGCCGTCGACCCGGCCGCTTCGCCAGCAGGCTCAACTGCCGATGCGTCGCCTTCAGCCTTGGCTTCGGCCACAGCCTGGTCTTCCGGCTCGTCGATCGGGTGGATCCGGGTTGTGCCGTCAGCGCCTTCAACTTCGACGTGCTCCGGCGTCAGACCGATCAGGTCCTTGGCCCGCATGGACGTCTGGTCCTGCCACCAGATAAAACCGCCACCGACCACGGCAATCAGCAACAACAGGCTGACAATACGCAAAATGGTATGGGACACCCGCACCGGCTCTTCTATGCGGCCCAGGCTGTGCACGTTGCTGCCGTTGGCGTCAGTACCGGTGTAGAGGTCGAACTCGCGAACCAGACTGGCCTGGTCCATACCAAGCAATTTGGCATAGGTCCGGATATAACCACGGGCAAAGGTATGCCCTGGCAGCTTATCGAACGCCCCCGTCTCAAGGTTGCTCAGGGAGCTGACCGTAAGATTGAGTTTCAGGGCGACTTCAGCCAACGTCCATCCATTGTTTTCACGGGCCTGACGCAAGGTCTCACCGGGATTGACACGAGTCGCTGCTAGAACTTCGGGTTGCGCCGCTTTCATCATTGCTCCGACAGGTATTGCTGATATTCCGGCGTGCCGGGATAGAGTCGTTTTAGTTGCTGGCCATAGTTGGCAGTTGGGGTGCGCTCGTCGAAAACATTCGCCAGTCGCGCACCGAGCAATAGACTACGTGCATTTTGCCCGCTAAGCAGGCTAAAACGATCGTAATAGTCACGTGCAGGCACATAATGCCTGTCTTCGTAAGACAACTCAGCCATTTCGAGCAACGCTCGGGGCTGTTGACGGTTCAGGCGCAGGGCTTTTTCAAGCTGCGCACGGCCAGCATCACGCTGGCCGAGCTTGAGCGACGTTATCCCCAGGTTTTCGTAAACCCGGGAACGTTCAGGGTAAAGGGTGTCTGCCGCCGCTTTTTGAAACTGGGCACTGGCTTCCTGATAGCGCTGCTGCTCATACAGGAAACTGCCGTAATTGTTGAGGATGCGGGCATCATCAGGCCGCCTGTCAAGCGCGGTGCGGAACGCCTGCTCGGCCAGCCCGGGCTCCATTTCGGACTGATACACCAAGGCCAGTGCGGCGTTGGTATCCGGGTCAGACTTGTCGAGCTCGAGGGCTTTGCGCAACGGAACCTTGGCCTGCCCGGTCATCCCCTGCTGGAGATAACCGAGACCCAACTGAACATAAGCCTCACGCGCCTCGTTACGCCCTTTGTCGGTGGTCATCGCGCTTGAATCGCCCGATGACACACAGCCAGCCAAAAGGCTGACCAACACGACAGAAAGCGCAGCGCGAAGGATCATGGATGTCCTCTCTCAGGGCGCAGAGGCAGCGTTTTGCGCTGATTCGGCGTCGGCACTGAGCTCACGTGCCGCGATAAGGCGCGAACTGCGGCGCGTCCGGTCATCAACCTGGCCGACCAGCTGACCGCAAGCGGCGTCAATGTCCTCACCGCGGGTGGTACGCACGGTCACGTTGTAGCCAGCTTGCTGCAACAGCTCCTGGAAACGGCGGATGGCGTTATTGCTTGGACGCTCATAGCCCGAATGCGGGAACGGGTTGAACGGGATCAGGTTGATCTTGCACGGCGTGTCTTTTAACAGCTCGATCATTTCGCGGGCGTGATCAACATGGTCGTTCACATCCTTGAGCAGGGTGTACTCAACGGTCAGCACACGCTTTTCGCCCAGGGTCGACATATAGCGTCGGCAGGACTCAAGCAGCATTTTGAGCGGGTACTTCTTGTTGATCGGCACCAATTGACTGCGCAATTCGTCATTGGGTGCATGCAGCGACAACGCCAGGGAGACGTCGATGTGCTTTGCCAGCTCATCAATCATCGGCACCACGCCCGAGGTAGACAGGGTCACCCGGCGCTTGGAGATGCCATAGCCCAAATCATCCATCATCAGATGCATGGCGGCGATAACGTTGTCGAAGTTGAGCAGCGGCTCGCCCATGCCCATCATCACCACGTTGGTGATGGCACGGTCGATGGTTGCCGGGACGCTGCCAAAGGATTTGTTGGCAATCCACACCTGGCCAATCACTTCGGCGGCGGTGAGGTTGCTATTGAAGCCTTGCTTGCCGGTGGAGCAGAAACTGCAGTCCAGGGCACAGCCTGCCTGGGACGAAACGCACAAGGTGCCACGTTTGCCCGAGGGGATATAAACGGTCTCGACGCAGCTGCCGGACTCGACACGAACCACCCACTTACGGGTGCCATCGGTTGAGATGTCCTCGCTGACGACTTCAGGTCCACGAACTTCAGCAATGGCCTTGAGCTTGTCGCGCAAGGCCTTGCTGACGTTTGTCATGGCGTCGAAATCATCGACGCCAAAGTGGTGAATCCACTTCATGACCTGACCGGCACGGAAACGCTTCTCCCCGATTGAGTCGAAGAATTTCTCCATTTCCGGCTGAGTCAGTCCCAGCAGGTTGGTTTTGCCAGTCGTTGCAATCATGTCTTCACCCTCACTCACAAGCTAATACTTAGCGAGTGGTTACTTCAGTAGCTGCGAAAAAGTACGAGATTTCACGAGCAGCAGCTGCTTCAGAGTCGGAACCGTGAACAGCGTTAGCGTCGATGGATTCAGCGAAATCAGCACGGATAGTGCCAGCTGCTGCTTCTTTAGGGTTGGTAGCGCCCATCAGTTCGCGGTTCAGAGCGATAGCGTTTTCGCCTTCCAGAACCTGAACAACAACAGGACCGGAGATCATGAAAGCAACCAGGTCGCCGAAGAAGCCACGAGCGCTGTGCTCAGCGTAGAAGCCTTCAGCTTCAGCTTTGGACAGTTGCTTCAGTTTGGAAGCTACAACCTTCAGGCCGGCTTTTTCAAAACGAGTGGTGATCTCG
Source organism: Pseudomonas deceptionensis (assembly GCF_900106095.1). Lineage (NCBI taxonomy): Bacteria > Pseudomonadati > Pseudomonadota > Gammaproteobacteria > Pseudomonadales > Pseudomonadaceae > Pseudomonas > Pseudomonas deceptionensis. Next base: position 1,879,839 of record NZ_FNUD01000002.1, on the reverse strand, counting down.
CCGATAACGTTTTTTGCAACAGCGTCAGGCTTGATGATGGAGAAAGTGCGTTGAACAGCCATGGTGTAACTCCAGAAACAGTGATTTAAGCGAAAAATTAAACCCGCGAATTATACGCGGGTTCTTGGGTATTTCATAATTACGTCGGTTACAAGCTTAGTCGGCTTCTTCGATCCACAAACCCTGGATGGCTTCGAGAACCTTCTCTCCGCCGCGATCAGGGATGTCGTCGAACTCAGGCAACGCCATGACCAGATTGCGCAGCGTGACGAAATTCACCGACAACGGATCGATATCCGGGTGAGCTTCAGCCAGTTGTATGGCGATTTCCTGCACATCAACCCATTTAAGGCTCATGACAACTCCTTATCAGTGCGGCGCTTCGGCGGCATGGTTGAGCGAGTATTTCGGGATCTCGACGGTGATGTCTTCGGTACCGACGCGGGCCTGACAACTCAGGCGTGAAGTCGCTTCCAGACCCCATGCCCGGTCAAGATAGTCCTCTTCCAGCTCGTCAGCTTCGTTCAGCGAGTCAAAACCCTCGCGAATCACGCAGTGACACGTGGTGCAGGCACAAACACCACCGCAGGCGCTTTCGATTTCGATGTGGTTGTCGTGGGCCACTTCGAGAATGGTCTTGCCGGTCTCAGCCTCTACAACCATACCGTCCGGGCAATGCTCGGCGTGTGGCAGAAAAATGATCTGCGGCATCAGTTATTCCTCGATTTCATTCAGGTTGCGGCCCGCCAGGGCGGCCTTGACGGTCAAGTCCATGCGGCGGGCAGCAAAGGCATCAGTCACTTGCGACAGACGCTTGGTCTGCTGCTCGATGGCGTAACCATCGGTGCCTTTCAACAATTCGGACAGTTGCTGCATCTGCAGCTCAATGACCATGCGTTCTTCGGCGTCCAGCAAGCGATCACCATCGACCTCAAGCGCAGCCTGCACGGCTTCGATCAGGCGCTGAGCATCGACCTGATGCTCACGCAGGACACGGGCGACCTTGTCGTCACTGGCATGCTGGAACGAGTCCTTGAGCATTTTGGCAATTTCGCCATCGGTCAGACCGTAGGACGGCTTGACCTGGATATTGGCTTCTACGCCCGAACCCAGCTCGCGGGCCGACACGTTAAGCAAACCGTCCGCATCCACCTGAAAGGTAACGCGAATCTTCGCAGCACCGGCAACCATCGGCGGAATACCGCGCAATTCAAAACGCGCCAGGGAGCGACAATCGCTGATCAACTCGCGCTCACCCTGCAACACATGAATCATCATGGCCGTCTGGCCATCTTTGTAGGTCGTGAAGTCCTGGGCGCGCGCGACCGGTATGGTGGTGTTGCGCGGAATGACTTTTTCCATCAGCCCGCCCATGGTCTCAAGCCCCAGGGACAAAGGAATCACGTCCAGCAACAGCAGTTCGCCACCGTCACGCTTGTTGCCGGCCAGGGTATCAGCCTGAATAGCGGCACCAATGGCAACCACCTGATCCGGGTCAATATCGGTCAGCGGCTGACGGCCAAACATCTGGGCAACAGCTTCACGCACTCGAGGTACCCGGGTAGAACCACCGACCATCACCACTGCCTGGACTTCTTCGAGCTCGACGTTGGAGTCACGCACCGCACGGCGGCAAGCCTTGAGGCTGCGCGCAATCATTGGCTCGATAAGGGCGTCAAAGGCGTCACGGGTCAGCTCTGCACGCCAGTCTTCGTAAACGACAGGTACAGAAGACGCATCAGTCAGCGCTTCTTTGGCCGCACAGGCAATTTGCAGCAACTTGCGCTGGGTACCCGGGTCAAGATCAGCGGACAAGCCCGCCTGCTCGACAATCCAGTTCGCAATGGCATGATCGAAGTCATCGCCGCCGAGCGCGGTGTCGCCGCCCGTGGCCAGCACTTCAAATACACCACCGGTCAGGCGCAGGATCGAGATATCGAAGGTCCCGCCACCCAGATCATAGATTGCGACAACGCCTTCAGCATGCTGATCGAGGCCGTAAGCCACTGCCGCAGCCGTTGGCTCGTTGAGCAGGCGCAATACGTTCAGCCCGGCAAGCCGGGCAGCATCCTTGGTCGCCTGACGCTGAGCGTCATCGAAATAGGCCGGGACGGTAATGACCGCACCCACCAACTCACCGCCCAACGCCTTTTCAGCTCGCTCACGCAGCGCTTTCAAGATATCGGCTGACACTTCCACCGGGCTTTTAGGGCCCTGCACGGTGTCAATAAACGGCATGTGCGACTCGCCGCCCACAAAGCGGTAAGGCAGCTGCTCGCCCAATTGCTTGACGTCGGACAGACCACGACCCATCAAGCGCTTGACCGAAAGCACGGTATTGAAAGGATCGCTGGCGGCAGCCAGGCGGGCGGACTCACCTACCTCGATGCGATCGGCGTGATAACGCACGGCAGAAGGCAAAATGACTCGGCCCTCTGCATCAGCCAGCGGCTCGGAAAGACCACTGCGCAACGCAGCGACCAGCGAATTGGTAGTGCCCAAGTCGATCCCCACAGCCAGACGGCGCTGGTGCGGTTGAGGACTTTGGCCGGGTTCGGCGATCTGCAGTAGGGCCATCGTAATCAGGACTTATCTGTAATCAGGCGTGCAATCAGGAAAGCACGGAGTTAATCGTCGAGGCGCTCTTCTAACTGGCGCACTTCGTAAGTGAGCTTGTCGAGGAACTGCATGCGCCGCATCAGGCGTTCGGCCTGTTCACGTTGCGCAGCATCATCCCAACAAGCAGCGAAGCTGTCGTTCAATTCATTCTGAGCGACCTTCAGCCGGCGCTTGAATTCAGCAATACCCGCCATATCGGCGCTGTCGTGCAAATCTTCAAGTTCTTCGCGCCACTGCATCTGCTGCATCAGAAACTCGGGATCGTGCACCGTGACCTCCAGCGGCATCTCACGGCCATTCATCGCAAGCAGGTAACGCGCGCGCTTGGGAGGGCTCTTGAGTGTCTGGTAGGCCTCGTTGAGGCTGGCGGATTGCTCTAGCGCCAGGCGCTGCTCACGCTCGGAAGCATCAGCAAAGCGGTCCGGATGAACACTGCGCGCCAACTCACGGTAGCGCGTAGCCAACTGCTCGAGATCGAGCGTAAAGCCCGGTTGCAGTTCAAATAGTGCGAAATGACAAGGAGTACCCACGAGTAGCCTCAGATGTTGAAGCTTTCGCCGCAGCCACATTCACCGCGCACGTTGGGGTTGTTGAACTTGAAACCTTCGTTCAACCCTTCCTTGGCGAAATCGAGCTCGGTCCCGTCCAGATAGGTCAGGCTTTTAGGATCGATGATCACTTTTTCGCCATGACTTTCAAAGACTTGATCGTCGCTGCCAACCTCGTCAACAAACTCAAGCACATAGGCAAGACCGGAACAGCCCGTGGTGCGAACACCCAGACGAATCCCCTCACCTTTGCCGCGCCCATCAAGGGAACGACGAATATGCCGAGCCGCCGCTTCTGTCATGCTGATAGCCATCAGGACTCCTTACATATCGCCAGTATCTTCACCACGCTCATGCCGTTGCCGGCACGGGGATCGAAGATCAGATCAAACCTTTCTTCTGCTTGTAGTCGCGAACAGCCGCTTTAATGGCGTCTTCAGCGAGTACCGAGCAGTGAATTTTTACTGGAGGCAAAGCCAGTTCTTCTGCCAGCTGAGTGTTCTTGATGGTCTCTGCTTCATCCAGAGTCTTGCCTTTCATCCACTCGGTTGCCAGGGAGCTGGAAGCAATTGCCGAACCACAACCGTAGGTCTTGAACTTGGCATCTTCGATGATGCCCTGCTCGTTAACCTTGATCTGCAAACGCATCACGTCGCCGCACGCCGGAGCGCCGACCATGCCGGTGCCGACATCCGGATCTTCCGCGTCCATCTTGCCGACGTTGCGCGGGTTCTCGTAGTGGTCAATGACCTTTTCGCTGTAAGCCATGGTACTAATCCTCACTCATCAGAGAGTCGCTCTTGAGACGCTGTAAAAGCTGCTGTTCGCTACGCTTACAGCGTCTACTTACGGCGACTTAAATTGTTAGTGCGCCGCCCATTCGATTTTCGAAATGTCGATGCCATCTTTGTACATGTCCCACAGCGGCGACAAGGCGCGCAGCTTGGTAACAGCCTCGCAAACCTTCTGCGCGGCGTAATCGATTTCTTCTTCGGTGGTGAAACGGCCGAAGGTGAAGCGGATCGAGCTGTGTGCCAATTCGTCATTGCGGCCCAAGGCGCGCAAAACGTAGGACGGCTCAAGGGAAGCGGAGGTACAGGCCGAACCGGACGACACTGCCAGATCCTTGAGCGCCATGATCAGCGACTCGCCTTCAACGTAGTTGAAGCTCAGGTTCAGGTTGTGCGGAACGCGGGCAGTCATGCTGCCGTTGACGTACAGCTCTTCGAGGTGTTCAACCTGCTTGAAGAAACGGTCGCTCAACGCCTTGATACGGATATTTTCCGCCGCCATCTCTTCTTTGGCAATCTGGAACGCTTCGCCCATACCCACAATCTGGTGGGTAGCCAAGGTGCCCGAACGCATGCCGCGCTCGTGACCGCCGCCGTGCATGGCTGCTTCGATACGTACGCGAGGCTTGCGGCTCACGTAGAGCGCGCCAATGCCTTTAGGGCCGTAGGTTTTGTGAGCCGAGAACGACATCATGTCGACTTTCAGCTTGGCCAGGTCGATCTCGACCTTGCCGGTGGACTGTGCCGCATCAACATGGAACAACACGCCGCGCGAGCGAGTCAGCTCACCAATGGCAGCGATATCGTTGATGGTGCCGATTTCGTTGTTCACGTGCATGATCGAAACCAGGATGGTGTCGTCGCGCATGGCTGCTTCAACCATGGCCGGCGTCACCAGGCCATCGGTGCCCGGCTCGATGTAGGTCACTTCAAAGCCTTCACGCTCCAGCTGACGCATGGTGTCGAGGACGGCCTTGTGTTCAATCTTGTCGGTGATCAGGTGCTTGCCCTTGGTGGCATAGAAATGCGCAGCACCTTTGATTGCCAGGTTGTTGGCCTCGGTCGCACCGGAGGTCCAGACAATTTCACGCGGGTCGGCATTGACCAGGTCTGCAACCTGACGACGACCATTCTCGACCGCTTCTTCAGCCTTCCAGCCAAACACGTGAGAACGCGAAGCCGGGTTACCGAAGTTCCCGTCAACCAACAGGCAGTCGCTCATTTTTTGAGCAACACGCGGATCAACCGGGGTAGTGGCTGAGTAATCGAGGTAAATTGGCAATTTCATGGACTATCTCCTAAATCAGGCTGGCTGGCGCACCGTCGTTTTTATGCAATTAATCGACGGCGGACGCTTCGATCTTATCCAGGTGCGGCGCCTTGCCATTACAGCGGCGCTGATCCTGACGCTGGGCTACTTCTTGCACCTCACGGCGAGTGACAAGATCAGCCAAGCTGATACCGCTGAGAAAATCGTGGATTTGCAAGCTAAGGTCGCACCACAAGTGGTGGGTCAGGCACGTGTCGCCGGCATGGCAATCGCCAAGACCCTGGCAACGCGTTGCGTCAACTGACTCGTTCACGGCATCAATAACTTGAGCTACCTGAATGCCATGCATGTCGCGCGACAGCTGATAGCCGCCACCCGGACCACGCACACTGGAAACCAGGCTGCTGCGGCGCAATTTGGCGAACAGTTGCTCAAGGTAGGAAAGAGAGATGCCTTGGCGCTCGGAAATATCGGCCAGGGACACCGGCCCATGCTGTGCGTGCAACGCCAAATCAAGCATTGCAGTTACGGCGTAACGGCCTTTTGTAGTCAGTCTCATGGACAGGTACCACGGAATTCGGAATGGAAGCGAGTATGCTATTCCCGACTATTTAAGTCAACTATTAGACCTAGTACTTTAGTCGGGATTACCCGCAAAAGAGCGCGCGCATTGTAGCAGGGTCTGCGGCGCAATGGCACATGAAGCATCTAGCGCGGGAGCGAGCCTGCTCGCGATGGCCGCACCTCGACCGTCCGAAAGATCGCAGCGCCAGCATCGCGAGCAGGCTCGCTCCCACAGCACCCAGAACCTAGACCGCCTTGCTTTCGTCCTTGTCCTTGACGCAGGCAAAGTCTTCTTCGCGCAGTTGCGGCAAGTCCTTGGCACAGTAAGTACTGCCCAAATCTTTGAGCGCACCACACATACCATCCAGCTTGCCGTCGACCGCCTGCAAATGGTCCAGCAACTGAGCAATCGCGCGCGCTACCGGATCGGGCATGTCTTCACTGACGCCATAGGCATCAAAACCGATCTTCTCGGCCATCGCCTTGCGCTTGGCCTCGGTCTCATCGTCACTTTTGATGATGATGCGACCCGGAATACCCACAACTGTCGCTCCCGCTGGCACCGCCTTGGTCACCACCGCATTGGAGCCGACCTTGGCCCCCGCACCGACCGTGAACGGGCCGAGCACCTTGGCGCCCGCCCCTACCACAACGCCATTTTCCAGCGTCGGATGGCGCTTGCCCTTGTTCCAGCTAGTGCCGCCCAGGGTAACGCCCTGATACAGGGTCACGTCATCACCGATTTCAGCGGTCTCACCAATCACAATGCCCATGCCGTGATCGATAAAGAAACGGCGCCCCACCTTGGCCCCCGGATGAATTTCAATCCCGGTCAACCAGCGCCCGAAGTTCGACACCAGCCGCGCCAACCACTTCCAGCCGGCATGCCACAGCAGTGCCGACAAACGGTGAATCCAGATCGCATGCATCCCCGGATAGCACGTCAGCACCTCAAAAGCATTGCGCGCCGCAGGATCACGATGAAACACACTCTGGATATCTTCACGCAGACGCTCGAACATCATTAATCCTTGCGCTTGAGCAGCTCGCCACGGGCTGCTTTTTGGGTTTCGGTGAGAATGCCACGCAAGATATTCATCTCTGCGCGACTGACAGAGCTGCGCCCGTACAGTCGACGCAGGCGCGCCATCAGGTGGCGCGGCTTTTCCGGGTCCATAAATTCAATGGCCACCAAGGTTTGCTCCAGATGCTCGTAAAAGCGCTCCAGCTCATCCATGGTCGCCAACTCGCCACTTTTAGTGGACGCCACTTCCTCTTTTTCGATCTTGCTCGGCTGACCCTGGCTCGCGAGCCAGGCCATGCGGATTTCGTAACTCAACACCTGCACGGCCGCACCCAGATTCAGAGAACTGAACTCCGGGTCGGAGGGGATATGCACGTGAAAGTGACAACGCTGCAACTCGTCATTGGTCAGGCCGGAGTCCTCACGACCAAACACCAAAGCGATTTCAGCACCTTGAGCCGCCTCCTCAATTACTTTTTGACCACACTCACGCGGGTCCAGCAACGGCCAGGGGATGCGGCGATCGCGGGCACTGGTACCCAGAACCAGATTGCAGCCCACCAAGGCATCTTCAAGGGTCGCAACCACTTGAGCATTTTCGAGAATGTCACCTGCCCCTGACGCCCGCGCGTCGGCTTCATGGTGAGGAAACAACCTTGGCTCCACCAGAACCAGCCGCGACAACCCCATGTTTTTCATGGCACGCGCAGCACCGCCGATGTTCCCGGGATGGCTGGTATTGACCAGAACGACACGAATATTAGGCAACAAAGGAAGCGCTCACAGACCAGCAAAAGGGAGCAAATCTTACCTAAGCAAAACGCCATAAGCTACGAAAGCTAACGCAAACCTTCATCTCACAAAGTTTTCTGATAGAATATTCGGCTTTCTTTAACAACCTTAGGTGAAACGTCCATGCAGCCCATGCTGAATATCGCGCTGCGCGCCGCCCGCAGCGCCAGTGAATTGATTTTCCGCTCCATCGAGCGCCTGGATACCATCAAGGTTGACGAAAAAGACGCCAAGGATTACGTCTCTGAAGTCGATCGTGCTGCTGAACAGAAAATCATCGACGCCTTGCGCAAGGCTTACCCTACACACGGCATCCTCGGTGAAGAAACCGGCATGCACCCTGGCAGCGGTGAAGGTGAAGACTACCTGTGGATCATCGATCCGCTGGATGGCACCACCAACTTCCTGCGCGGCGTTCCACACTTCGCCGTCAGCATCGCCTGCAAATACCGTGGCCGCCTTGAGCACGCAGTGGTTCTCGACCCGGTTCGCCAGGAAGAATTCACCGCCAGCCGTGGCCGTGGCGCCCAGCTCAATGGTCGTCGCCTGCGCGTAAGCGGTCGCACCAGCCTTGAAGGCGCCCTGCTGGGTACCGGCTTCCCGTTCCGCGATAACCAGATGGACAACCTGGACAACTACCTGGGCATGTTCCGCAGCCTGGTCGGCCAGACTGCCGGCATCCGCCGCGCAGGCGCTGCCAGCCTGGATCTGGCTTACGTTGCCGCCGGCCGTTTTGACGCATTCTGGGAGTCGGGCCTGTCCGAGTGGGACATGGCTGCAGGCGCACTGCTGATTCAAGAAGCAGGCGGCCTGGTCAGCGACTTCACCGGCAGCCACGATTTCCTTGAAAAAGGCCACATCGTTGCCGGTAACACCAAGTGCTTCAAAGCTGTACTGACCGCAATCCAGCCACACCTGCCACCTTCGCTGAAACGCTAAGCGAAATCCGGGCACAAAAAAGCACCCCTAGGGGTGCTTTTTTTTGGCCAGGTGTTTTGACACCTGCCCCGTGAGAGCCCGCTTAATTCAGAATCAGCTTGCCCTGCTTGTCCACGGCAATTTCATTGCCCGGCTCGTGATCCATACGCACCTTGCCTTCCTTGCCGTCGAGCGAATAACGCACGTCATACCCAACAACCTTGTTGCTGATGTCGTTGACCGTATTACAGCGCGTCTGGGTAGTGGTGTAGGTATCACGCTCCTGCATGCCTTCCTGAACCTTGTTACCCGCATAACCGCCACCGACCGCACCGGCTACCGTGGCAATCTTCTTGCCGGTACCACCGCCAACCTGATTACCCAACAAACCGCCCGCAACAGCACCTATCACACTGCCGACGATCTGATGCTGATCCTTGACCGGCGCCTGACGCGTCACAGTCACATCCTTGCACACCTCACGCGGCGTTTTGACCTGCTGGTTGACTGGCACAACTGCCAGCACCTGCGCAGACTCAGGGCCTTTAACCAAGCTGTAAGTGGCAAAAGCACCACCGGCTGTAACACCGACAGCACCCAGCACAGCACCTACCAGCAATGACTTGTTCACGTGAACCTCCAGACCATCATACGTAGGGACAATCCCACATCAATCCTAGCCTTGGAGCACAAAAAAAGGCGCGAGTTCAATACTCGCGCCTTTTAAGTGACAACCTGCTTATAACCAGAGGTTATGGGCGGTCGTCGATCTCTTTCTCACTCGCCACAGGCGGGATCAAGTCTTCTGCACTGAGGTTCAGCCAGATCAGCACGACGTTCGCGATATAAATCGACGAGTAGGTACCCGCCAATACACCCACGAACAGTGCAATCGAGAAGCCCCACAAGTTATCGCCACCGAAAATCAGCAGTGCCGCAATCGCCAGCAAGGTGGAGATCGAGGTCGCCATGGTGCGCAACAGGGTTTGCGTGGTCGAGATATTGATGTTGTCGATCAGGCTGGCCTTGCGCAACACCCGGAAGTTCTCCCGAACCCGGTCGAATACCACGATGGTGTCGTTGAGCGAGTAACCGATGATCGCCAGCACCGCCGCCAATACCGTCAGGTCGAAGGTGATCTGGAACCAGGACAGGATACCCATGGTCACGATCACGTCGTGAACCAGAGACACGATCGCACCAACCGCAAACTTCCACTGAAAGCGGAAAGCCAGGTACAGCATGATGCCGCCCAGCGCCATCAGCATGCCGAGACCGCCCTGATCGCGCAGCTCTTCACCCACTTGCGGGCCCACGAACTCGACGCGCTTGATGACGGCCGGGTTGGCCGTATCTGCCTGACCCAGCGCAGCAGCCACCTTGTTACCCAGCAACGGATCATCGCCCGGCATACGCACCAGCAGGTCGGTGGTTGCACCGAAGCTCTGCACCACAGCATCGTGGAAACCGGCCGTAGCCAGCTCGGTACGCACCTTGGTCAGGTCAGCAGGCTTCTCGTAGGTCAGCTCAATAAGCGTACCGCCGGTGAAGTCCAGACCGTAGTTCATGCCCTTGTGGAACATGCTGAACAAAGCCAGCACGGTAAGCACTACAGTGACGCCGAACGCAACGTTGCGAACGCCCATGAAGTTGATTGTACGTAACATGGCAGCCCCTTAAATCCACAACTTCTTGAAGTCCCGACCGCCATACACCAGGTTGACCATTGCGCGGGTCACCATAATGGCCGTGAACATCGAGGTAAAGATCCCGAGGGACATGGTCACCGCAAAGCCTTTTACCGGCCCGGTACCCATGGCAAAGAGAATCCCGCCGACCAGCAGGGTTGTCAGGTTGGAGTCGACAATTGCCGTAAAGGCACGACTGAAACCTTCATTGATCGCCCGCTGTGGAGTCATGCCATTGGCAATTTCTTCACGAATACGCGAGAAGATCAGTACGTTTGCATCGACCGCCATACCCATCGTCAAAACGATACCGGCAATACCCGGCAAGGTCAGAGTTGCGCCCAGCACCGACATCAGCGCAAGCAGCAAGACCATATTGCCCGCCAGAGCCACCGTCGCGATCACACCGAAGAAACGGTAGATGGCGATGATGAAGATCGACACGAACAGCATGCCCCACAGCGACGCATCGATACCCTTGGTGATGTTGTCAGCACCCAGGCTCGGACCAATGGTGCGCTCTTCAGCGAAGTACATTGGCGCCGCCAGACCACCGGCACGCAACAGCAGCGCAAGCTCCGAAGCCTCACCCTGGCCGTTCAGGCCGGTAATGCGGAACTGACTGCCCAGCGGCGACTGGATGGTCGCCAGGCTGATGATTTTTTTCTCTTCCTTGAACGTCTGAACCGGCACGTCCTTCTCGACACCATCAACCACTTTCTTGGTGTAAGTCGTCACCGGCTTCTGCTCGATGAAGATTACCGCCATGCTGCGGCCAACGTTGCTGCGAGTGGAACGGCTCATCAGCTCGCCACCATGACCATCAAGCTTGATGTTCACCTGTGGACGGCCGTGCTCGTCAAAGCCCGCTTGCGCGTCGGTCACCTGGTCGCCGGTGATGATCAAGCCACGCTCGATCTGGGCGGTTGGACGGTTGCCTTCACGGAACTCGAAAGTTTCGGAAGTGGCTTTGGAAGCGCCCGGCTCAGCGGCCAGACGGAACTCAAGGTTGGCCGTCTTGCCCAGGATACGCTTGGCTTCGGCGGTGTCTTGTACGCCTGGCAGCTCAACCACGATGCGGTTGGCACCCTGACGCTGAACCAGCGGCTCGGCAACACCCAACTCGTTGACCCGGTTACGGACCGTTGTCAGGTTTTGCTTGATGGAATATTCACGGATTTCCGCCAGCTTGGCCGGGGTCATCGCCAGACGCAGAACCGGCTGACCGTTCAGGTCTGCAGCGGTAATGTCAAAATCGTTGAAGCTCTTGCGAATCAGGCTACGCGCTTGCTCACGTGCGGCTTCATCAGTGAAACCCAACTGAATGGCACCGTTAAGCTGCGGCAGGCTGCGGTAACGCACCTTCTCTTTACGCAACAGGCTTTTGACGTCGCTTTCGTAGACTTTCATCCGCGCGTCAACCGCTTTGTCCATGTCCACTTCCAGCAGGAAGTGCACACCGCCCGACAAGTCCAGACCCAGTTTCATCGGGTGAGCACCCAGACTACGCAACCATTGAGGCGTGGTCTGTGCCAGGTTGAGCGCTACGACATAGTCGTCGCCCAGGGCCTTGCGTACGACATCCTTGGCCGGCAACTGGTCGTCTTTCTTGGCCAGACGCAGCAAACCACCTTTGCCATTCTGGGCTAGGGAAGCGCCCTTGACAGCAATACCTGCATCCGCAAGCGCCTTGCTTGCACGATCCAGATCAGCTTGAGTGACCTGCAGGGCCGTGCTCGCGCCCGACACCTGAATAGCCGGATCATCGGGGTACAAATTGGGAGCGGAATAAATAAAACCGATCGCCAGCACTGCCAGGATCAGTAGGTATTTCCACAGAGGGTATTTGTTCAGCATCAATCACGCCGCCCGCTTAAAACGCGGGGCGCCTTGCGCGCCCCGTCGATTGTTAAAAGTTGAAACTTCAGATCGCTTTCAGCGTGCCTTTAGGCAACGTGGCTGCAATAGAGCCTTTCTGAATTTTCAGCTCAACAGTGTCGGACACTTCGATTACAACGAAAGCATCGGATACTTTGGTGATCTTGCCGGCGATACCACCAGTAGTTACAACTTCGTCGCCTTTTTGCAAATTACCCAACAGGGCTTTCTGCTCTTTGGCGCGCTTGGCCTGTGGACGCCAGATCATCAGGTAGAAGATGACCAGGAAGCCGACCAGGAAAATCCATTCAAAACCACCACCCATAGGGCCAGCAGCGGCAGGTGCAGCAGCGTCCGCGAAAGCGGAAGAGATGAAAAAGCTCATTAAGCACTCCAGTTGCAATGTTGTTTCTTAAAGGTCCGAAACTCAGTCCAAAGGCGGCACAGGAAGCCCGCGCTTGGCGTAGAAGGCGTCGACAAAGGTGGCCAATGTACCCTGTTGAATAGCCTCGCGCAAACCAGCCATCAGCACCTGATAGTGCCGCAAATTATGGATGGTATTGAGCATGCTCCCCAGCATTTCGCCGCACTTGTCCAAGTGATGCAGATAAGCGCGGGAGAAGTTCTGGCAGGTGTAGCAGTCGCAGGTCGGATCCAGCGACGAATCATCATGGCGATGGAACGCGTTGCGGATCTTGATTACACCGGTATCAATAAACAGATGCCCATTGCGGGCATTGCGGGTTGGCATCACGCAATCGAACATGTCCACACCGCGGCGCACACCCTCAACGAGATCTTCCGGCTTGCCAACCCCCATAAGGTAACGAGGTTTGTCAGCGGGCATCATCGCCGGCAGGTAATCCAGCACCTTGATCATTTCGTGCTTGGGCTCGCCCACCGACAAACCGCCGATGGCCAGGCCGTCAAAGCCGATCTTGTTCAGGCCTTCGAGCGAGCGCTCGCGCAGGTTCTGGTGCATGCCGCCCTGAACGATACCGAACAGTGCCGCCGTGTTGTCGCCATGGGCATTCTTGGAGCGCTGCGCCCAGCGCAACGACAGCTCCATAGAGATCCGCGCCACGTCTTCATCAGCCGGGTACGGGGTGCACTCGTCAAAAATCATCACCACGTCGGAGCCCAGGTCACGCTGAACCTGCATCGACTCTTCCGGGCCCATGAACACCTTGGCGCCATCAACCGGGGAAGCAAAGGTTACGCCCTCTTCCTTGATCTTGCGCATGGCGCCCAGGCTGAACACCTGAAAACCACCCGAGTCAGTCAGGATCGGGCCCTGCCACTTCATGAAATCGTGCAGGTCGCCGTGCTTCTTGATCACTTCTGTGCCAGGACGAAGCCACAGGTGAAAGGTGTTGCCCAAAATCATCTGCGCGCCGGTATCGACGATATCGCGCGGCAACATGCCCTTGACCGTACCGTAGGTACCGACCGGCATGAACGCCGGGGTTTCAACCACGCCACGGGGGAAGGTCAAACGACCGCGACGAGCCTTGCCATCAGTGGCAAGTAGCTCGAAAGACATACGACAGTTGCTCATGCTTGATCCTCAGGGGCCGGGGCAGGAGCCGTCGGCGCAGGATTGCGGGTGATGAACATTGCATCACCGTAACTAAAGAAGCGGTACCCATGCTCAACCGCAGCCTTGTAGGCCGCCATGGTTTCGGGATAACCGGCGAACGCCGAAACCAGCATCAACAGCGTGGATTCCGGCAAATGGAAATTGGTCACCAGCGCATCGACCACATGAAACGGTCGGCCCGGGAAGATGAAAATGTCGGTGTCGCCACTGAATGGCTTTAGCACGCCATCACGGGCCGCACTCTCCAGCGAACGCACGCTGGTGGTGCCCACGGCGATCACCCGGCCGCCACGCGCGCGGCACGCAGCCACGGCATCGACCACATCCTGGCCGACTTCCAGCCATTCCGTGTGCATATGGTGATCTTCGAGGCGCTCAACCCGCACCGGCTGGAACGTACCCGCGCCCACGTGCAAGGTTACAAACGCCGTTTCGACGCCCTTGGCCGCAATGGCCTGCATCAGCGGCTCATCAAAGTGCAGACCGGCTGTTGGCGCGGCTACCGCACCCAGGCGCTCAGCGTAGACCGTCTGATAACGCTCGCGGTCCGAACCTTCGTCCGGGCGATCGATATAAGGCGGCAACGGCATATGCCCGACGCGGTCCAGCAGCGGCAATACCTCTTCGGCAAAGGCCAGCTCGAACAACGCATCGTGGCGCGCCAGCATCTCGGCTTCGCCGCCGCCATCAATCAGGATTTTCGACCCTGGTTTTGGCGACTTGCTGGAGCGCACATGCGCCAGCACCCGATGACTGTCGAGCACTCGCTCAATCAGAATTTCCAGCTTGCCGCCCGAGGCTTTTTGGCCAAAAAGGCGAGCCGGAATCACCCGGGTATTGTTAAACACCATCAAGTCGCCCGGGCGTAAATGCTCAAGCAAATCAGTGAATTGACGATGTGCCAGTACGCCGCTCTCCCCGTCCAGGGTCAGCAGGCGACTGTTACGGCGCTCCGCCAAAGGATGGCGTGCGATGAGCGAATCAGGGAGTTCGAAAGTAAAGTCAGCAACGCGCATGATAGGTTTCGTCTAGCAGGGCCGGGGAGTTTAACGGACTTAGTAAAAATAGACCAATAAGTTGTTGACCGACCTAAACCTCATCTCTATACTTCGCCGCCATTGAGCCCTGATGGCGGAATTGGTAGACGCGGCGGATTCAAAATCCGTTTTCGAAAGAAGTGGGAGTTCGAGTCTCCCTCGGGGCACCAAACAAAGATCTCAAGGTGCCGCTCAATGCACCTTGAATACAAAAAAACCGGCCACTGCGCCGGTTTTTTTGTGCTTGAAATTCTACCCCTGTATCCCTCCTTGTATCCCCAGAGAAACACATGACCCCGGGATACAGACCTGAAGCACCGCGACATCACGCCCCCTTCCTTTTTGCCCCCGCCAGCGCTTTACCCTGCCCCTGCCACCAAGCATCATATGCAGCTCGCTCTGATGCCAAAGGTGCCGGGCATTCGTGGTGATAAGGAACTGCAGTTGAACGAACATACTTTGTCCATGCGCCTGGAGCGCGTGGCTGCGCAGATGCCGGCCGGCGCGCGCCTGGCCGATATCGGCTCGGATCACGCTTACCTGCCGGTGGCATTGATACGCCGCGGCGCGATAGCCACAGCAGTGGCCGGCGAGGTCGCGCTGACACCGTTCCGCTCGGCCGAACGCACTGTGCGCCAGAACGGTCTGGGCCATCTGGTCACTGTGCGACAAGCCTGTGGCCTCGCGGCAATCGAACCGCAGGACGGGATCACGGCCATCAGTATCTGCGGCATGGGCGGCGAGACGATCCGCGACATCCTCGACAACGGCAAGGCGCGCCTGAGCGGCCGGGAGCGGCTGATCCTGCAGCCCAACGGCGGCGAGCAGCCACTGCGCCAATGGCTGATGGACAATGACTACCGCATCCTCTGCGAGGAGCTGCTGCGGGAAAACAGTTTCGACTACGAAATCATCGTCGCCGAGCGAACCGGGCCGATGCTCTATACCCCTCAGGAACTCTACTTCGGCCCGCTGCAGATGCAGACGCGCAGCCCTGTATTCCTGGCCAAGTGGCAGCGAATGCTGCGCCAGAAACAAAAGAACCTGAGCAACCTCGCCAGGGCACGACAAGCCGTGCCCGAGGACAAGGTGCAAGAGATCGCACAGCAGGTCCGGTGGATCACCGAGCTGATTGCCCCTCGCTGAGCTCATCGAAAAAACGTCGATTGTCGGGATACCCCGACTGAGCTCCAGATATCAGATTTGAACCCCAAGGTTTTTTTTCACCGGCACCACAGCACAGGAACCCGCACCATGGAATTGCCACTGGAAGCAGTCGCCCTTTATGCACTCAAACTGGCGTATGAGTCCGAAGGTTCAAGCCCGCTTTTGCGCGACGATCCGGTCATGGCTGACTACGAGCGCGAGGTGTTTGCCTTGCTTGTGCGCAACGGCGATATCGGCACGATTCAAGTCAAAGTGAATCAATGCCTTGAGTTGGCGCTGAAAGCCTTGGGCGGTGTGGATACGGTCATGGGCCGCGAACTGTGCAAGCTGTCCACTGACTTCACACAGGCGCCGACGATAGAGCAAATGGGTACGCCCCTCATGCACCTGAGGGACTACTTGAAAGACATTCAGTGATCACGGCTTCTGGAACGTCTCCAGATACGCCAACAGGTTTTCGATCTTCTCGGGGTCGCTGATGCCCCAGAAGATCATGCGCGTACCGCTCACCACTTTCTTTGGTGCTTCGATATACGCTGCCAGTTTGTCCCGCGTCCAGACCACACCCGAATTTTTCATCGCGTCCGAATACTGATAGTCCGCGGTCGTCCCGGCAAGCCGGCCAATCACCCCGTTGAGCTGCGGACCAAATCCGCCCCGGGCATTTTCACCGACGCTGTGGCAGCCGCCACATACCTTGCTGAACAGCTTGCCGCCCGCTTCAGCATCGCCCGCCGCAACTGCCGAGGCACTGAAAAACCCGGCAGCGAGGATCAGGGCAAAGGTCAATAAAGCAGGGCATTTCATGGGCGACTCCACATCAGGCGTTGCTGGCGGCAAGGGTTTCAGCGGCAATTATGCCCGCCCGCAGCCCGCCCACCAACCGGCTACCCCGCAAAACCGCCACTCTCCAGAAAAATACGCTCCTGCTCGGTAGTCGATCGACCCAGCACATGGTTGCGATGGGGAAAGCGCCCAAACCTTTCGATGATGTCGGCGTGTTCTTTTGCCCATTTGAAATCTTCCGGCTCGAAATCCTGGTGCAGCTTCAACGACAGGCGCTGGTCCGCTGCGTCCTCCGAGTGCTCGAACGGCAGATAGCAAAAAGCGCGCAAGGACGCATCAACCTGGCGGTCCAGCCCGGCATCGATCATCTGCCGGGCATAGAAGCGTGCGAGCGGGTCGGTGGCGAACATGTGCGCCGTGCCGCGAAAGGTATTGCGCGGGTATTGATCAAGCAATATGAGCAAGGCCAGAGCCCCTTGCGGCTCTGCCATCCAGTGCTCCAACTCGCGCCGGGCCGCCTGGAAATGGGCGGTGTGGAAAGTGTCGCCAAACAAGCGGTCAAACGCTTGATCCTTGGCGAACCACTGCTTGGGGCCCGCCTGTTTCCAGAATTCAATCACCGCCTGCGGTGTTTGCGCCAGTTCACTTTGAGTCGTTGCCACAGGTCGCTCCTCGGGTCGCACAAGAAAAACGTTGCCTACACCCTAGCAGCTCCCACAGCCCCCAATCATCGACTGGCAGCCAGCACCTGCTCTGCCAGCAGCACCACTGCGATGATGATCATCACTGTCCCGGACAGGCGGCTGACGTTTTTCGCAGCGCTCGGACGGGTCTGCAACACAGCCTGGGCACTGAAACCGACCATGAGGTACACCACGCCACAACTGACGGCATGCAACGCACCCAACGCAATGATTTGCACAGGGATTGGCCATGTCGACAGCGGGTCGGTGAATTGCGGCAAAAGGGCCAGAAACAGCAGCAGCACCTTGGGGTTCAAGCCGCTGACACACAGCCCCTTCCACGCCCAGCGCGTCCATGAATCCGAGCCCTGGACCTGCCCCGACTCAGGCGTCGCCGGGTTGCGCAGCAGGCTGACGCCCAGCCACAGCAAGTACAGCGAACCTGCAATCGTAAGCACGGTCAGGATCATGGGGTTGCTGGCCACCAGCGCGCCCACTCCCGCCGCCACAATGACCGTGGCCAGCAAGTGCCCGGACAGCAAACCCGCCACCGCAGGCGTGACCCCTCGCCCGCGCATGCCCGCAGAAATCGCGTACGCCCAATCTGCGCCCGGGGTGATCACAAACAAAAACGACACCGCCCAAAATGCGGCCAATACACTGATAGTCACGGGATGCCCAACTCCTCTGAAGCGAAAACCGCCAAAAGAAGAATAAGGAAATGCTGGTAGGATTATCTTTCGTTTATCCCAACCTACAACCAAGACAAGGGAAGGTTCTTCCACATGGACCGCATAGACAGGAATATTCTTGCGCAGCTGCAAGCCGACGGCCGACTTTCGGTCACTGAACTGGCTGAACGCGTGGGCCTGAGCCTCTCGCCCTGTCATCGACGGGTGCGGGCACTGGAGGAGTCAGGGGTGATCCTGGGCTATCGCGCCCTGCTGGCACCCAGTGAGCTGGGGCTGAATTTCTCCGCGATGGTGTTCGTCACCCTGCGCGAAGTCACCCGCCAGGCGATCGCCGACTTTGAAGCTGCAGTGATTGAAACCTCGCAGATCGTCGACGCACAACGGCTGTTCGGCGATCCGGACTACCTGCTGCACGTGGTCGCCGCAGACCTGCCCGCCTTCCAGCAGCTGTACGACGAGCGCCTGACCTCATTGCCCAACGTTCAGCGCCTCACCTCAACCCTGGTGATGAAGCGGGTCATTCAGGACCGCATGCTGCCGTTGTAGCGCTGGAGGCGCTTACACCAGCGGCATCAACCCGGCCGCCAGGGCATCCAGCAACGCGCTGACCTTGGGCAAGGCCTGCCGACTTTTTGGCCACACCAGGTTGATCGCCAACCCTTCACTCGCCAAATGCGGCAGCACTTCTACCAGTGAACCATCGGCCAGATGCTGTTTGATCAGCCAGGTGGGCAACTGGGCGATGCCGCACCCCGCCAGCACTGTCATCACCTGCCCTTCACCGTCCCCCACAATGTACTTGGCAGACATCACCCGGCGCTCGGTCTCGCCGGGCCGGCTGCCTTTGAAACTCCAGGGGCTGACCGTGCCGTCGGCCCGGCCATAGGCAACACATTGGTGATGTTCCAGGTCGCGGTCGGTCCCGGGCGTGCCGTGGCTGTTCAAATAGGCGGGCGCGGCGCAGAACACATGCCGCTCACGGCCCAGAAAACGATGCGCCAGCGCAGCAGGCCAGACATCCGGGCCACCTACCCGCACGACAATATCCACCCCCTCTTCGACCGGATCGATAAAGCGGTCAGAAAACGAGATATGCGGCAGTAACAGCGCATGGGCCTGCACAAACTGCAGGATCACCGGCAGCGCCTGCAAACGCCCGAAGGCCGCAGGCAGGTCAATACGGATCCGGCCTCGGGGCTCGGTGTTTTCGACCTGAAGGGACAGTTCGGCTTCTTCCAGTTCGGCCAACACCGCCGTGCAAGTCCGATAGAACGCAGCGCCCGCATCGGTCAAGGCCAGGCGCCGGGTAGTGCGCTGAAACAAGCGGACTTCAAGCCGGCTCTCAAGCCGGGCGATGGCCTTGCTGATCGCCGAGGCCGTCAGGTTCAAACGCTCGGCAGCCGCTCTGAAACTGCCCGAATCGGCCACGCAAACAAAGACATCGATACCCTTCAAGCGCTCGGAGGAAAGCATGCCCACCCCATATTGATGAATTAAGTTCATGTGATTGAGTAAAAGGTATCGCAAATAGGATCTGAATTCCCCAGTAAGCTTCCCCACCACACCCTTACTCAAGCATCAGGCGCCTTTATGACCTTGCACAAACCTACCGTTTTAATCACCGGGGCCACCGGCCAGATCGGCGGCGACACCCTGCGCAACCTGCTGGCCGACGAGACCATCACCCTGGTCGCGGCAGTACGCTCCCCCGCCAAGGCCAAGCCCTTTGAAGACCAAGGCATTCGCACCGTCATTCTGGACTTCGATAAAGAGGAAACTCTGGCTCCGGCGCTACAAGGCATCGACCGCGCCCTGCTCGTGACCGGCTACACCGTGGACATGCTGCGCCAGAGCAAGGCTTTCCTCGATCAGGCAAAAAAATCCGGCGTGCAGCACATGGTGCACCTGGGCGCTTGCGGGCGGGACGACACCACCATCGCCCACTGGGCCTGGCACCAGTTTGTCGAGCGCTACATCGAGTGGTCGGGTTTCTCGTTCACCCACTTGCGCCCCGAGTGTTTCATGCAAAACCTGCTCAGCTACGATGGCACCCAGGCCGTAAAAGCCGGAGTGATCGAGCAGTACACCGGTGATACGCCATTCAGTTGGGTAGATGGCGAAGACGTTGCCCGAGTCGCGGCACAAGCGCTGCTGAACCCCGCCAAACACGCAGGCCAGACCTACCGCCTAGGTTATGACGTGCAGTCCTACGGTGATATCGCCGACATCATGACCCGCGTACTGGGCCAGCCGTTCAGCTACAACCCCCAGTCACCCGACGTTTTTCTGGAGAACATGCGCGCCGCCGGAGCCGAAATGGCTTACATGACCTGCGTACATGACAACTTCACCCGCATGGCCGCCCGGCAGATTCCAGGGGCTGATGAAACCTTCGACAACTTCACCGAAATCACGGGCCGCCAGCCAGTACGCTGGGAGGATTTTGTGCAAAAGCACCGCAGCGCCTTTGCGTATTGAATGGCACGATGACAGTGTCGGCGTGGCCTCCCTGATGTTGATGAGCGACGGCACAGGCCGTGTGCAGGCGCCCAACGACAAAGGCTTGACCAGGGCATTCCACAGGATTGAATACACGCCCTGGAAAGCCGGCCTGAAAGCAGCCCCTAGGCGCGTTCAACCGCAAAGTTGCTCCACGACTGGCTGACGGGCATCAACTCAAGACTGTTGATATTGATATGCGCCGGCTGGTTGAGAATCCAGAAAATCGTCTCGGCAATGTCCTCCGGTTGAATCGCCCGGGCACCGGCATACAGCGCGTCATACCGGGCCTGATCACCGGCAAAGCGCACCTGTGAGAACTCGCTCTCGCACAACCCCGGCTCAAGGTTGGTGACGCGCACCCCGGTACCCTGCAAATCACAGCGCAGGTTCAATGAAAACTGCCGCACAAAGGCTTTGCTCGCGCCATACACATGGCTGCCGGGGTAAGGCCAGTTACCCGCAATCGACCCCAGATTGACGATCCCGGCGCCCGCACCGTGGGCAATCAAGCGCGGCAACAACAAGCGCGTGCTGTAGAGCAGGCCCTTGATATTGGTATCGACCATGGTGTCCCAATCATCCAGCGAACACTGGGCAGCAGGTGCGGTGCCCAATGCCAGCCCGGCATTGTTGATCAGCCCGCGCAAGGTGCTGAAGGCCGGTGGCAGTTGCCCGATGGCCTGCTCCATGGCGGCGCGATCACGCACGTCGAGCACCAGAGGCAGTACCCGGGCCTGGGTGCCAAGCTCATCGGCCAAGGCGTGCAAACGTTCGGCCCGGCGCCCGGTGAGCACCAGCGACCAGCCAGCGGCGGCAAACCTGCGGGCGCACGCCTGGCCAAAACCCGAGGTTGCCCCGGTGATAAAAACGGTCGGTGTCATATACAGCTCCTTGGATGAGTCAGGACCACGCCCGGCCCAGCAGGCCCACGCCTGCCAGCACCAGCAATAGCCATTGGGTAAAACGGGCGGCCTGATCGGCCTGAATACGGGCGAACAACTGCTGGCCCAGCCACAACCCCAGCAGCAACGCAGGCACCATCAGCAGCGCTTGGCGGCCGGTGTCGGCCGGGATCGCCGAGGCGGCCGCCAGCCCTCCCAGAGCCGCGATATCCACCACGAAAAAGAACATGATCAGCGTTGCCCGCAAGGCATGCGCCCGCAGCCCGCAATGGCTGAGCCACGCCACCACCAGAGGTCCGCCAATACTGAACGCGGCAATCAGCGCGCCGCTGCTGGCACCCACCAGCCAGGCACCGGTACGGCCCTCGCCCAACGGCAAGCGAATGCGCGTCAGGCCGAGAATCGCCAGCAGCCCCACCAACAGATAAACCCCGACGGCAAGCCCTCCGCTGTCGATGCCGGTCAACAGCAACACCCCGCAGGGCACACCGCATGCGCTCGCCAACAGCAGGCGCTTGAGCAGGCGGTAATCCGCTTCACGCCAGGCGCTGCGCAGCAACATCACGCTGGACGCAACCTCCAAAAACAACACCAGCGGTACCGCCTGTTGCAGCGAACCGAGCATCGCCAGCCCCACCACTGCAATGGCGGCAAAACCGAAACCGGTCAGCCCGCGAACAATGGCCGCCACCAGCACGCAACCTGCACTTAACGCCCAACTCAATTCAGGGTTCATCCGCAGCTCCGGCGTGCTCAATGGCCCCACTGTAGTCAGCCGCCAGGCACCGGCTTAGATCCAGCAAGGCCTTTCGATGGTGCCAGAACTGGCCCTATCGAAAGACCCATCTGGATCTAAGCCCCACGGCCCGCCGTGACTAGTCTGCAGGCAACTGGCCCGCCCAGACCTACCCTCAGGAGTGATACCCATGGCGACGAATCTGAACCACCAGTGGATGCCTTTCACCGACAACCGCGAGTTCCAGCGGGCGCCGCAGTTGTTCGTCCGTGCCGAGGGCGTGCGCTACTGGAATGCCGAGGGTCGCGAGTTGCTCGATGGCAGCTCGGGGCTATTTTGCAGTGCCGCCGGCCATGGCCGCACCGAGATCGCCGAAGCCGTGTGCAAGCAACTGCTGACCCTGGATTTCACCCCGCATTTTCAGCGCGCTTCGCCTCTGTCCTTTGAACTGGCCGAACGCTTGAGCGAGCTGCTGCCCGCAGGCCTGAACAAACTGTTTTTCACCAACTCCGGCTCCGAGTCGGTGGACAGCGCGATGAAGATCGCCCTGGCCTATCACCGCGCTCGCGGCGAAGCTCAGCGCACCCGCTTTGTGTCCCGCGA
Source organism: Pseudomonas deceptionensis (assembly GCF_900106095.1). Taxonomy (NCBI): domain Bacteria; kingdom Pseudomonadati; phylum Pseudomonadota; class Gammaproteobacteria; order Pseudomonadales; family Pseudomonadaceae; genus Pseudomonas; species Pseudomonas deceptionensis. The sequence goes on along the minus strand of NZ_FNUD01000002.1, from coordinate 1,857,039 downwards.
GTGGGCGTATCACGGGGTCAATTTCGGTGGCGTCGCGCTGTCAGGGATGATGCGTAACCGCCAGGCATTCGCGACGGGCGGCCTGCCCCACGTCAGCCATATGCGCCACACCTGGCAAGAAGACCAGCGCTACCAGTTGGGCGAGCCGCAGCAGGGCGCCGACCTTGCCAGCGATCTGGAGCGGATCATCGCCATGCATGGCGGCGACAGCATTGCGGCGTGTTTTGTGGAACCGATTGCCGGCTCTATCGGCGTCTATGTACCGCCTGCGGGTTACCTCAAGCGTCTGCGGGACATCTGCGACAAGCACGGGATTCTGCTGGTCTTCGACGAAGTCATTACCGGTTTTGGCCGCACCGGCCAGGCGTTTGCAGCGCAGAGTTTTGACGTGAAACCGGACCTCATCACCCTGGCCAAGGCCTTGACCAATGGCGCGATCCCGATGGGCGCGGTGGCAATCGACGAAGGGGTTTACGACACGGTGATCAACGCCAGCAAGGGCGGCGGCCCGGAGCTCTTCCACGGCTACACCTACTCCGGGCACCCGGTGGCGTGTGCGGCCGCGCTGGCCTCACTGGACATTTACCGGGATGAGGATGTGTTCGGAAAAGGCGCGCAGTTGGCACCGTACTTTCTTGAGTCCCTCAGCGGCCTGAAAGGTTTGGCGCAGGTCAGCGACTTGCGCGGTTACGGGCTGCTCAGCGGGATTCAGCTCACCCCCGGCGAGACACCGGGGGCCAAAGGTGCGCGGGTTCAACGGGCGCTTTATGACGCGGGGCTGCATGTAAAAACCACCGGCGACGCGATTATCTTCGCCCCGGCGCTGGTCACCGGGCGAGCGGATCTGGATGCGATGTTCGGCCTGCTCAAAGACACGCTGAGCCGCGAAGCGCTGTGACAGCAATCATGGCCCCCCATGACCGCATACGGACTCAAGCGCAATTCAAGCCAGCACCCTCTCCCTCCGGGAGAGGGTGAAGGGCTTTATGCTCCACCAGCATCTCCCGCCACGCGGCCCCCAGCGCGGCAATCCCGGGCTCGATCAACTCTTCAGCAATGGCCCCGAACCCAAGCCGAAAACAGTTCAACGGGCGCTGCTCGCTCAGGTAGTGAATATCCCCCGGTTCAATCAACACCCCGCGCCTGGCCACCAGCCGTTGCAGCACCCAGGCATCGACCCCCTGCGGGCAAGTGACCCACAGCGATGAACCACCCGCCATGCCGCTGGCATTGAACTCGGGCAGGTGCTCGGCCATCGCCCGGCTGATCACCCGCCATTTGCGCGCCAGACGATCACGCAAGCGGCGGGCATGGGCGTCGTAATGCCCCATGGATAAAAACAGCGCCAGCGTGCGCTGGTTATTCGACGGCGGGTGCCGATAGATGTAACGGCGCAACGCACGCAGCTCATGGATCAATTCAGCATCCGCCGCAATAAACCCCAGACGTACCCCCGGCAGCAGGCTTTTGGTCAGGCTGCCCAGATAGATCACTCGCCCGGTGTCATCAAAGCTCTTCAAGGCCGGGTGGTTGCTGCCCAAAAAATTCTGCTCGTTTTCGTAGTCGTCTTCGATGATCAGAAAATCCCGCTCGCGAGCACTGGCCATCAGCTCCAGGCGGCGGTACAGCGGCATGGTCACCCCGGTAGGCGATTGGTGGCTGGGGGTGCTGAACACCATCTCGCAACCATCCAGCTGTTCATTGACCACCAGCCCCTGGCGGTCAATGCGCAGCGGCTTGAGCTCACAGCCGCTCAAGCTGAAAATATTGCGCGCATCGACATAACCCGGCTCTTCCAGCCCCATCACCAGCCCCGGCCGACCCAGCAGTTGCGCCAGCATATAGAGCGAATTCTGGGTGCCGATGGTCACCAGTATTTCTTGCGCCGACACGCTGATCCCACGCTTGGGCAGCACCCGCTGGATAATCTGCTCGACCAGCAGCGGGTCATCCAGCATCACCTGATCGTCCACCCAACTGCGCATATGCGCGCCGGTGCTGGCGATGCGCGAACAGTCGCGCCAGCGGGCGGCGGTCTGCTCGTCGGCCTCAACCTGACCATAGATAAACGGGTAGCGGTACTCACGCCAGTTGCGCGGCTTGACGATGGCCCGCAGGCGCGACGAGCTGCTTTGCAAGCGTGCTTCCCAGTCGGGCGCGTGATCGGCCCGCTCGAAGATTTTTTGCGTGGCCGGCTTGAGCGTGACGTTGAGTTGCTGGCGCAGGTATTTCTCGTTGATGAAATAACCGCGCCGGTCCGACGGGATCAAATAACCATCCTGCACCAACTGCTCATAAACCAGCACCACGGTATTGCGCGACACCTTGAGCAGCTCGCACAACTTGCGCGAAGACGGCATCGGCTCACTGGGCGGCATGGCGCCGTCCAGTATCGCGCTGAGCAGGCTCTCGCGCAGTTGTTCCTGCAAACCTCGGCCCGCTTCGAAGGGTCGAAAATAACGCTCCAACATGGTTCAAGCTCCTGCTCCGATGCCCCTTGATGGCGCACCCGATGCGCTACAAGCCTTGCCGGGCAAGGCCTGCAGCATCCTCTGGCACCACAGCTTGCAGCAACTGGATCTAAAGCAAGCGTCGGGCCAGCACCTAAGATCGGGCTGACTCAAAACAACGCCTTCCCCTTCTCGGAGCCTCACCATGCTCAAGCCCCTGAATACCTGGATTCGTCGTGCTGTCTTGTTGCCGCTCACGGCCCTGACCTTCGGTCTGGCGGCCAATGCCCATGCACAAACCGTCACCGTCGGCGTGCAAAGCATGTTTGCGCCCTGGAAGGATGCCATCGCACAAAAGGCATTTGAGAAGGCCACCGGCTGGGATATCCAGTGGCGCAACTTCGACAGCGGCGGCGACGTGATGATGGCCATGGCTTCGGGCGATGTGCAGATCGGCGTCGCCGGCAGCAGCCCGATTGCGGCAGCCGTGAGCCGTGGCGTGGACGCGCAGTTGTTCTGGATTCTGGACAACATCGCCGACGCCGAAGCGCTGGTGGTGCGCAATGGCAGCGGCATCGTCGCGCCCCAGGACCTGGCCGGCAAAACCCTCGCCGTGCCGTTTGTCTCGACCACCCACTTTCACGCGCTGTTTGCCCTTGAGCAATTCGGCCTGACCGGCAAGGTCAAGGTCATCAACCTGCAGCCCTCGGATATTCCGGCCGCCTGGGAACGCGGGGATATCGATGCCGCCTTTATCTGGGACCCGGCGCTGGGCCGCCTCAAGCAAAGCGGCCATGTGCTGCTGACCTCGGGCCAATTGACCAACTGGGGCAAGGCCACCTTTGACGGGCTGGTTGTGGATAAAACGTTCGCCGCCGCCAACGGCCCCGGCATGCAGGCCTTTACCCAGGTGTTGCAAGACAGCACGGCGGGTTACGTCAATGCGCCAAAAACCTGGACCGCCGATTCGCCGCAAGTGATCAACGTAGCCAGGCAGTCCGGGGCCAAGCCACAAGAAGTGCCCGCGGTACTGGCGCTGTACCAGTTCCCGCTGGCCAGCGAACAGGCAGGCTCTGCGTGGCTGGGCGGCGGCGCGGCCAAGGCCCTGAACGCCACGGCCGAATTTTTGAAAGCCCAGAAGAAAATCCCGGCGCTGCTGCCTGACTACAGCGTGGCGATCAACCCGACGTTTGTGCAGGCCGCCCATTAAACATCACCCGCACCCACACACTGCAGAGACACAAAGGAGTCATCCATGAGCCTCAGCCTCAAAATCCACGATGTGTCAGTGCTCTATCCAGGGCAGCAAAAGGGTCAGCCGGTGCGTGCCTTGTCCGGGGTCAATCTGGATATTGCCGCCGGTGATTTTGTGGTCGCACTCGGCGCCTCGGGCTGCGGCAAAACCACCTTGCTCAACCTGATGGCCGGGTTTATTCAACCCAGCAGCGGGGTGATCACGCTGGGCGATTATCACGGCCAGGTGCCTGCCCGTATCGAGGGCGCCGAGCTGCGCGATCAGGTCACCGGCCCCGGAGCCGAGCGCGGCGTGGTGTTCCAGAAGCACGCGCTGCTGCCATGGCTGAATGTGATCGACAACGTTGCCTTCGGCCTCAAATTGCGCGGTATTCCCAAAGCAGAGCGGTACGAGCGGGCGATGCATTTTTTGCAACTGACCGGCCTGGCAGAGTTTCGCGACCACGCCACCTATCAGCTTTCGGGGGGCATGCAGCAACGCGTCGGTATCGCCCGCGCCCTGACCAATGACCCCAAGATGCTGTTGCTGGACGAACCCCTGGGCGCGCTGGACGCCCTGACCCGCGAACGCTTGCAGGAGCTGATCCTGGAGATATGGCAGCGCACGCAAAAGATGATGTTTTTTATCACCCATGACGTGGAAGAAGCGCTGTTCATGGCCACCCGGCTGATCATCATGTCGCCGCGCCCGGGGCGCATCACCCACGAATTCGCGGTGGATTTCGGCCAGCGTTTTCTCACGTGCCGGGACGCCCGCGCAGTCAAATCCAGCCCTGATTTTATTGCCCTGCGCGAGCAGATCCTGAGCATCATCCACGGTGATGAGGAGGCAGCGTAATGAGCCTGCTAGACGAAAAACAACGCAATGCCGTGCTGCGCACCCTGAACGAGCTGCGCCGTGCAGCCCCCGCCAGACCGGGCGAGCAATATGGCGCACCCGGCAACGGCTCAAGCATGGCCCTGAGCCTGGGCACGATTTTCGTGGTGTTTGCCCTGTGGTTCATGGCCACCAACCATGGCTGGATCAAACCCTTGTTTCTGCCCTCGCCCCAAGCGGTATGGGCGCAAATCATCGAGGTCAGCCGCGACGGCTTTGCTGACGCCAGCCTGCTGACCCATATCGGCTGGAGCGCCTTGCGGGTGTTTGGCGCTTTTGTGCTGGCGGTGCTCACAGCCATCCCGGTGGGGATCCTGATGGGCGTCAATCGCGTCGCCCGTGGCGTGTTCGACCCGCTGGTGGAGTTTTATCGACCGCTGCCACCACTGGCCTATCTGCCCTTGGTGGTGATCTGGATGGGCATCGGCGAAGGCTCGAAAATCCTCCTGATCTACCTTGCGATGTTTGCCCCTCTGGCCCTGAGTGCGAGGGCCGGGGTCAAGTCGGTGGCCATCGAGCAAATCCACGCAGCCTACTCCATGGGCGCCAGCCGGGGGCAAGTGCTCAAGTACGTAATCATGCCCGCCGCCCTGCCCGAGATACTGACCGGGATGCGGATCGCCATCGGCTTTGGCTGGACCACCCTGGTGGCTGCTGAAATGGTCGCGGCCACTGCCGGGCTGGGCTTTATGGTGCTCACCGCCTCCAAGTTCATGGCCACCGATGTGGTGATCATGGGCATTCTGGTCATCGGCGTGCTGGCGCTGCTGTTCGATTTGGGCATGCGCTGGCTGGAACGCAACCTGGTGCCGTGGAAAGGCCGGGGCTAAATGCCCGCGCGGTGTATCAGACTGCAGAACAGGACCGGGTTCACAGTGACGATCCGTTGATCAAGGACTCCATAGCGCTGCAAAAGAGTCTTGGGTTAGGGTGGCAATCCCCGACCGCCCCCCAGGATCAAGATGCGCTCCATCCAGCATGATTTGATGTGGCGCCAGCTGCTGCCCAAAGTGCACACGCATGATGAGCCGCTGCAAGTGCAGCTGTGTACCGCCTTTGTCACCGCCATTCTGGAGGGGCGCTTGCCTGCGGGCACACGCCTGCCGTCGAGCCGGGATCTGGCGATGCTGAGCGGGGTGTCGCGCAACACCGCCATGCTGGTGTATGAGCGTCTGGTGGGCGAAGGGTATGTCGACTCCCGGCCACGGGACGGCTTCTTTGTATGCGGCGCCATCCCGCCGACCCAACAGGCGCAGCCCTCACCCGCCCCCGCCGCGCAGCCCCCCGACTGGTCGGCGCGCATGCACAGCGACAAACCCGGGGTAGCCTGGGCCGATCGTCCGCCGACCTGGCGCCAGGTGCGCTACCCCTTTGTCTATGGCCAGTTCGACCCCAAGCAATTCCCGCTGTCGCAATGGCGCCAGTGCAGCCGCCAGGCCCTGGAATGGAAGGCGGTGGATCGCTGGTGGCAAGAGGGTGAGAACGTCGGCGAAAGCCAGCTGATCGACCAGCTGATTCGCCGTGTACTGCCCCGTCGCGGCATCGCCGCCACCCACGACCAGGTGCTGCTGACTCTGGGCCGCCAGCAGAGCTTTTACTTGCTGGCACGCTTGTTTGCGCGACCGGGCACGGTTATCGGCGTTGAAGAACCGGGGTTTCGCGACCCGCGCAATGCCTTCGCCCACGATGGCGCAGAGGTGGTGTCGCTGGCCATCGACGAACAGGGGCTGATGATCACCCCCGCCCTCTCCAGGTGCGACTACCTGTACTGCACTCCTGCCTACCAATGCCCTACCGGCGTGACCATGACCCCGGCCCGGCGCCAGGCTGTGCTCGCCCATGCGCAACGGCACGACCAGGTGATCTTCGAGGACGATGACGACCCCGAAACCGAATATGACGGCCACGCCCAGCCAGCCCTCAAAGCCATCGACCCGGCAGACCGGGTGATCTACCTCAGCAGCCTGTCCAAGCTGCTTTCCCCCGGCCTGGGCATTGGCTACATCGTCGCCCCGGCGCCGGTCATCGAGCAGTTGCGCCAGCTGCAACGGCTGATGATTCGCCAGATCCCCGGCAACAACCAGATCACCGCCGCGCTGTTTATCCAGCAGGGGCACTACGACCGCCTGCTGCAACAGGCCCGGGAGAAACTCCAGGCGCGGGCGCAGGCGCTGGCCAGCGCTTTGCGCGAAGCATTGCCCGACGCCGAGTTCCACATGCCCAGCGGCGGCGCCACCCTGTGGCTAAAACTGGCAGGCCAGCACGACCTGCTGAGCCTGTATTACGCAGGTGTGGCCAAGGGCGTGCTGTTCGACCCGGGCAATGCATTCTGCTCTGAGCCCGACACCCTGACCCGGCCCAGCCTGCGACTGGGGTTTGGCTCCATCGCCCAGGAACTGATCGCGCCGGGCATTCGCGAGCTGGGGCTGGTGATCAACGGGCATGCCAAACGACCCGGCAGTGTGCGTATCTGAACCATTTGCCCCACAACCTCTCCCTCCGAGAGGATCTGGGTGCTTTTTATTTGGCATTGCCTGGCCCTATCGATAAACCCCACTGGCCCCATTCGCTGGTTACGAATATGCAGTACTAATGCTGACCACCAAACACCTTGGCGTCGTCCTGAAAAAAACAATTTAAGGATGGGAAGCTCTGACCATGTTTGACTCCAAGTATCCACTGGCCATCAGTCTGGCCGCCGCGGCTTTTGCCCATCACGCCCGGGCCGCTGACACGCCAGAGTGCGCGCAATACGAGCCACTGTTGACCCGCGCCGAACTGTCGTTCAAAAACGTGCCCGTTTGTGCCCGCATCAACCCCGGCCTCTGGGGGCTGCGCAAGGAGCTGGCCGCACACGGGATCGGATTTACCGCCACTTCGTACAACGGCTACACCTACGACGTGTTGGGCAATAACGCGAAAAAGCAGGTGTATAACGGGCAAAACCCCAGCTACAACACCTCGCTCAACCTGTACCTGACCTACGACCTGACCCGCATCGGCTTTGCCAATGACGCCCAGCTGACCCTGGCCGGCAACTGGGTGGACTCGACCTACACCCCCGCCAACCCCCGGGTCAAAACCGTGTCGGTGTTTGCCATCAACCAGTCCTTCTTCAATCACCAACTGGAATTCGAATACGGGTTTATCCCCGGCGTGCGCCTGTTCTACGGCATGGCACTGGGCGGCAGCGCCTCTACCGCAGCGCTTGGCCCAAGCAGCGTGGTGCCGTTCCAGGTCGGTATGTCCGCCACCGAGCCGACGCCCACCGTGAACGTGATCGTGCGCGATCCGTCCCTGCGCTTCTACAACAGCACCGCCGTGACCCGCAGCGTCAGCCCCGAAGGCATCCAAAAAGACATCGACCTCAACCCCAGCGGCCTGAGCTTCAAGGTCAAGGATGCCCGGGCGATGTTTATCAACGAGGCAGGCTATAAACAAGCCTCGTCGGCCTCCACCCATGCGATGTGGTTGCGCGCCGGGGCGATGTACAACACCAGCCATTACACCGAGTTCAAATCCGGCGAACAGTCGGACAACAACTATGGGGTTTACCTGGCCGAAACCGTGCAAGTCACCAAGCCCTACAACGATGCCCGGGGCTGGTACCTGGACAGCAAGATCGACTACTCGCCCGACTCGGTGAACGCCATCAACAAGGCCTTTCAGGTCAGTGCCTTCAATGTCGGCCCATTTGCCAGCCGCCCCGCCGACATGGCGGCCGTGGGCCTGACCAAAAGCTACTACAGCCGTGACCTGCGCGACGCCACGACCCGTTACGGGCTCGAAGCGGCGCCCTACACCCTGGCTGTGACCACCTCGTATGCGGCGCGGCTGTTCCCCGGGGTGTATTTGATCAGCGGCCTGACCTACACCAAAAACCCGGTATTTTCACCGATCCATTCCGACGCCTTGCTGTTGCAGGAATCGCTGAACTTCCTGTTTTAAAACTCCCTGAAAAAGCTCACTTTGCCCTGCTCACGCCCAGGTCGAAGTGCATTCACGAGGCCATTTTTCATGAACAACGAACACAATCAACTGCCCCCCAACGACTATCTGGCACTGGATGCCACAGCCATGGCCGCTGCGGTTCACAGCGGCCAGATCACCCCCGGCGCGCTGCTCATGGCCGCACAGGCCCGTTGTGACGAGGTCAACCCACGCATCAATGCGGTCAACATGCGCCACGACGCCCATGCCGCAACCGTGCTGGCCGCGCGTCATACCGCAGGCAGCGAGCGGCTGGGCGCGCTGGCCGGAGTGCCGATGCTGCTCAAGGACTTGAATACCTACCTGGCCGGCACCGTGACCACCAATGGTTCGCGCCTGCTGGCCCAGAGCCCGCCGAGCCTCTACGACAGCACCCTGGTGCAGCGTTATGAGGCCGCCGGCATGCTGATTTTCGGCAAGACCAGCAGCCCCGAGTTCGGCCTGACCACCACCACCGAATCGGCCCTGTGGGGGAAAACCTGCAACCCCTGGAACCTGGCACACAGCGCGGGCGGTTCATCCGGCGGGGCTGCGGCAGCGGTGGCGGCAGGTATTGTGCCCGTGGCCCACGCCACCGACGGCGGCGGCTCGATCCGCATCCCAGCCTCGTACTGCGGCGTGTTTGGCCTAAAGCCCACGCGCTACCGCACCCCCCATGGCCCCAACACCTTTGAAGGCTGGTTCGGCGCCAGCTGCGGCCATGTGGTGTCGCGCAGCGTGCGGGACTCGGCGCTGCTACTGGACATCAGCCACGGCCATGAACCCGGCAGCCCGTATTGGCTGACACCGCAAGCCGTCAGCTTCAGCGAAGCCGTGCAGCGCCCACCCGGTTCATTGCGCATCGGCCTGGTCGAACAGGCCATGACCGGCGTTGAACTGGCCCCCGACATCCGCTCGGTTCTGTACACAACTGTTGAAGTGCTGTTGGACCTCGGACACCGGGTTGAGCCGTTGAGCCTGGCGATTGATCCCCGGCAGGTATATGGCGCCCACGGTGCCGTGGGGGCCGCCGCATTACTGGCCGCCGTGCGCGATCGCGAAGCGGCCCTCGACCGCCCCCTGCGCGATGACGAACTGCAGCCCGTGAGCCACTGTCTGGTCCGCAACGCCACTTCCGCCACAGCTGAAAACCTGTACCGTGCGCGGCGCGACTTTGAACGTGTCGGCAGTCGCATGGAGCGCGTGTTCGACGATTACGACATCCTGCTGAGCCCGGTGACTTCGTGCGTCACGCCACTGCTGTCGCGGGCCAGCCTGGACCAGCGCTATGAGGGTTACATCCAGGGCATCCTGGGCAGCATCGGCTACAGCGTACTGGCCAATGTCAGTGGTCAGCCGGCAATGTCTGTACCGCTGGGCTCCAGCCGTGAGGGTCTACCCATCGGCATGATGTTCACTGCGCCGATGTGCCGCGAAGACCTGCTGTTCCAATTGGCCGGACAACTCGAACAGGCCCGCCCCTGGGCGGGGCGACGCGCACCGCTGTAACGCACTCAACCGATGAACACTGCTCGATGGGATTGAACTGATGAACACCCAAGTCCGTGGATTTCGCCGTCATTACACCTTGTTTGTGTTGTTCCTGATTTCAGCGGTCAGCCTGATAGACCGCCAGGTCATGGGCGTGGTCATAGAACCGATCAAAGCCGAGTTCCACGTCTCCGACACCCAGATCGGCCTGCTCACGGGGCTGGCCTTTGCGCTGGTGTACTGCGTGTTCGCGATCCCGCTAGGGCGCTATGCCGACCGCGCGCACCGACGCAACCTGATCGGCTGGTGCTGCGCGTTCTGGAGCGTGATGGCCATGCTCTGCGGCTTCGCCAGCAACTTCTGGCAACTGGCACTGGCGCGGGTTGGCGTGGCGGTAGGTGAGTCGGGCAGCGGCGCAGCCTCGATGTCGATCATCGCCGACCTCTACCCGCCGCACCAGCGGGCCAAGGCCATCAGCGTGTTCATGCTCGGCGCACCGATCGGGGCGCTGCTGGGGATGAGCCTGGGGGCCTATATCGCCTATTACCACGGCTGGCGTGAAGCATTTATCTGGATGGCAATCCCGGGCATTGTTGCCGCCGTGTTGCTGCGCCTCACGGCCACTGAACCGCTGCGCGGGCTCTGGGAAAAGGCTCAGCAGGCGCGACCGGCCTTGCCCCACGAAAGCGTGATGCAAGTGATGCGCGTGGCCTGGCGATCCAAGACCTTCGTGCGCATTGCCGTGGCGGGAGCCCTGCTGGCGTTTTCCAGTTACGCCTTCAGCATCTGGAGCACGGCGTTCCTGGTGCGCAGCCACGGGCTGTCGCTCAAGGATGCGGGCATCATCATGGGCCTGGCTGCCGGGCCGGGCGCCGTCATCGGCTCACTCTCCAGCGGCTGGCTGAGTTCCTATCTGGCCCAGCGTGACAGTCGCTGGCAACTGGGTGTGCCGATTGTCGGCTCACTGCTCGCCTGCCCCATGGCCGTGGCGTTTGCGTTGTACCCGGCAGGCAATCCCTGGTCGCTGGGTGCGCTGCTGGTACCGCAAGCGGCCATATTTATGTTCGCCATGTCGGTGTTCGGCATGTGGTGGATGGCGCCCAGCTACACCGCCATTGCGCAACTGGTGATCCCGGAACGCCGGGCGACCATGATTGCGATTTACAACTTCGCAATCATGGCGCTGGGGGCAGGGTTCGGGCCGTTGGCCGTTGGTGTGCTGAGCGATCATTTGACCCCGTATATCGGCGCTGACGCACTGCGCTGGTCAATGGTCATTTGCTCTGGGGGGTACCTGCTGGCAAGCGGACTGCTGATTAGCATATTGCGACCTTATGCGGCCGCCACAGGAATCAGCAGAATGCAGCCAATGTTGCCGGCGACGGCTTAACAGCAGTGGGGGTTGGGTTGTGAGCTATCGCGCTTTCACAAGTGCTTCACACTCACAAACCCGGGGGTCAGCCCGAACACCTCAACCCCTTGGGCGGTGGATTGGCCGATCGTGACCTCGCGCCGGATCACTGGCGCGTCAAGGTCTTCACGGTGCTCCACGAAGCTTGCGCCCCCTGCCTGTTCAACCGCCCCGTGAGGGATGATAAAGCTGTGTTCATTGCGGTATGTCACGATCGTCATGTGGACACTCATGCCCAGCCGAACGTCCTTGAAATCCCCGCTCTCCGGGGCATTCACGGTGATGGTGATCGGGAATCTGGCAGCATTGCCTGCATTGTCATCCGGAACGGCCAACTGACTGATGGCGCTGACGTAACCACTGAGTACCCGCCCCGAAAATCCATCGCCAGCTATAGCGACTTCCTGGTTAAGGGCAAACGTGTTCACGTCCGACTCCGCCACCTGGGTAACCACCTTGAGCCCTTTCATGTTCGCCAGTTTGATCAGTTGCTGGCCTTTGGCCAAAAGAGCGCCTTGGTGCAACGCTCCCACTTCGCCCCCTGTCGTCTGCGGCGCCCCAAGGGACAGCACAACACCCGAAAATGGAGCATAGAGGGTCTTGTGTTCCAGCAAGGCGCTTAGCTGTTGATGGGCGATGGATGCGTTCTGGTATTCCATATCGGCAATGGTTCTGGCCTCACCCTTGCCGGCCACCTGCACATTTTTGAGTTCCCTTGTGGCTGCTGTCAGTTCAAGGGATTGCAGGTAATGCTGCTGCTTCAAGGCATCACGTTCATTACGCGGGACAATGCCTTTTTGATACAGCGCCTCGACTTGAGAAAGCTCAAGCTCAAGACTGCCTGTGGACAGTTCGGCCACTCTGAGGGCCTGTCTGGCCCGCGTCATTTCCGGCCCCGTAGCCCATGTCTTGTAGACCTCAACGGCCTGCTGCATTTTCAGCTTGGTGGCCAGGGCGTCCCTGACCTTGATGTCCAGCAGGGCCGTATCGAGCGACAACAAGACCTGCCCCTGTTCGATCTGCATGCCCGGCCGCAATTCATTGGCCAAGGCAAAACCATCAAAAGGAACGGTGATGATGGTTGTCTCAACCGGTTCGATTTTGCCGACCAGGCCGATTTCATGCTCCAGTTTCTGGCTACCGACAGCCACCCAGGAAACTGCGGCGTCCGGGGCCGCTGGCAGGTACAACACCAGCAACAAGATCAGTACCAACCCCCCTGCCGTAAGAGACTTCCAGCCCCCCGTCAGGGCCTTTAACCGGTCAAAAACTCTCAAGTGAAATCTCCCAGCTCTCCAGCATGACGCCCAGCAGCAGATCCAGCTGGGCTCTGGCATCCAGATATGAAATCTTCGCGCTCAAATTGGCATCTTCCGCCGCACGCAGGTCGGCTTCGAAACTGATGATTTGAAAGTTGCTGGATCGCCCCGCATTCAACTTGTCGCTCTCGATGGACAGCTTGCGCCTGGAGAGGTCCATCACCCGTTGGGAGATTTCAAGCTGACGCCACAGGGTGTTAAGCCCGCGGACCGAATCGGTGATCTGGCGTTTCAAATCAAGACGCGCCTCTTCTTGGAGCAACTGCTGCTGCTCAACCAGGCTCTGGGCATTGACCTTGCCCTGGCGGATGCTGATATCTCCAATGGGGATCTCCAGCTTCAGGCCTGTGTAACTGTCCCACGTCCGACTGGAACCTTTGAGACTGTGCTGATCCCGTTGCTGATTGACTCCCGCCACCCACGACACATCCCAAAGAGCTCTGTCTTGGGCGACCAACAGGTTGATCGCTGCCTGCTCGCTCTGTAGCAGTGTCGCCAGGTATTGCGGCTGCCTGGCCTGCGCCACCCCAAACGCCGTCGCCTGATCAATATCAAGCCGGGTCACTTGCAGGGTGTCACTGGCACGTACAGGCGTCGCCAGATCGAGTGCCAATAACTTGAGCATCAGTAATCGACTCGCTTGCAGCTGGTTTTTCGCCTCTTCTACCGCCAGCTCCTGTGTCGCGATATCCGCTTCGATCTGGACAACGTCAAACTCCGCAACTCGTCCTGCTTCAATCAGCTGTTTGTTGACCTTGAGGAGCAAAACGGCCCGTTCAAGCGCCTCCAGGGCAAGCGTCACCTGACTCTGGGATTTCATCAGCGTGCGATAGGCAGCAATGATGTCGTACAGGGTTTGGGATACGTTCGCCTTCACATTCAGCTGGTTGACTTGCTCGGTCAGTTTGGCCAGGCGCAAGGGGGCCGTCGCGACCTCTTTACCTGCCCCCCTGAGCAACGGTTGAGTCAACGTCAGCCCCAGGCCATCACTGCTCAAGTCGCCCGTTTTTTTCGTGGCACTGAGCTTCTGGCTCCAGTTCAGATCAAGGTTGGTCCCGTATTCACCCAGCAAGCTCACCGAGGGCGTGATGCCAGTAGAACGACCGCTGTCGGCGCTGCCCTTGGATAGCCCGTGAGTACCACTGAGCTTCAGTTTTGGGTTGAACATGTCATCCGCCACAAGCAGATCGAACTTCTCCCGCAAGCGCTGGAGCTTGAGGCTACGAATGCTGTAGTTGCGGCGCAGGCCCAGCGAAACGGCTTCAGCCAAGGACAGATCGATGGAATGCTGACTCAACAAGTCACTGCGCAATTCGCTCTGAAGCGTCACGCGGGTGTCGACCCGGGCCGGGGCTGCCGCCAGTTGTTTCGACAGGATCAAAGCACAGCACGCCGCGCTTGTAATAACGGCCAGTTTAATAATCACGGAGCGCCTCTACAGGTGTAAGGCGCGAAGCCGCAATTGCAGGTTTCAACCCAAAGAAAACGCCGACCAGTAACGTACTTGAAACGCCCAACGGGATGGACAGCATCGCCAACTCAAACGCCCAACCCGATACCAAGGCATACAACCAGGCCAGTGCAATACCGACGCCCGCCCCCAACACAGCACCCACTGTACTGAGCGCGAGCGCTTCGACCAGAAACAGATTGCGGATGTCCTGGCGGCGAGCGCCAATTGCCATTCGTAAACCGATTTCAATACGACGCTCAGAAACATTCATATACATCACGTTCATGACGGCAACACCGCCCCCCACCAGCGTAATAACCCCCAGCGCCATCAGCAGATAATGAAAGGTTTTATCCTGGCGGCTCATGGCCTCCATCATTTGTTTCGGGGCGACCATTTCAACAGTGCGTGTTTTAAATGCACGGCTCAAACGTTCCAGTATCAGCGGCATGACCCGTTCGAGGTTATGCGCAGGCATGACACGCATAACCACATTAAAAATGCTTGCGCTACTGTCCACTCGGGCAAGCCCCCGAAACGGAATAAATACCGAATCATCGGTCAATACCGGATTGATCATTGAGGTGCTCGCGGGCTGCAATACACCGACCGTCCTGAACAAGTAACCCTTGATCCTGAGCCAATCGCCGAGTTGGACTGTGAGACCGCTATTACTCAGAGAAGCCGCCACTTTATGACCGAGCACAACGACATTATCGTCACGATCAAAGTCATGTAAAAAACGCCCGCGGCTGACAGATAAATTCATCACGCCCAACAGTGCCGGTTCCGTCCCGACAATTTTCGCATCGACCTGCTGATGATTAAAACTGACCTTGCCCGAAACATCCGAAACAGGTGCAATCATTAGTCCCGGCAAATCAAGCGCCCGGATTTTTGCAGCATCGTGCCAGAGAAGGGAGTCTTCAATATTCAAATCGTTATTAAGATTGGCAATCAAAGTATCAACACCCATATCCTGAAATATTTTCGCCGCCTCCTGTCCGGCGTTATGACCAATATTAATCACCGCCACGATAGAGCCACTACCAATCACAATGCCTAACAACGCCAGTACCGAGCGTTTGCCCAGGGTACGAAAACTGTCGAGGGCATCTTCAACAACCTGGGCCAGGGCGGGGGTTATCAACCGGGTTAAAAAACTCACGGCCGGAGTTCCTCAACACCACCACTTCGCACGACAACCTGACGCTGCATGAGCTGCGCGACACCCATGTCGTGAGTCACGATCAATAGCGTTACGTGTTTTTCTTGTTGTATCGACAGCAGCAGTTCCAGAATTTCACTGGCGGTGTGGCTGTCCAGACTTCCAGTCGGCTCATCGGCCAGAATCAGGGACGGCTTGCCTACCAGAGCACGAGCGATGGCCACTCGCTGCTTTTGCCCGCCTGACAGGTCGGCGGGCCTGTAACTGGCACGCTGCGCCATGCCCACCCGCTCCAGCATGAACATGGCCTCTTCCAGGGAGCGCGCTCGATCCATTGCGCGGTATCGAAGCGGCAAAGCCACATTCTCGACAACACTCAGGCGGGGGATCAAATTGAAGTTCTGAAAGATAAAGCCGATGTTCATCTTTCGAAGGGTTGGCAGGTCGTCACTCTGAGCTTTGGATATCGGATGCCCCATGAACAGGTACTCGCCCTCATCGGCAAAGTCCAGCAGGCCGATAATGTTCAATAGCGTACTTTTGCCGGACCCGGACGGGCCGACAATGGCGCAGGTTTCTCCCACGTCAATCTGAAGATCAACCTGACTGATAACCGAATTCAACTTACCGTCATGACGGTAAGTTCTGCTGACCCCTTTCATTGAAATGCATTTAAAGTCGTGCATTACAAGCCTGTACCTTTCACCAAGAAGCCAAGAGATCAACCACCCCACAACATCTTTATGTGCGCAGTGAAACCAAGCAATTAAAACCAGCAGATGTACTTTTACTGCACACCCTTTCTTCCCGAAACATTGAAAAGAAAGAGTGCGCAACCTCACACCCCAGAAACCGGCACGAGCACAACTGACTTAGAAGTAGACTGAACTGGTGTAGCAGTCGGGATCGGCAAGTGATTTATCAAAAACAAACTGGAAGTACGCCTCGCCCTTCAAGGAAGCACCCAACCCCATATTACCTCGTTGCAGCGTGAGGTTATGCCAATTACCATCCTGCTTCATGCTGTCAGGGGATTTGCTTCCACCGTCGCCGATAAAGTGCGGCGCTTTGCCAGCATACAAGTTTATGTTGGCCTTATTGCCGCCTTTCTGACCGTTAGAACGGGTAATTTTGTAGCGGGTGGTATGTACCCATTTACCTGCCTGATAATGATTACCTACAACGCCTTCAACAATACCGGTAAAATTTCCAGACTTGCAGGAGAGCGAGAAGGTTTTTGACTGACCCACGCCAACATTAAGATTGGTCGCAAAGCTGGCGGTTGCCGGCAGACAAACTAGAGACGCTACAACAATAAGTTTCCTAAACGAGAATTTGGACATGCTTTATACCTTAGTTCAAATTAAGCAGAACTTCCTGATGAAGTTAAGCCCGGGCATTTGACCATTAGTACGCCATTAATAATGCAGGACTTTCCCTAGGGGATTGTAAGAATTCAAGCAACCAAAGACCACACACAAAACCAAATAACAACTACTTATCAAAATATCCTACGCCCTATCCCCGCCCACTCTCGCCATACTCAGGTCTGAATCCCAGCCAAAAAAAACCCCCGCGCTCCTCTCGAAGGCGGGGGTTTTTCGGTCTGGCGTTCTTAGTGCGCGTAAGTCAGCAACAACTCGGCGGGCGCTTTGAAATCCAGAGACATCATGACGCTCAGGGCGGTGATGGTGAAGATCGAGAACACGAACAGTTTGCGTGCCCAGACCTTGTCGTCAACGGCCTTGTAGCCCGTCCACGCCATGTACAACCAGTACATGCCCATCGCGGCTGCCACAGCCATGTAGCTCATGCCGGCGTAACCGCCGAGGGTGAGCATCAGGGTCGCGATCAGGAACGCGAGGATGTAAAGCAGGATGTGCTTCTTGGCAACCTTGATCCCGCGCTTCACTGGCAACACCGGAATCGATGCGGCCAGGTAATCGTTGAAGCGGAAGATCGCGATGGCGTAGGAATGCGGCATCTGCCACAGGCTGAACATCACCAGCAGGGTCAGTGCGGCCATGTCGAAGCTGTTACTCACAGCCACGTAGCCAATAACCGGTGGCATTGCACCCGACAGACTGCCAATCAGCGTGCCGTGAACCGACTTGCGCTTGAAGTACAGGCTGTACAGACCCACGTAGATCACGAAGCCGATCGATGCGAACAGAGCCGCCAGCGGGTTGGCCACGCGATACAGCAGGGCAAGGCCGGCAACCCCCAGCAAGGTAGCGTAAATCAGCGCCACCTTGAGGGAGATCAGGCCTTGAACCAGTACGCGGTTCTTGGTGCGGTCCATCTTGATGTCGATGTCGCGGTCGATGCAGTTGTTAAACACACAACCGGACGCTACCACCAAGGAGGTGCCGATTACCGCGGCCAGGAACAGGGCAAGATCGAAATGCCCCTTCGAGGCCAGGAAAAACCCACCTGCCACAGAAAGCACGTTACCGAAAATGATCCCCGGTTTGGTGATTTGGATAAAGTGCTTAAAGGACATCGGGTCTTACCTCACTTCGCCATCATTTCAGTGTGGATGCTGAACATGATCCACAGGGACAAGCCCACCAGCAGCACAATAACCAGCGCAGCAAACACCAGCGCGGTGACGTTGTTGCGTTGTGCAGGCGAACGGTCCAGGTGCAGGAAGTACACCAGGTGAACAACCACTTGAACGACAGCGAACAACAGCACGATCGCCAGCGTGGTGAATTTGGGCAGCGATGGGTACATCACCAGCCCGAACGGAATAACAGTCAGGATCACCGACAGGATGAAGCCGATTGCATAGGACTTCACGCTGCCATGGTTGGCGCCGTCGGAATGTGCGTTAGCCATTACAAAGTCCCCATCAGGTAAACAACGGTGAATACGCAGATCCAGACCACGTCCAGGAAGTGCCAGAACAGGCTCAGGCAGCTCAGGCGGGTCTTGTTGGTCGAAGTCAGGCCGTTTTTCTGCACCTGATACATCATGATCGCCATCCAGATCAGACCGCTGGTCACGTGCAGACCGTGGGTACCGACCAGGGTGAAGAAGCCAGACAGGAAGCCCGAACGGCTAGGGCCGTAGCCCTCGGAGATCAACAGGTGGAACTCGTTGATTTCCATGGCGATGAAGCCTGCACCGAGCAGGAAGGTCATGCCCAGCCAGAACAGCACCTGCTGCTTTTTACCCTTGAACAACGCCAGCATGGCGAAGCCGTAGGTGATCGAACTGAACAGCAACAGGGCGGTTTCACCCAGTACGTACGGCAGTTCGAAGATGTCGTGGCCCGACGGGCCACCTGCAACGTTGTTTACCAATACCGCGTATACCGCGAAGATCGACGCAAACAAGATGCAGTCGGTCATCAGGTAGAGCCAGAAACCAAAGATGGTTGTCTCGCCCGCGTCGTGGTGTTCCTCGTGCTCATGGTCGTGACCATGAGCGTGTCCAGCAGTGGTCGCTAAGTTCGACATGGTTTAAGCCTGTTCCAACTTGGTTTCAACACGAGTAGCCGGGATTGCTTTGGCGGCTACCAGACGCTTGTGCTGCTCAGCCTCGATACGCTCGATGGTCTCAACCGGCACCATGTAGCCTTGATCGTCGCGGGCAGCGTGGGCAACGAAGACCACGACAGTGCCAACCAGACCAACGATGGCCAACCACCAGATGTGCCAGATCATTGCGAAACCGAACACGGTCAGCAAAGCACCCATGTACACACCGGTAGCGGTGTTGTTAGGCATGTGGATCGGCGAGTACTTGGCCGGAGCCTGGTACGCAGTACCGTTTTCCTTGGCTTCGGTGAACGCGTCGATGGTGTCGACTTTTGGCACTACAGCGAAGTTGTAGAACGGAGGTGGCGACGAAGTCGACCATTCCAGGGTGTGGCCATTCCACGGATCGCCGTGCTCGCAGGCGTTCTCTGGCAGCTTGCGGTCACGAATACTGACGTACAGCTGGATCAGTTGGCAGGCAATACCGATAGCAATCAGTGCTGCGCCGAACAGAGCAACGTACAGGTAAGGCACCCACTCAGGGTTGGTGCTGGCGTTCAGACGACGGGTCATGCCCATGAAGCCCAGCGCGTAGAGCGGCATGAAGGCTACGAAGAAGCCGACGCACCAGAACCAGAACGCTGCCTTGCCCCACTTCTCGTTCAGTTTGAAGCCGAACGCTTTAGGGAAGTAGAAGCTGAAGCCTGCGATGTAACCGAATACCGCGCCGCCGATGATCACGTTATGGAAGTGAGCAATTACGAACAGGCTGTTGTGCAGTACGAAGTCAGCACCCGGGATGGCCAGCAGTACGCCGGTCATGCCGCCGATAGCGAAGGTCACCATGAAGCCCAGGGTCCACAGAACCTGACTGGTGAAGCGCAGACGGCCCTGGTAGATGGTGAACAGCCAGTTGAATAGCTTGACCCCCGTCGGGATCGAAATCAGCATCGTCGCCAGACCGAAGAAGGCGTTGACGCTTGCACCCGAACCCATGGTGAAGAAGTGGTGCAGCCAAACCATGAAGCCCAGCACCGAGATCGCGCCGGAGGCGTAGACCATCGAGTGGTGACCGAACAGACGCTTGCCGGTGAACGTGGAGATAACTTCAGAGAAGATACCGAACGCCGGCAGAATGAGGATGTATACCTCAGGGTGACCCCACGCCCAGAACAGGTTGACGTACATCATTGGATTGCCACCAAGTTCATTGGTGAAAATGTGGAAATCCATGTAACGGTCAAGTGTCAGCAGCGCCAGGGTAGCGGTCAGGATCGGGAACGAAGCCACGATCAGAACGTTTGCCCAGGTGCAGGTCCAGGTGAAGATCGGCATGTCCATCAGTTTCATGCCAGGAGCACGCATCTTCAGTACGGTCGCCAGGAAGTTAACCCCGGTTAACGTCGTACCTAGCCCCGATAGCTGTAGCGCCCAGATGTAGTAATCCATCCCCACGCCAGGGCTGTACTGCAGGCCCGACAGCGGCGGATAGGCAACCCAACCGGTTTTGGCGAACTCGCCGACGCCCAGCGACAGGTTGACCAGCACAACGCCGGACACCAGCAGCCAGAAGCTCAGGGAGTTCAGGAACGGATAAGCCACGTCACGTGCGCCGATCTGCAGCGGCACTGCAAGGTTCATCAGGCCGGTGAAGAATGGCATCGCCATGAAGATGATCATGATCACACCGTGAGCGGTGAAGATCTGGTCATAGTGTTCAGGCGGCAGGTAGCCAGGCGAACCCTCGGTGGCCATGGCCAGCTGGGTACGCATCATGACGGCGTCGGCAAAGCCACGCAGCAGCATGATCATGGCAACGATGATGTACATCACGCCGATTTTCTTGTGGTCGACTGACGTTAGCCATTCGGTCCACAGGTAGGTCCACTTCTTGAAGTAGGTGATTGCTGCAAACAGTGCCAGACCACCGAGCGCGATCATGGCAATGGTGACCATGACAATCGGCTCGTGGAACGGGACCGCTTCCCAACTTAATTTACCAAACATCGTTTACTCCTCTGCCCCGGCAGCTGAATGCGAACTTGTGTCCACCCCATCGGTCCCGGCCACTTCTTTCTTCTCGTGCTTCACCGGCTTGCCTGGCGTCATACCTTCGTACTTGTCGACGATTTTCTGAAACAGGTTCGGTGTGTACGTGGAGAACAGTTCAACGGGGTTGTTCTGGCTTGCTTTGGACAAAGCAGCGTATTCAGCTTCATCAAGCTGTTTAGGTGAAGCTTTGACTTCATTTACCCAGGCATCGAATTCAGCCTGAGAAGTCGCGATCGCTTTGAATTTCATGCCTGTGAAACCGGCACCGCTGTAGTTGGCAGAGATGCCTTCCATTTCAGCGTTGCGGTTGGCAATCAAGTGCAGCTTGGTCTGCATACCGGCCATGGCGTAGATCTGACCGCCCAGGCCCGGAATGAAGAACGAGTTCATGACCGTGTCAGAGGTGATACGGAAATTGACCGGGGTGTTGGCCGGGAACACGATCTTGTTGACGGTGGCGATACCCTGTTCCGGGTAGATGAACAGCCACTTCCAGTCCATTGCCACCACTTCGATGGTGATCGGCTTGACGTCAGATTCGAGCGGACGATACGGGTCCAGCGCGTGGGTCGATTTGTAGGTGATCACGCCCAGGGCGATGATGATCAAAATCGGCACGGTCCAGATCACAACTTCGATCTTGGTGGAGTGCGACCACTTTGGTGTGTAGGTAGCGCTGGTGTTCGACGCACGATATTTCCACGCGAAGACCAGGGTCATAATGATGACCGGCACCACGACCAGAAGCATCAGCAACGTAGCGGTGATGATCAGATTTCGCTCTTCGACCCCGACCTGCCCCACTGGATCCAGCAGCGTCCACTTGCAACCCCCCAGCAGCAACATGCCGAAAAGTGGCAATAAGCCAAGGAGTCTGGGGTACCTTTTTTTAGTCATCTCACGACCTCTAAAACAGCTTGCACAATGCAGTTGGTTTTTTTCGCCAACACTTCGCCCTGCCAAGGGTTGGCTCTTTTCCGGAATTGAATAAAAGCCTGCTCTATCACCATCAGGCGAACGGGCAAATTCCGGGTTAGCAGTGATTTCTTATTCGATACGTGGTCAATGGCCTTGTCACAGACCAATTCCATTTGGTGCGGAACTTAGAAGGGTTGCCAGTACCTGGGAGTCGCATGGGACGCCTGTCATGAACCGCCCAGTCGCCCTTCAACTTCCCGCTTGGGCTCAGGGATGAGCAGGCTGGACGTTCAGTGCGGGCGATTGTAGTTAGGTAGCTCTCTATAAACCATGTCTCATCCGGAAATAATTCTTCTCGGCCCCGGTAACAATCCCTTCCTATTATTACCCCCCGTGTTTCAAAGCCCCCCTTATCCAGGGCCTAAGCATGCCAATGGCGCGCGATTTTAACGCCCCTTTTTAGCGCACGAAAGCCCCCTCCCCAACCCGCTAAACGCCCAAATAAAAAGGGCTACAGCCGATTTCCATGGTGTCACGCGGCGTACTTTTCAAGCCTGCCATCAGCAGCGGATTGCTTCCGTCGTGTTACATGAAGACATACGCTCGCAAGACCGCTTGTCAGGCCAAAACACGTCCTGCGACAATTTCTCCGTGACAATATGTCGCAGTGCCGCACACCCCTTTTCGGCGTCGAATCACAGCCCCTTTACATTTCCTCTCGGGCAAAAAAATGCCCCGCACTTCCAAGGGAAGAACGAGGCGGCCCAAGCAAAATTTAACCTTTTGCTCAGTCTGCTTTTTTCCGGTTGCGGTAAATGCCCAGCGGTACCAGTACCGAGGTCATGACAAAAGCCACCAGCGCCCACTGCGCCAGCGACAGGCCGAGCACGGGCGGATACGGGGTTGAGCAAAAACCATCGACCTGAAACCCCAGCGGGAAGATCGCCGCCAGCGGCAAGCCATCGACAATCGGCTGCAACGCGTCAAGACCGCAGCTCACCGCAGGGTTAGCCAGGATATAGACATGACGCCCGGCAGCGATAATGCCACCGATGGCGCTCAGCACGACCAGCACTTCAAGTGCCGTCAGGCTGCGGCGGCCAGGCATCGCGGCGCCAATAAAGGCAAAGATCGCGATCAGCAGCAGGGCATAGCGTTGCAGGATGCACAACGGGCAAGGCGCCTCGCCGAGCACGATCTGCATATAGAGCGCACCGCCAATCAGCGCCAGGCAGATCAGCCCCAGCAGGACCAGGAAGCGTTTCTCCCGACCCAATTGCATCATGTCTTCCGTCATCCCGCGTCCCTTTGCCTGAGTGTGAAAAGCGCGCAGTTTACACCCTGACCCTCGGATTGGATGTATCTGAACATTGCAGGGAAAGTGTCGCAGGGGGATTAATGGGGGATTAAGGCCCCGACCTGATACACGTAGCCGCTGCCGCAGGCTGCGATGGATTGCGCAGCGACCCTGCTTTGCAAGGTCCTGCGGCCCTTATCGCAGCCTACGGCAGCGGCTACAGTTTTAACCTGTATTGGCAGGTTACTTCAGCTCAGCAGCCGGGCCGAAGAACTCGTAGCGACTTTGTTGCTCTGGCACGCCCAAGGCTTTGAGATGGCGCTTTACGGCACCCATAAAGCCTTTGGGGCCCAGGAAGTAAGCATCCAGATCGCGCTCTTGTGGCAGCCACTGCGCCAGCACTTCCTCAGTTAACAAACCTACATGATCTGCCGACTCGCCCTGCTCGGCGTAGCAGTAAAACCGCTGCAGCTGTGGGTGCTGTTCTGCCAACTCATCGACCCAGCTACGGAACGCATGCACCTGGGCATTGCGCGCGCAGTGGATAAAGTGAATCGGGCGCTGTGTCGCCAGCGCGGCTTCCAGCATGGCCAGGGTCGGGGTAATGCCCACACCGCCACTGATCAGCACCAGCGGCTTCTGGCTGTCGGTCAGAGTGAACTCGCCCGCTGGCGGGAACAGCTCCAGGGTGTCACCCACGTTCAAGCGGTCATGCAGGAAGTTCGACACTACACCGCCGTCCTCACGCTTGACGCTGATGCGGTAGCGACCGACCTGGGCCAGCGCCGACAAGGAGTAGTTGCGACGTACTTCTTCACCATCAATCATCAGCTTCATGCCGATGTACTGGCCCGGGGCGAACTCGAGGATCGGTTGCTGGTCGACCGGACGGAAATAGAACGAGGTGATTTCTGCGCTTTCCTCGACCTTGGCCGCCAGCTTGAACTCACGCCCGCCACGCCAGCCGCCCGGTGCAGCGGCTTTTTCGTCGTAGATGGCCGCTTCGGCACCGATCAGGATATCGGCCAGTTGGTTGTAGGCCGCGCCCCAGGCTGCCAGCACCTGCGGGGTCGCGATATCGCTGCCCAGCACTTCCTCAATCGCTCGCAGCAAGCAGCTGCCGACAATCGGGTAGTGTTCCGGGAGGATTTGCAGCGCAACATGCTTGTTGATGATTTTGGCCACCAGGTCGCCCAACTGGTCGAGCTGGTCGATGTGCCGCGCATACATCAATACACCGCGAGCCAGGGCACGCGGCTGGTCGCCACTGGCCTGGTTGGCCTGATTGAACAGCGAACGCACCTGCGGGTACTCCGACAGCATCATGCGGTAGAAGTGGGTGATCAGCGCTTCACCGCCGCTTTCCAGCAACGGTACAGTGGATTTGACGATGGCACGATCCTGAGCGGTAAGCATATGGGTGACTCCTGAGCACGTAGGCTTAATCAATTACCCTTTACCTATCAGTTTCCGTGCCAAGATTAAAAACCTTTAAAATCAGTATCTTATAATCATATTAGTCATTTTGACACGGAGTGCTTTATAGTCATAACGACTAGATGAGGTCAAAATGACTGCAAAATCCCTGCTCACCACCCTGCTGCCTCTGGTGGCGGACCTGTCCCGCGACCTTCCTGAAAGCGAGCGCTATCGGCGCCTGCTGCAAGCCTTGCGCGCCCTTCTCCCCTGCGATGCAGCTGCTCTGCTGCGGCTGGACGGCGACTGGCTGGTGCCGTTGGCAGTGGATGGCCTGAGCCTGGATACGCTGGGCCGGCGCTTTAAAGTCAGCGAGCACCCGCGCTTTGAAGCCCTGCTCAGCAGCCCCGGGCCGACGCGTTTCCCCAGTAATTGTGAGCTGCCCGACCCCTATGACGGGTTGGTGGACGGGCTGGCCGAGCACCTTGAAGTTCACGACTGCATGGGCTGCCCGCTGTTTGTTGAAGAGCGCCCATGGGGGCTGCTGACCCTGGATGCCCTGGACCCCAAGCGCTTCGAGCCGATCGGGCTGGATGACTTGCAGGCCTTTGCCAGCCTGGCCGCGGCCACGGTCAATGTGGCGCAGCGCATCGAGCGGCTGGCGTTGCGGGTTGAGGATGAGCAGCAAAAAGCCGAATTCTATCGACAGGCCAGCGGCGCGCCCAACAAGGAACTGATCGGCCAGAGCAAAATCCACAAGCGCCTGCTGGAAGAAATCGCCCTTGTGGGCGGCAGCGACCTGACCGTTTTGATCACCGGCGAAACCGGTGTAGGCAAGGAGCTGGTGGCCCAGGCCATTCACGCCGCATCGCCACGGGCAGACAAACCGATGATCAGCCTCAACTGCGCCGCCCTGCCCGACACGCTGGTAGAAAGCGAGCTGTTCGGCCATGTGCGCGGGGCCTTTACGGGCGCCACCCAAGACCGGCGGGGCAAGTTCGAACTGGCCAACGGCGGTACCCTGTTCCTGGATGAAGTGGGGGAGCTGTCGCTGACCGTGCAGGCCAAGTTGCTGCGGGTGCTGCAGAGCGGGCAGTTGCAGCGTCTGGGCTCGGATCAGGAACATCAGGTCAATGTCCGGCTGATCGCGGCGACCAACCGCGACCTGGCCGAAGAAGTGCGCAGCGGGCGCTACCGCGCAGACTTTTACCATCGCCTGAGCGTCTACCCGCTCCGGGTACCGGCCTTGCGTGAGCGCGGGCGCGATGTGCTGTTGTTGAGCGGTTTTTTCCTGGAGCAAAACCGTTCCCGCATGGGCTTGGGCAGCTTGCGCCTGAGCCCCGACGCCCAAGCCGCACTGGTGCATTACTCCTGGCCTGGCAATGTTCGCGAACTGGAACACCTGATCGGCCGCAGCGCCCTTAAAGCCCTGGGAAGTTGCAGCACGCGCCCGCGCATTTTGACCCTGACGGCAGCGGATCTGGATTTGCCCGCTACCCACGAGAGCGCTGCAGTGGTTGAGCCGCAGAGCGTGCCGGATGCCGTCGGCGACTTGCGTCTGGCTACCGAAAACTACCAGCGCCAGCTGATCAGCGCCTGCCTTGAACGCCATCAACATAACTGGGCCAGCGCTGCGCGGGAGCTGGGGCTGGACCGTGCGAATCTGGGCCGGATGGCTAAGCGGCTGGGGCTGAAGTAAACCGCTAAACCTGTAGCCGCTGACGAGGCACGAGGCTGCGATGGGCTGCGCAGCGGCCCCAAGCGGTGATCCTGCGGCCCACATCGCAGCCTCGTGCCTCGTCAGCGGCTACAAAGAACTCGCCCCCATAGAAGATATGCAGCGCCTACAGGAATCGGTTTTCAGGTCGATAACCCTGTATCGCTGCCCCTCAACAGAAGGTTTTTATGTCATCGAACAATGCCCGCGCAGATTCACTTTCGCTTCTGCTGTTCACGCTGCGCAGCGGCAAGCTGATGGCGATCAACCTGCTCAAAGTCAGCGAGATCATCCCCTGCCCGCCATTGACCAAAATGCCCGAGTCACACCCCAACGTGAAAGGCATTGCGGTATTGCGCGGCGCCCCGCTGTCGGTGATCGACCTGAGCCGCGCCATCGGTGAGCAACCGCTGCTCGACCCTGACGGCGGCTGTCTGATCGTGACCGATGTCAGCCGCTCCAAGCAGGGCCTGCACGTGCAGGCCGTGAGCAAAATCGTGCATTGCCTGAGCACCGATATCCGCCCGCCACCCTATGGCTCCGGCCGACGCTCGTACATCACCGGCGTCACCCAGGTCGATGGCGTGCTGGTGCAGGTGCTGGACATCGAAAAAGTGATTCACGGCATTACCCCCGCCAAGGTTGAAGCCAATGACGGCACCCTCAGCCGCGAAGAAGCCAAGCTGCTGGCCAACGCGCGAATTCTGGTGGTGGATGACAGCCAAGTGGCGCTGCAACAATCGGTGATCACCCTGCGCAACCTGGGCCTGCATTGCCACACGGCGCGCAGTGCCAAGGAAGCCATCGAGCGCCTGCTGGAACTGCAGGGCACTGAAAATCAGATCAACGTGCTGGTGTCCGATATCGAAATGTCCGAAATGGACGGCTACGCCTTCACCCGCACCGTGCGTGACACCCCGGACTTTGCGCACCTGTACGTGTTGCTGCATACCTCGCTCAACAGTTCGATGAACAGTGAAAAGGCACGACTGGCCGGGGCCAATGCGGTGCTCACCAAGTTCTCTTCACCTGAACTGACCCAGTGCCTGATCCTGGCCGCGCGTACCGTTGCCGAGCAAGGCTACTAAGCACCATGAGCGAGTACTGCCTGTTGCTGCGCAAAGACCTGACTCGCCCGCTGACAGCCGCGCACTGGCCTGCAGATGTCAGCCTGGTGACGCTCAGCGATGAGCTGCTGCAACCGGTGCATGCCTTGCTCAGCCAGGGTTACAGCGATGGCAGCGGCAGTATCGAATCCCTGGAGGACTGGCGCCACAACCTGCTGCACGATGCCGAATTCGACCCGCAGTTGTGCTTTATCGCCATGCGCTCAGGCATCGTGGTGGGGGTTGCGCAAGGCTGGACCAGCGCTTATCTGAAGGATTTGGTGGTGCATGCCCGACACCAGGGCCAGGGCATTGGCCGGGCGCTGCTGGCGCGTGTGTTTGAGGTGTACGCACAACGCGGTGAGCCCTGCGTTGACCTGAAGGTCATGGAGAGCAACACCGCGGCCCGTCGTCTGTACGAACGGGCCGGGATGGTTCAGGTGCAGCGCATCGAGCTCTGAATCAGCGCTTGCCCATGGTTTTACGTGTGCCGTGTGGCGGTGCGCCTGGGGTTGTGTCGTGGCCGCCGAGACCGCTCTTCTGGTAGTAGGCCTTGCCTTGGGACTTGGCCTTGGCAAACTCAGAAGGCTTGAACGGGAAAGTGAACGCAGGAATCACCGGTTTTTTCGGGGTCTCCAGGCTGGTTTCATTTTCAACCAGTTCAGTGCCCAGGGCATCAGGAGCCGTCGATTGTGTAGGGGTAGTCATGAAAGCTCCGAAATTCGGTAAAAAGTCAGGCCAAGTGGCGCAATGCCGCGCAGTATACCTGCGCGCCCCCTGTGCGTTGCACTCACTGGTCGTAAATTTAAAGATTCGCTGCCCCCTGTAACCGCTGCCGCAGGGGTTGTGCTTAACCTTTAACTGTCAGCAATGTCAGTTAGCAGTCACCGTACTGACCGGGTCTGCGCGCTATAACTGATTGATCTGCCCCCATCCCACGCACACGGCGTCAATCAGACATGCCCAATAAAACCCGAAAAATTTTGCTGGGCACGCTCGTGATTGCCCTGATCGGTGCCGGCCTCTGGGGGCTCAACCGCACCGCTCCAGGCATTGCCGCAGGGGGCGTACCGGTGCCGGTACGGGTTGTTCAGGTGCTGGAGCAGGATGTCCCGCGCTATGTCAGCGGCATTGGCGCAGTGTTGTCGCTGCACAGCGTGACGATCCGCCCCCAGATCGACGGTATCCTCACCGCCATACAGGTTGAGGAAGGCCAGACAGTCAAGGCCGGGGATCTGTTGGCGACACTGGATGACCGCTCGATCAAGGCCAGTCTCGATCAGGCCAGGGCCCAACTGGGGCAGAACCAGGCGCTGCTGCAAGTCGCGCTGGTCAACCTCAAGCGCTATCAGTTGTTGAGCGTGGACGACGGCGTGTCCAAACAGACCCTCGATCAGCAACAGGCGCTGGTCAATCAGCTCAAGGCTACGACCCAGGGCGATCAGGCCGCAATCACGGCGGCGCAGGTACAGTTGTCGTATACGCAAATCCACTCTCCGGTCACCGGTCGTGTGGGGATTCGCGCAGTGGATGCGGGTAACTTTTTGCGGGTCAGCGATGCTCAGGGGCTTTTTTCCGTAACCCAGATAGACCCTATCGCCGTGGAGTTTTCACTGCCCCAGCAGCAATTGCCCACCTTGCACGACTTGCTCGAAGCCAAAGACCCGGCCCGGGTCAAAGCCTTTATCGGCAACCCCGATAGCAGCGGCACGCCGCTGGGCGAAGGGCGCTTGAGCCTGATCGACAATCAGGTGTCGGCGACCACCGGCACGATCAAGGTCAAGGCCCAGTTTGACAACCCCAAACAGACGCTATGGCCCGGCCAACTGGTCAATGTCGAGATCCAGACCGGGCTGACGCAGAACGCGCTGGTGGTGCCGCCCCAAGTGGTGCAACGCGGGCTGGACAACTACTTCGTGTACCGGGTGAACGGCCAGCACGTCGAAACAGTGCCGGTGCAACTGGTCTATCAGGACACCCAACAAAGCATCATCACCGGGGTCAACCCCGGCGACACACTGGTCAGCGATGGCCAGTCGCGGCTCAAGCCCGGCGCGCGGATTGAAGTGCTGGGCGAGCCCACGGCCGCTCAGGTGCAGCCATGACCAGCAGCCGTTCAGTGTCCGCCTGGTGCGTCGACCACCCGGTCGCCACGGTGCTGCTGACCTTCGCCCTGGTGCTGGTGGGGCTGATCGCATTCCCGCGCCTGCCCATCGCCCCCTTGCCCGAAGCCGAGTTCCCGACCATCCAGGTGTCGGCGCAATTGCCCGGCGCCAGCCCGGACACCATGGCGTCATCGGTGGCAACGCCCCTGGAGGTGCAATTCAGCGCCATCCCCGGCATGACCCAGATGACGTCCAGCAGCGCACTGGGCTCCACCACCCTGACCCTGCAATTCACCCTGAGCAAAAGCATCGATACCGCCGCGCAAGAAGTGCAGGCGGCGATCAACACCGCGTCCGGCAAACTGCCCAAGGACATGCCGACCCTGCCGACCTGGAAGAAGGTCAACCCGGCCGATAGCCCGGTGCTGATCCTGAGCATCAGCTCCCTGCACATGCCCGGCACCGAGCTGAGCGATTACGTCGAAACCCTGCTGGCGCGCCAGATCAGCCAGATCGACGGCGTGGGCCTGATCAACATTACCGGCCAGCAACGCCCGGCAATCCGGGTCCAGGCTTCTGCCGACAAACTGGCCGCCATTGGCCTGACCCTGGCCGACATTCGCCTGGCCATCCAGCAAACCAGCCTTAATCTGGCCAAGGGCGCGCTGTACGGGCCGTCGAGTATTTCGACCCTCTCGACCAACGATCAGTTGTTTGACGCGGATGAGTACGCCAGATTGATCGTCTCGTACAAGGACGGCGCCCCCGTGCAGCTACGCGACGTAGCGCGCGTGGTCAACGGTGCAGAAAACGATTACGTGCAAGCCTGGTCCGGGCATCAGCCGGGGCTCAACCTGGTGATATCCCGCCAGCCGGGGGCGAACATCGTTGAAACCGTGGACCGCATCCAGGCCGCCCTGCCCGGCCTGCAAGCCATGCTTCCGGCCTCGGTTGAAGTGACCGTGCTGAGCGACCGGACCAAAACCATCCGCGCCTCTCTGCATGAAGTGGAAATCACCCTGTTGATTGCCGTGTTGCTGGTGGTCGCCGTGATGGCGCTGTTTTTGCGCCAATGGTCGGCCACGCTGATTGTGTCGGCGGTACTCGGCGTCTCGCTGATCGCCAGTTTTGCGTTGATGTATGTGCTGGGTTTCAGCCTCAACAACCTGACACTGGTGGCGATTGTGGTGGCCGTGGGGTTTGTGGTCGACGATGCGATCGTGGTGGTGGAGAACATTCACCGCCACCTCGAAGCCGGCGAAAGCATGCGCGATGCGGCGATCAAGGGCTCCAGCGAGATTGGCTTCACCGTGGTGTCCATCAGCTTCTCGCTGGTGGCGGCGTTTATCCCTCTGCTGTTCATGGGCGGGGTGGTCGGGCGGCTGTTCAAGGAATTCGCCCTGACCGCGACCTCGACCATCCTGATTTCGGTCGTGGTGTCGCTGACCCTGGCCCCGACCCTCGCCGCGCTGTTCATGCGCGCCCCTGTGCACAAAGCCGATGCCACGCCCGGCTTTGGCGAACGCTTGCTGGCACTGTATGAAAAGGGCTTGAAGCGGGCCCTGGCCCACCAGCGCCTGATGCTGGGGATTTTCGGCGTGACGCTGGCCATGGCCATTGCCGGCTATGTAGTGATCCCCAAAGGTTTCTTCCCGGTTCAAGACACCGGCTTCGTGCTCGGCACCAGCGAAGCGGCATCGGACATCTCGTTCCCCGACATGATGCAAAAGCATCTGGCGCTGGCCAAAATCGTCAGTGACGACCCCGCCGTGCAGGCGTTTTCCCATTCGGTGGGCGTGACCGGCAGCAACCAGACCATTGCCAACGGCCGGTTCTGGATTGCCCTCAAGGACCGGGGAGATCGCGATGTGTCGGCCAGTCAGTTTATCGACCGGATCCGCCCGCAACTGGCCAAGGTCCCGGGCATCGTGCTGTACCTGCGCGCAGGCCAGGACATCAACCTCAGTTCGGGGCCAAGCCGCAGCCAGTATCAATATGTACTCAAGAGCAACGACGGGCCGACGCTCACCACCTGGACCCAGCGCCTGACCGAAAAGCTGCGGGCCAACCCGGCCTTTCGCGACTTGTCCAACGACCTGCAACTGGGCGGCAGCATCACCCACCTCAGCATCGACCGTAACGCCGCGGCCCGTTTCGGCCTCACCGCCACCGATGTCGATGAGGCGCTGTACGACGCGTTTGGCCAGCGTCAGGTCAATGAGTTCCAGACCGAGACCAACCAGTACAACGTGATCCTGGAGGTGGACGCGCAACAGCGCGGCAAGGCCGAGAGCCTGAACTACTTCTACCTGCGCTCGCCGCTGACCGGGGAAATGGTGCCGCTGTCGGCCGTGGCCAAGGTCGATGCGCCCACCAGCGGGCCGCTTTCGATCAGCCATGACGGCATGTTCCCGGCCGCCAACCTGTCGTTCAACCTCGCCCCCGGCGTAGCCCT
This sequence comes from Pseudomonas deceptionensis, assembly GCF_900106095.1. Taxonomy (NCBI): domain Bacteria; kingdom Pseudomonadati; phylum Pseudomonadota; class Gammaproteobacteria; order Pseudomonadales; family Pseudomonadaceae; genus Pseudomonas; species Pseudomonas deceptionensis. Next base: position 1,825,096 of record NZ_FNUD01000002.1, on the reverse strand, counting down.
GGGCGATGCGGTGCTGATGCTCAACCAGGCGAAAAACGAAATCGGCATGCCGAGCACTATCAGCGGCAACTTCCAGGGCGCCGCCCAGGCGTTCCAGAGCTCGCTGGCCAGCCAGCCGTGGCTGATCCTGGCGGCGCTGGTGGCGGTGTACATCATCCTGGGCGTGCTGTACGAAAGCTTTGTGCACCCGCTGACCATCATTTCGACCCTGCCCTCGGCAGGGGTCGGCGCGCTATTGATGCTCTGGATCTGCGGCCAGGACTTTTCGATCATGGCGCTGATAGGACTGGTGCTGCTGATCGGTATCGTCAAGAAAAACGGCATCCTGATGATCGACTTTGCCCTCGATGCCCAGCGCAACCGCGGCTTGAGCCCCGAAGACGCCATCTACCAGGCCTGCATCACCCGTTTCCGTCCGATCATCATGACCACCTTGGCCGCCTTGCTTGGTGCCCTGCCGCTGATGCTCGGCTACGGCACCGGCGCCGAGCTGCGCCAGCCGCTGGGGATTGCCGTGGTGGGCGGGTTGCTGGTGAGCCAGGCGCTGACGCTGTTTACCACGCCGGTCATATACTTGTGGCTTGAGCGGCTGTTCCATCGTTCCAAACCGATCACTGAGGCGGGTTATGCGCATTCTGATTATTGAAGATGAAGAGAAAACCGCCGATTACCTGCACCGCGGATTGACCGAGCAAGGCTACACGGTGGATGTGGCCCGGGACGGGATCGAAGGTTTGCACTTGGCGATGGAGAGCGATTACGCCGTGATCGTGCTCGATGTAATGCTCCCGGGGCTCGACGGCTTTGGCGTACTGCGGGCCCTGCGTGCGCGCAAGCAAACCCCGGTGATCATGCTCACCGCCCGCGAGCGGGTCGAAGACCGCATTCGCGGTTTGCGCGAAGGTGCCGACGATTATCTGGGCAAGCCGTTTTCGTTTCTTGAACTGGTCGCCCGCCTGCAGGCCTTGACCCGCCGCAGCGGCGGCCACGAACCGGTGCAAGTGACGGTGGATGACCTGTGGATTGACCTGATCAGCCGCAAGGCCAGCCGCGCAGGCGCCCGTCTTGACCTGACCGCCAAGGAGTTTTCACTGCTCAGCGTGCTGGCACGGCGTCAGGGTGAAATCCTCTCCAAAACCGCCATCGCCGAGATGGTCTGGGACATCAATTTCGACAGCGACGCCAACGTGGTCGAAGTCGCTATCAAACGCCTGCGGGCCAAGCTCGACGGGCCGTTCGAACACAAGCTGCTGCACACCATTCGCGGCATGGGCTACGTGCTGGAGCGGCGCGGTGTTTAAGCGGCCCCAACACCTGGACTCCATCGCCCTGCGCTTGAGCGCGATGTTTACCCTGGTGGCGTTGCTGGTCTTTGTGTTGATCGGCGGTGCGCTTTACCAACAGGTCGACACCAGCATCAGCCGCCTGCCCGAAGCGGAGCTGGAAGCCCGGTACAGCGTGCTTGAGTCTTCGATCAACCGCTACGGCAACCTCGAACATTGGGCCAAGATGAGCGCCAAGCTCAAACTGCTCAGCGAAGAAGACAAGCGCATCCGGTTTTGGGCCATCAGCCCGGACCCCGCCTATGAATACGGCAATCCCGAGGCCCGGGTCCGCGAACTTGCCCAAGGGCAGACCGGCGTGCAGGACGTGCAGTTGCCCGGCCAGGCTTACCCGTTCAAGGTGCTGATCAGCGAGGTACCGGCCAAGGAGCAACGCCCGGCGCTACGTTTTGTGATCGGCATCGATACCCAGACCTTCCGCCAGACCCAGCACCACTTGCTGATCGCCCTGATCAGCCTGGCGACATTAGGCGTGTTGCTGGCCTCGGCGCTGGGCTATTGGGTGGCGCGGATCGGCCTAAAGCCGCTGATCAAGTTGTCTGAAGAAGCGCAAAAGCTGGCCCCTCCGCGCTTGTCCGGGCGCCTGCACCTTGCGCCACTGGCACCGGAGCTGGATCAGTTGGTCAGCGCCTTCAACTCAACCCTGGACCGGGTCGAGCAGGCCTATACCCGGCTGGAGTCATTCAATGCCGACGTGGCCCATGAACTGCGTTCGCCGCTGACCAACCTGATTGGCCAGACCCAGGTTGCACTGACCCGCGGGCGCTCGGCCGAGCATTACTTCGAGGTGCTGCAATCCAACCTTGAAGAGCTGGAGCGGCTGCGCAACATCATCAATGACATGCTCTTTCTGGCCAGCGCCGACCAGGGCAGCAAGGCCAGTAAACTGACCCGTGCTTCTCTGGCGGATGAAGTGAAAACGACCCTGGACTACCTGGAGTTCATCCTTGAGGACGCACAAGTACAGGTGCGGGTCAGTGGCGACGCTGACGTCAGCATCGAAAAGCCTCATCTGCGCCGGGCGCTGATCAACCTGCTGAACAACGCCGTGCAGCACACCGCTGCCGGGCTGTCGATTGACGTTCAGATCAGCCACACGGCGACTCAGGTGACCATCAGTATCAGCAATCCTGGCGAGCCGATTGCCTCAGAACATTTACCACGCCTGTTCGAGCGTTTTTATCGGGTAGATGCCGCTCGCTATAACAGTGGCGCTAATCACGGACTGGGGCTGGCCATCGTTAAAGCCATTGCGCAAATGCACGGCGGCGAAGTATTTGTGCACAGCCAACAAGGCAGAAATACATTTGGACTGACATTACCCGAACCCAAGAATTAAACATCTATAAACACAACATCAAATAAAAAAACAACAAATACCCTGCAACACATCAAACAAACACAATAACTATGCGCGCCCCGCGCCCTAGAGCCTCGACTATCTCGCCCACCCAATAAACATCCACTGTCATCACCACACCTGTTACTTATGACAGTAGACAACATAAATCCCCCTCCCCACACTCCCCCTGCAACATGTATTAAATATCTATCCCAACTGCCTCAATTAAAGTTCGCGACCTTACGCACTTAACTTACCCAAATAGGTAGTTCTCATGAATGACTTCAATAGCAGTGACGAATCCGCCAAAAATAAAGACACCCATGCGCTAGCAGGGCCTGCGACCCTGATTTTAATCGGCGGTAGCGGCGACACTGACACGCCAATCAATACAGGATGCGCTATCCCGACGCCCTCCCTTGTTCAGGATGCCAACGGCAACACCGTGTTCGACGGGGTCGTTTACTGGAGCATGAGCACCAACCCGCATATGCCGAACTTTAATATCACCAACACCAGCGCTCGAAACTGCTTGATCACAGGGCCAGTGACACAAAGTTTTTCACTCACCATGAAAGCCACCTACCTCAATCTCACAAACTCAAAAACAATTTCCGTTAAAGCCATTAGTTCTACCACGCCCAAGATCAAAACAGTTTCACCCACCCCATAACAGCGAGTATATAAAAGAGGCTTCAATAACGCTTAAAGTGAAAGTAACAGGCATCCGACCTGAGGATGCCCGCCACCACATGGGCCAACCCGGCTTATCCGGGAGTCAACACGGTCTATGCCTCGTTGTGGGACTCGCGACTAAACTACGAGGTTTCACAATGATTAAGTTTGCCGTCGCGTAACAGCGCCCGGCACATGTCAAACTTGCAAGTCGAACTTCAACATTAAAACGCGCTTACCATTGTGCTGAGCCGCACTCTGCATTGTCCGACGCATGACACAATGATGAGCATCTGTGCCACAAACTCCTGCAGGAACTGAGCAAAGCTGCAACCTTTACCTTCAAAAGGATCGCAGCCTTGCTCAGTTCCCTGTGGGCTTGATGTGTCTAGCCCGCCCATCTCTCGATTTGTTACCTTAAACGCAAAAGTCCTTGTCCAAAACATGGCTTTTTCGCCACCCCGCACCACTATAGATTTAGGCCATCACACAGCACTTGCTAAGCAAGAAGGTCTTTGAAATGTCCACCAGTATGGGTATGGCTAGCGTTTTCGTTTTGTCGTCTTTGTTGTTGTCGCCCTTGGCCATGGCGGAAGAATCGCCCGCATTTGTCGCACAAAATGTCGCCCGCGCCGCCGCCTTTGAACAAGGTCAGGCAGAGCTTACGGCACGCCATCAAAACGACGCAAAGCCCCAGCAAACACAGGTTGAAGTCAGCGACTCGCAACAGGCGAAAGACAGCTGATCTCACACCTTCAGACTTCCCGACCCAGTCAGTCACGCGCTACAAATGTGACTTACTGTTTCAAAAGCCGCTACCATAGCGGCTTTTTTTTGGTCTTAAAAAAAGGCGCCCTGACCTTGGGCGGCCCATGACGGGCACCGGATTGTTTAAAAAAATACAACAGCAACCCCACCTTAAAAGGAGCTCAACACCGGTGAAGCATTCACTCAAACTCTGCCCTTTATTCCTTGCCCTGGCTGCAACGATCCCCGCTTTCGCTCACGCAGAGGACGACGCATCCAAAGACGGTTTTGTTGAAGGCTCCAGCCTCAAGCTTCACGCCCGCAACTACTACATGAACCACGACATCCGCAGCCCCCGTGCCGATGACAGCAAAGAGTGGGGGCAAGGTTTTATCGGCAAATTCGAGTCGGGCTTCACCCAGGGCACGGTCGGCTTCGGTCTGGATGCGTACGCCCTGCTCGGGCTCAAGCTCGATGGCGGCGGGGGTACGGATGGCAGCAGCATCCTGCCGGTCAGTGATGGCAACGGCAAAGCACCAACAGCATTCTCCTCAGCCGGTGCGGCGCTGAAAATGCGTGCGTTCGATACCGAGCTCAAGGCGGGCGACATGTTTCTGACCAACCCGGTGATTGCCGGCGGTGAGTCCCGCATGCTGCCGCAGTCCTTCCGCGGCGTCAGCCTGACCAATAACAGCTTCGAAGGCTGGATGTTCGAAGGCGGCCAGGTCAGCTTCGACAAACCGTACAACCAAAGCGGCATGCGCCGTCTGACCACCACTTACGGTGATCTTGGCGACCAGAGCAGCAAGCACATCACCTGGGCCGGGGTGTCCTGGAGCGGTGTACCCGAGATCACCAGCAATCTGTATGCAGCCCAATTGCAGGACATCTGGAACCAGTACTACTACGACCTGGATTACACCTATGCGCTGAGCGATAGCATCAGCCTTAACCCCGGCCTGCACTTCTATCACACCCAGGACACCGGCAAGGCGCTGCTGGGGGACATCGACAACAACACCTTCAGCCTGCACTTTGCAGTCGGCGTGGACGGACACAAGGTGACGGCGGTTTACCAGCGGGTAAACGGCAACACGCCCTTTGATTACATCTACCAGGGCGACAGCGTTTACCTCGACAACTCGCAGCAGTACTCGGACTTCAACGGCCCGAACGAGCGCTCCTGGAAGCTGCAATACGAATATGACTTTGCCGGGATCGGGATCGCCGGCCTGACAGGCAGTGCCTCATACTCTCGCGGGGAGCTGGATCTGACCAAGGCTGATTCCAACAGCATCGGCTACAGCAACTGGTACAACCCTGAGGGCAAGAACGCCCACCATTGGGAGCGCGACCTGGGGCTAAAATACGTGATCCAGGAAGGCAAGGCCAAGGACCTGGCGGTGAGTCTGCGCTGGGCCACCAACCGCGGCAATACCGCGTACCAGAGCGTTGACAACGATGTCGATGAGTATCGGGTGATCGTCGACTATCCTATTGATGTGTTTTAATCCGTGACCATAAGGCCAGCTTTTTAGCTGGCCTTATCTCTATAAGGCAACACCTTATGGCAGGGCACGATTCGTATCTGTGAGGGTAAGGCCATTCCATTCTCCACGCGAACACACATCATCACTCGGCGCAGGCTGGTCGGGGCCTGCGCCCTTTCGGTGGTTGCCATTCTCAGCATCGTTGGCTATTTACTGGTCAGGGAGTACCGCAACACTGAAGAAGATGCTGCACGCTCAGCCCTGAACATCGTGCAACTGATCAGCCGTGATATTCGCAACACCCTCTCGATCTATGACTCCGCGCTCATCAACCTGGTCAATCTGGTGCAAAGCCAGGCACTGGCCTCGCTTTCACCACAGACGCAACAGCCGTTGCTCTTCGACAGAGCCTCCGAGGCGCCGTCCAATGCCGGGTTCTTTGTGCTGGATGCCGAGGGCAAGCTGATTGCCAGCTCACGCCCAGGCACGCCCTCGCTGGACAATGCCAGCCAGCAACCTTGGTTCAAGGCTCATCGCACGGTGCAAAGCGACAAGATTTTCATCAGCCGCCCCGTCCTCACCAATCAGCCCGCCAATGACTGGACCCTGCTGCTGAGCCGCAGAATATCTGCCCCGGACGGCTCGTTCGGGGGCGTTGTCGTGGCCCAGATGAGAATGACCTACTTCCAGAACCTGTTCCGCGGCCTGGACCTTGGGCCGACCGGCAACATCAGCCTGGTCAGTACGGACGGCATCATGCTGATTCAGTACCCGGCGACAGACAAAACCTTTACCGGTCAGGACCTGAGCGAGCGGCCGATCTTTTTGCGTTTTCTCAATGAGCGCTATGGCAGCTTTACCGCCATGTCCGGGCTCTATCACCTGGAACGCCTGTACAACTTTGCCCAGATCAGCGACCTGCCCATGGTGGTCGTAGTTGCCTTGTCGACCGAGCATATCTTCAGCAACTGGCGCCACACCGCCGCTCTGATCGGCACTGCAACCCTGCTGCTGTGCCTGGGCATGCTGTGGCTCACCTGGATGCTGACGCGCGAGCTGCGCCTGCGCCAGCAGGCTGAACGCGAACTTGCCGCCCTCGCCGCCACCGACCCGCTGACCGGCCTGGCCAATCGCCGGATGCTGGACACCACCCTGGATCTGGAATGGCGGCGCGCACAACGCTCCGGCGCGCCGCTGTCGCTGATGATGATCGATGTCGACCACTTCAAGGCCTTCAACGACAACTACGGGCACCAGGCCGGAGACGAGGCCCTGCGCCAGGTGGCGCAGCAGATCAAGACCCATGTACGGCGCCCCGCCGACCTAGCCGCGCGCTATGGGGGCGAAGAGTTCGCCGTGGTCCTCACAGAAACCGATGCGGCAGGCACCCGTCTGCTGGCGGAGAACATTCGGGCAGCGGTCGAGCAGATGGAGCCGGCCAACCCGCATACCACCAGGCTTACGGTCAGCGTGGGCACCTGCACCCGCTACGCCAAGCCCGGTGACAACCAGGAAGAACTGCTCAGCACCGCCGACAAGGCGCTTTATCAAGCCAAGAAACGTGGGCGAAATCGGGTCATGGACATCAATGAAACCGGGCTTAACGCGCTAAAACCCAAACCCGCGCCATAAAAAAAGGCCACCCGGAGGTGGCCTTCAAAAACTAGAGAAAGAAGTTTTACTTAAACTGCCGCAACCGGACGCATGTACGAGATCGGTGCAGTGCTGGCATCTTCAAAGGTCACGACTTCCCACGCATCGGTCTGCTCAAGCAGCTTGCGAATCAGCTGGTTGTTCAGTGCATGGCCAGACTTGAAGCCCTTGAACTCACCAATCAGGCTGTTGCCCAACAGGTAGAGGTCGCCAATGGCGTCGAGGATCTTGTGCTTCACGAATTCGTCTTCATAGCGAAGGCCGTCTTCGTTCAGTACACCATCCGCATCGACCACGATCGCGTTTTCAACGCTACCGCCGAGTGCGAGGTTGTGCTTGCGCAGGTACTCGATATCACTCATGAAACCAAAAGTACGCGCGCGGCTGACTTCTTTTACAAACGAAGTGCTTGAGAAATCCACGGTTGCGCTTTGGGTGCGATTACGGAAAACCGGGTGATCGAAATCGATCTCGAAGCTCACCTTGAAGCCTTCGAAAGGGACGAAAGTGGCGCGCTTGTCGCCATCTTCCACTGTCACTTCACGCAGGATACGGATGAACTTCTTCGGCGCGTCCTGTTCTTCCAGGCCGGCAGATTGAATCAGAAACACGAAAGGTCCGGCGCTACCGTCCATAATCGGGACTTCAGACGCGGAGAGTTCGACGTAGGCGTTATCGATCCCCAGGCCAGCCATGGCCGAGAGCAAGTGCTCTACCGTGTCTACTTTTACATCGCCGTTGACCAACGTGGTCGACATCGTTGTCTCGCCGACGTTTTCCGCGCGGGCAGGGATCTGCACAACAGGGTCAAGGTCTGCACGACAAAACACGATGCCGGTATCCACAGGGGCAGGCTTGAGGGTCAGGTAGACCTTCTCACCGGAGTGCAGGCCGACACCTGTGGCACGGATAATATTTTTCAGGGTGCGTTGCTTAATCATGGCATTGGCCGCTTCAGCGCAAATTGCGAATAGGTATCAACAAAGGCTGGGGATAATAGCAGACCGAGCCTTTGCTGAACACCAATCACCTTAATAGCCCTGATTGATTTCATTAATCAGCCTGTCGACGCAGGAAAGCCGGGATGTCCAGGTAGTCCAGATCGTCTTGAGGATTAAGCTTAGCAGCGGTCGTCGCGCCTTGCTGGGCCTGATTACGCATCACTGTCGGGCGGTCCAGGTCACGGTAGTTAACCACCGGCTGTTCCTGACGCTCGGTACGAGCTTCCTGGCGAGCAGTCGCGCTGTGTGCCGAAGAGGCGGCGTACGAAGTTTGAACGCTGTTGTCGATAACCTTGACCGGCTTCTCGATTTTTGCGCCCAGACCGGTCGCAACCACGGTCACATGCAGCTCGTCACGCATGTCCGGATCGATAACGGTACCGACCTTGACCATCGCGTGCTCGGAAGCGAAGGCTTCGATGATGCTACCCACGTCGGAGTACTCACCCAGGGACAGGTCAGGGCCGGCGGTGATGTTGACCAGGATGCCGCGAGCGCCTTCCAGGTTCACGTCTTCAAGCAACGGGTTGCGAATGGCCGCTTCGGTCGCTTCACGCGCACGGTTCGGACCGCTGGCGCAGCCAGTACCCATCATCGCCATGCCCATTTCGCTCATCACGGTACGCACGTCGGCAAAGTCGACGTTGATCATGCCCGGACGCTTGATGATGTCGGAGATACCGCGAACGGCACCGGCCAGCACGTCATCGGCCTTGGCGAAAGCCGACAGCAGGCTTGCGTCCTTGCCGAGGATGGTCAGCAGTTTTTCGTTCGGAATCGTGATCAACGAATCGACGCTTTCGGACAGCAGACGAATACCTTCGTCAGCGATCTGCATGCGCTTGCGACCTTCGAACGGGAACGGACGAGTCACCACCGCAACGGTGAGAATCCCCATTTCCTTGGCCACTTCGGCAATGATCGGCGCAGCACCGGTACCGGTACCACCGCCCATGCCCGTGGTGATGAACACCATATTGGTGCCCTGCAACACTTCAGCGATACGCTCACGGTCTTCCAGAGCGGCCTGACGACCGACCTCAGGATTCGCGCCGGCACCCAGGCCCTTGGTCACACCGGTGCCCAATTGCAGGATGGTACGCGCGCCGATGCTTTTCAGCGCTTGCGCGTCAGTGTTGGCGCAGATGAATTCCACGCCTTCGATGTTGCTCTTAACCATGTGGTTAACAGCATTGCCACCGCCACCACCAACACCGATAACCTTGATTACCGGGCTTTGCGGGATGTTGTCTACGAGTTCGAACATGGTCCCTCTCCTTTCAGTTCTCTAGTTTTTTTCGCCTACTTCTACTGCTTTGAATCTGTTACCGCTCAAGCCTTAAAAGTTGCCCTGGACCCAGCGCTTAAGGCGCTCAAACACAGGGGCTTTTTGTTCATCACTGCTGTAGTTGTCGCGGTTGCTGATACCCGATATGGAGATACCGTCTGACTGCTTTTGCAGCCCGTACAGCAACAAGCCCACAGCGGTGGAGTAAATCGGATTGCGCACAACGTCGGTCAAGCCTTTGAAGCTGTGCGGCACGCCCAGGCGGACTGGCATGTGGAAGATCTCTTCGGCCAGTTCGACCGCGCCTTCCATCTTCGAAGTACCGCCCGTCAGGACGATGCCTGCCGGGATCAGGTCTTCGTAGCCGCTGCGACGCAGCTCTGCCTGAATCAGGGTGAACAGTTCGTCGTAACGCGGCTCGACCACTTCGGCCAATGCCTGACGGGACAGCTCACGCGGCGGACGATCGCCTACGCTTGGCACCTTGATGGTTTCGCCGGCACCAGCCAGTTTGGCCAGTGCACAGGCGTAACGAATCTTGATTTCTTCGGCGTATTGGGTTGGTGTACGCAGCGCCATTGCGATGTCGTTGGTCACCTGATCACCCGCAATCGGGATCACCGCCGTGTGGCGAATGGCGCCCTCGGTGAAGATCGCGATGTCGGTAGTACCGCCGCCGATGTCGACCAGGCACACGCCCAGTTCTTTTTCGTCATCGGTCAGAACCGAGTAAGCCGACGCCAGTTGCTCGAGGATGATGTCGTCCACCTCAAGCCCACAACGGCGTACGCACTTCTCGATGTTCTGTGCCGCATTCACCGCGCAGGTCACTACGTGCACCTTGGCTTCCAGGCGTACGCCCGACATGCCCAGTGGCTCGCGAACGCCTTCCTGGTTGTCGATCACGTAGTCCTGCGCCAGGGTGTGAAGCACACGCTGGTCAGCCGGAATCGCGACAGCCTGGGCGGCGTCGAGGACGCGCTCAAGGTCGGCCGAGCTGACTTCACGGTCCCGAATCGCCACGATGCCGTGGGAGTTCAGGCTGCGAATGTGATTACCGGCCACACCGACAAACGCCGAGTGGATCCGGCAACCGGCCATCAGCTGCGCTTCTTCGATGGCGCGCTGGATCGATTGCACGGTGGACTCGATGTTCACCACCACGCCTTTCTTCAGGCCACGGGACGGATGCGTGCCAATACCGACGATTTCGATTGTGCCGTCTTCCCCGACCTCGCCCACCAGCGCCACCACTTTGGAGGTGCCGATATCGAGACCGACGATCATTTTCCCGCTTTGCACGTTTGCCATGGGTCCTGCCTCTTCTTAATTCTTCGCGACAGCGGGTTGGGCTATCGTGGGTGCCACAGGTTCCCGCCAGCCGACGGCCAATCCGTTGGCATAACGCAAATCGATGCGCGCTATGTTTGTAATCTGTTCTTTCAGCGTTTTTTCATAGATGGCTATGAAGCGACGCATCTTCTCTACCAGGTGATCGCGCCCCAACAGCAACTCGATCCCGGGCCCTGCACTGCCAGCTCCGGTGGTCAGGAACCAGCTACCGCGCTCACGCAATTCCAGCCGGGCAATGGAGAAGCCCATCGGACGCAGCATCTGGCTCAACACCTGATACTGCTGCATCACTTGCTGCTGGGCCCGTTGGGGGCCAAACAGCTGCGGCAAGTGTTCGTAGTTGGCCAACTCGCGCGGCGTAAACGCCTGCCCCTGGTTGTTCAACAATGCCTCGTCGCCCCAACGGGCAACCGGAAGTTGCTCTTCAAGGCGAATCACCACCTGGTCCGGCCATACCCGCCGTACTTCGGCGTGGGCGATCCAGGGCATTTGCTCAAGCTCGGTGCGCATGCCTGCCAGATCGACGGTGAAGAAGCTCGCCGCCATATACGGGGCAATGCGCTGCTGTACGGCGGCAGGGCTGATGTAGCTCAAATCACCCTGCACATTGATGTTGGTGATCGGCCGATCGGCATAAGGCAGCAAACGCTGCGCACCTTCGTAGGTGCCATACCCCAGCGCCACCAACAGTACCGGCCAGAACAACGCCTTCAAAAAGCCGAAATTGGCTTTTGGCAAACGCACCGACATCGGCTCTTTCGCCACCATCCGGCTGGCGCCACGCGGTACCGGCTTGCGGCCGGGAGCGGGTGGTTGATGACGAAGCGATGCGCCTTGCATGGTCTTAACCTCGCGACTCTTCAACACTGGCTGCCAGAATCGACAGAACCAGTTGCTGGAAATCCAGACCGGCCGCCTTGGCCGCCATTGGTACCAGGCTGTGATCGGTCATGCCCGGCGCGGTGTTGACTTCCAGCAGCCAGAACTGGCCGTCGGTGTCCTGCATCACGTCCAGACGGCCCCAACCGGCAATACCGATCGCCTCACAGGCTTTCGCCGTGAGATCCATGAGCTCTTGTTCTTTGGCGGAATCGAGGCCGCACGGGATTCGATACTGGGTATCGTTGGCCACGTACTTGGCGTCGTAGTCGTAAAAAGTATGCGGAGTGCCCAGGGCAATCGGTGGCAACACCTGGTCACGCAGGGTGGCGATGGTGAACTCGGGACCTGTGATCCATTGCTCTACCAACACTTGCGAGTCGTACTTACTGGCCTCGGCCCACGCGACGATCAACTCGTCTGCAGTGTGCACTTTGGCCATACCGATACTTGAACCTTCATGTGCCGGTTTGACGATCAAAGGGAAGCTCAGTTCCTTCGCTGCAGAAATACAATCGGCTTCGCTGCTCAACACGGCGTGACGCGGCGTTGGAATACCCAGGCTGTGCCACACCTGCTTGGTGCGCAGCTTGTCCATGGCCAGAGCCGACGCCAGGATGCCGCTGCCGGTGTAAGGAATGCCCAGGCACTCCAGCAGGCCTTGCATGCTGCCGTCTTCACCGCCACGGCCGTGAAGGATGATAAATGCACGGTCGATTTTTTCGTGGGTGATGCGAGTGATGAAGTCATCACCCACATCGATACCGAAGGCATCCACGCCTGCACTTTGCAGCGCGCCCAGCACGGCATTGCCCGATTTCAGCGAGACTTCACGCTCAGCGCTTTTGCCGCCGAACAGCACGGCCACACGGCCGAAGTCGGCTGGGGCAATGGTCGAGAACAGATTGGCGTAGGCAGCAGTCATTTCAACTTTCCTTCACTGGCGGCAACAACAGCACCGGCGAACAACGGGCTTTTAATAAGTTGCGGTGCCAGACGGCCGATATCGCCCGCCCCTTGGCACAACAGGATGTCGCCGGCGCGCAGCAGCGGCTTGACGATCGGAGCCAGCTCGACGCCGCGCTCGATATAGATCGGGTCCAGCTGACCGCGCTGACGGATGCTGTGGCAGAGCTGGCGGCTGTCGGCGCCCGGAATCGGCTCTTCGCCGGCCGGGTAAACTTCCATCAGCAGCAGCACGTTGGCGTCAGCCAGCACCTGCACAAAATCGTCGTACAGATCGCGTGTCCGGCTGAAACGGTGCGGCTGGTAAACCATCACCAGACGGCGCTCCGGCCAGCCACCGCGCACGGCCTTGATCACGGCCGCAACTTCGGTCGGGTGGTGACCGTAGTCATCCACCAGCATCACGTGGCCGCCTTCAACCGGCAGCTCGCCGTAGACCTGGAAACGTCGACCCACGCCCTCGAAACCCGACAGGCCCTGAACGATGGCTTCATCGCTGATGCCTTCATCCGAGGCAATGCAGATGGTTGCCAGGGCATTGAGCACGTTATGGTTGCCCGGCATGTTCACCGAAACATCCAGCGGCTCGCGATCAGGTCGCAGGACGGTGAAGAAGGTCTGCATACCTTGCTGGCGAACATTGATTGCACGCACGTCAGCCGATTCGCTGAAGCCGTAAGTCACCGTCGGACGCTTGACCAGCGGCAGGATTTCACGCACCACCGGATCATCCAGACACACCACGGCCAGACCGTAGAACGGCAGGTTGTGGAGGAACTCGACGAAGGTTTTCTTCAGTTTGTTGAAGTCGCCTTCGTAGGTCGCCATGTGGTCGGCATCGATGTTGGTGACCACGGCAACCATCGGCTGCAGGTGCAAGAAGCTGGCATCGCTTTCGTCAGCTTCGGCGATCAGGTAACGGCTGGTGCCCAACTGTGCATTGGTGCCTGCTGCATTCAGCCGGCCACCGATCACGAACGTCGGGTCCAGGCCACCGGCCGCGAACACCGAGGCCAACAGGCTGGTGGTAGTGGTTTTACCGTGAGTACCGGCGACGGCGATGCCGTGGCGGTAGCGCATCAGCTCAGCCAGCATCTCGGCCCGTGGCACCACTGGAATACGACGTTCCAGTGCAGTCGCGACTTCAGGGTTCGAGGTATTGACCGCGCTCGACACCACCAGCACATCGGCGTTAGCTGCGTTTTCGGCACGGTGGCCGATAAATATGTGTGCGCCGAACGACTCAAGACGTTCGGTCACGGCCGATGCGTTCAGGTCCGAACCCGACACTTCATAGCCCAGGTTCAGCAACACTTCGGCGATACCGCACATGCCCACGCCACCAATACCGACGAAGTGGATACGACGGATACGGCGCATCTCGGGTTGTGGCATAGCTTTCTGATTCTCAACCATTGGCCACCTCCAGGCAGATATCTACAACGTTGCGGGTCGCATCAGGTTTGGCCAGGCGGCGAGCATTGGCCGCCATGCTGTTGAGTCGTTCCGGTTGCATCAAAACCTCTGTCAGGCGTGCAGCCAGTTCGGCTGCGCCAGTTGTCGCTTGCGGCATCAGGAAGGCTGCGCCCTCGCGTGCCAAAAAGTCGGCGTTACGGCTCTGATGGTCATCAATCGCGTGGGGCAATGGCACCAGCAGCGAAGGCAGACCGGCCGCAGCCAGTTCACTGACGGTCAGCGCGCCTGCGCGACAGACCACCAGGTCGGCCCAGCCATAGGCTTGGGCCATGTCTTTGATAAAAGGCTGCACTTGAGCCTCGACGCCGACCGCGGTATAGCGCTCGGCAGTAATCTGGTCGTGCTGCTTGCCGGCCTGATGAAACACTTCAGGACGTACGTCAGCCGGTACGTTGGCCAGCGCTTCAGGCAACAACTTGTTCAGCGGCTCGGCGCCAAGGCTGCCACCCAGCACCAGCAGGCGCGCCTTGCGCCCTTCGAGTGCTGCGCGCGGCGCCAGGGTGAACAGCTCGGGACGCACCGGGTTACCGGTGGAACGCAGCTTGTCCGAGGCAGCGAAGGTTTCAGGGAAGGCTTCGCACACACGGCTGGTCATGGGCACCAGCAAGCGATTGGCCGTACCGGCTACCGCGTTTTGCTCGTGAATGATCACCGGCACACCGCAGGTCTTCGCCGCCAGACCGCCAGGCCCGGTCACGTAACCACCAAAGCCAAGCACGCAGACCGGCTTGAGCTGGCGAATGATTTTGCGTGCCTGAAACAGCGCCTTGAGCAACACAAACGGTGCTTTGATCAGCGACAGCTTGCTCTTGCCACGAAGGCCAGCCACGTTGATCAGGTGCAGTTTGAAACCGGCAGGCTCGACCAGTTCATTTTCGATGCCGCGCGGTGTACCGAGCCAGTGCACGGTGTAGCCGCGAGCTTCAAATTCACGGGCGCAAGCCAGGGCCGGGAACACATGCCCGCCGGTGCCGCCCGCCATGATCAGCACATTAGCGCCCATGGGTCGGCTCCTCTGCGAAGTCGCTTTCTTTAAAGTCTGTTTCTTCGCTGCCCAGGTGGGTTCGACTCTCCCACTCGATGCGCAGCAACAAGCCCATGCACACACAGCAGATCACCAGCGAGCTGCCGCCATAACTGAGGAATGGCAGGGTCAGGCCCTTGGTTGGCAGCAAGCCGACGTTCACCCCGATGTTGATCAGGAACTGGCCGATCCACAGGAACGACAAGCCGTACGCCATGTAGGCCGCGAAATATTGCTTGGCACGTTCAGCCCACAGGCCGATGTACATGCCGCGTACACAGACGAACACGAACAGGGCAACGGTCAGCAGCGAGCCGACTACGCCCAGCTCTTCAGCCAGTACCGAAAACACGAAGTCGGTGTGCGCTTCCGGCAGGTAAAACTGCTTCTGTACGCTGTTGCCCAACCCCACGCCGAACCACTCGCCGCGACCGAATGCGATCAGGGCCTGGGTCAGCTGATAGCCGGAACCGAACTGGTCGGACCACGGGTCGGTAAAGGTGATCAGACGCGCCATCCGGTAAGGCTGCGCCTGTACCAGAACAAACACCGCACCCACCGCCAGCGCCACCATCAGGGCGAAGCGGAACAGGCCCACACCGCCGAGGAACAACATCGCTGCCGCAGCGCCCATCATTACAACGGTGGCACCGAAGTCGGGCTCCATCAGCAACAGGCCAGCCATCGGCAGCAGCACGATGAACGGTTTGAAGAAGCCCATCCAGCTCTCGCGGACTTCCTTCTGCTGACGCACCAAATAGCCTGCGAGGTAAATCACCACAAACACCTTGGCGATTTCCGAAGGCTGCACGTTAAAGAAGCTAAAGCCGATCCAGCGCATGGAACCGTTCACTTCACGCCCGATACCCGGGATCAGCACCATCACCAGCAAGCCAAAGGCACCGATCAGCAACAACCAGCCCAGACGTTGCCATGTCGCAATCGGCACCATCATGGTCAGGATGCACGCGCCCAGACCGAGGACGATGTAAAACAGGTGGCGGATCATGTGGTACAGGGTGTTGCCCGACTGCAAGGCGGCAACTTCGGACGATGCCGACGTAATCATCACCAGCCCAAGGCCGAGCAAAGCCAGGCAACCGGCCAGCAACGCGAAGTCGAGGTCGATGCCACGGCCCGTGATCAGCGGCGAAGGATAAGGTTTGAGGATGCCGAAAATCATGCCAGCACCTCCACGGCACGGGCGAACAGCTGGCCGCGCTCTTCGTAATTTTTGAACATGTCAAAACTGGCGCAGGCAGGCGACAGCAAAACCGCATCGCCAGGCAACGCCAATGCCCGGCTTTGCTCGATCGCTTCGTCCAGCGAGCCGACGCGCACCCGGGGTACCGAGTCGCCGATGGCTTCTGCGATCAGATCTGCATCACGGCCCATCAGCACCACGGCGCGGCAGTACTTGGCCACGGAGTCACGCAGGCCGCTGAAGTCAGCACCTTTGCCATCACCGCCGGCGATCAGGACCAGCTTGCCGTCCATATCCATGCCCAGGCCATCGATGGCAGCCAGAGCGGCGCCAACGTTGGTGGCCTTGGAGTCGTTATAGTAGCTCACGCCGTCAAGCTCGCGAACCCACTGGCAGCGATGCTCAAGGCCGGTGAAGGAACGCAGGCTTGCCAGCATGGCGTCGAACGGCAGGCCCACGGCATGCCCCAGCGCCAGTGCCGCAAGGGCGTTGGCCTGGTTGTGTGCGCCGCGAACTTTCAGCTCGCGCACAGGCATCAGGTTCTGAAATTCGAAGGCCAGGTATTTCTCGCCGTTTTCTTCACGCAGGCCAAAAGCCTTGAAGTCGGGCACGCTCAGGCCGAAGGTCCAGCATGGCAGGCCTTCGCTCATCAGCGGACGGGTCAGGGCGTCCTGGCGATTGACCACCACCTGCCTGGCACCCCGGAAAATCCGGTGCTTGGCCAGGTGATACGCCGGCAAGCCGGTGTAGCGGTCCATGTGATCTTCACTGACGTTGAGCACAGTGGCGACTTCGGCGCCGAGCTGGTTGGTGGTTTCCAGCTGGAAGCTCGACAACTCCATCACGTACAGCTCGATGTCATCGCTGAGCAGGTCGAGCGCAGGTGTACCGAGGTTGCCGCCGACGGCCACACGCTTGCCGGCTGCCGCCGCCATTTCACCGACCAGTGTGGTCACGGTGCTTTTGGCGTTGGAACCACTGATTGCAACGATGGGTGCCTTCGCGTTACGCGCGAACAGGTCGATGTCACCCGACAGTTTTACGCCACGGGCCGCTGCCGCTTGCAGGGCCGGAGTCGCCAGTGCCAGGCCGGGGCTCACGTAGAGCTCGTCGGCGCGGCACAGGAACTCGACATCCAGCTCGCCACAACGCACTTCCACTTGCGGGTAGTCACGGCGCAGCGTGGCCAGCTCCGGTGGATTTTCCCGCGTGTCTGCCACGGCAAACGACACGCCCCGCTGCGCTAGAAAGCGCACCAGGGACATGCCGCTCTTGCCGAGGCCGACAACGATGCGGAAGTGGTCAGAAGCGATCAGAGACACAGGTTCTACCTCAGCTTCAGCGTGGCAAGGCCGACCAGTACCAGAATCACGGTGATGATCCAGAAACGGACAATCACGCGTGGCTCAGGCCAGCCCTTGAGTTCAAAGTGGTGATGAATCGGCGCCATGCGGAACACCCGCTTGCCGGTCAACTTGAAAGACGCTACCTGGATCACCACGGACAGGGTTTCCATCACGAACACACCGCCCATGATGAACAACACGATTTCCTGACGCACAATCACGGCGATGGTGCCCAGGGCCGCGCCCAGCGCCAGTGCGCCGACGTCACCCATAAACACTTGTGCCGGGTAGGTGTTGAACCACAGAAACCCGAGACCGGCGCCAATCAGTGCGCCGCAGAACACAACCAACTCACCTGCGCCCGGGACATACGGGATCAGCAGGTAGTCGGCAAATTTCACGTTGCCCGACAGGTAGCAGAAGATACCCAGCGCACCGCCCACCATCACAGTGGGCATGATCGCCAGGCCGTCGAGGCCGTCAGTCAGGTTGACTGCGTTGCTCGAACCCACGATCACAAAGTAAGTGAGTACAACAAAGCCGATGCCCAGCGGGATGCTGGCGTCTTTGAGGATGGGCAGGATCAACGTGGTTTCGACCGCGCTTGGCGCCGTCATGTACAGGAAGATCGCTGCACCCAGGCCGAACACCGATTGCCAGAAATACTTCCAGCGGCTCGGAAGGCCGCGTGAATTCTTCTCGATCACCTTGCGATAGTCGTCGACCCAGCCAATCGCACCGAACAGCAGGGTCACGATCATCACGACCCACACATAACGGTTGCTCAGGTCAGCCCAGAGCAAGGTGCTGATGGTGATTGCCGACAGAATCAGCGCGCCACCCATGGTAGGAGTGCCTGATTTGGACAAGTGCGATTGCGGGCCGTCATTACGCACCGACTGGCCGATCTGACGGTTTTGCAGGGTGCGGATCATCCACGGCCCCAGGCACAGCGACAGGGTCAACGCAGTCAGCACTCCAAGAATCCCGCGCAGGGACAAGTACTGGAAGACCGCGAAGCCTTTGTAGAACTGTTGCAGATACTCCGCTAGAAGCAGCAGCATTAATGTTTCTCCCCGCTGGAACCGCACAGAGCCGCTACGACGTTTTCCATCGCTGCGCTGCGCGAGCCCTTGATCAAAATAGTGGTGTTTGTTTCGTGCTCAGCGCGAAGCGCCTTGATCAGGTCAGCCTGATTGGCGAAGTGACGAGCCTGGTGTCCAAATGCTGTGACGGCATGAGCCATCATGGGTCCCACCGCATAGAGCGCTGAAACTTTGTCGGCGGCATAAGCGCCTACTTCACGATGTCCCTGCTCCGCCCACTCACCCAGTTCGCCAATATCTCCGAGCACCAGGACGGTGCGACCGGAAAAGCCGGCGAGTATATCAACGGCAGCGCACATTGAGGTGGGGTTTGCGTTGTAAGTGTCATCAATAATTCGCAGGCCTGCGGCGGTCAGTTGAGCCACTGCCCGCCCTTTGACCGGCAATACCGCTTCAAGACCAGAAGCGATACCAAACAACGAGATACCTAACGCATGGGCGGCAGCCGCGGCGGCCAAGGCGTTGGCCACATTATGCTGGCCCAGCAAGTTGAGCTGCACGCGGGCAACACCCAGCGGGCTATGCAAATCGAACCCTGGGCAGCCGCGTGCGTCGCGGGCCAGATTGCTTGCATAAAAATTTGCTTCAGGATTAGTCAGGGCAAAGCTGAGCACCTTGCGCCCTGCTGCCCGGACCTGCCAAATACCGAAAGCCTTGTCGTCAAGATTGAGTACGGCGACGCCATCGGCATCCAGCCCTTCCAGAATCTCGCCCTTGGCTTCGACAATTTTGTCCGGCCCGCCGAACTCGCCCACGTGGGCGGTGCCGGCATTGTTGAGTACGGCTACATGCGGCTTGGTCATGCCTACGGTGTAAGCAATTTCACCCAGGCGCGATGCGCCCAGCTCGATCACTGCCGCGGTGTGTTCCAGCGTCAGCTCCAGCAGGGTCAGCGGCACGCCCAGATCGTTGTTCAAGTTGCCTTTGGTCGACAGCACCGGACCGCGGGTGCGCAGGATGCAGGCAAGCATTTCCTTGACCGTGGTTTTGCCACTGGAGCCGGTAATCGCAGCAACGGGCCCGGTGTAGCCGGCACGGTTAAGCGCTGCCAATTGGCCCAGCGCCTGACGGGTATCCTTGACCACCAGCTGCGGCAAGGCCGAACCGGGGACTTCACGCTCAACGAGGGCGGCAACCGCCCCCTTGGCCGCGACTTCGTTCAGATAGTCATGGCCATCGAAGCGCGGGCCGGTCAGTGCCACAAACAATTGGCCCGGGGTAATCGCACGGCTGTCGATACTGACACCATTGAACCGGCTATCGGCCTCGACCAGACGGCCGCTCAGGACAGCCTGCACTTCACTGAGCAACAGAGGCTTAAGCATGAGCAACCTCCCAGGCAGCCAGGGCTTTATCGGCCTCGATCAGGTCAGAGAAGTCATGGCGTTCACCATTGATTTCCTGGTAGTCCTCATGCCCTTTACCGGCCAGCACGATCACGTCGTCGGCATGGGCGCCTGCGATCATCCGGGCAATCGCCTCACCGCGACCGGCCACAAAGGTGACGTTCTGCGGTGCGGCAAAGCCAACACGGATGTCATCAAAAATCTGCGCTGGGGCTTCCGTGCGCGGGTTGTCGTCAGTGACCAGAACCGCGTCCGCCAACCGCTCAACCACCTGCGCCATTAACGGACGCTTGCCGCGATCGCGATCACCGCCGCAGCCGAACAGGCACAGCAGCTTGCCTTTGGCGTGGGGACGCAGGGCCAGCAATACTTTTTCCAGCGCATCCGGGGTGTGGGCGTAGTCAACCACCACCAGCGGACGGGTGCCGCCACCCAAACGCTGCATGCGACCAACCGGACCTTCCAGTTTTGGCAGCACTTTGAGGATTTCATCCAGCGCGTAATCCAGACCCAGCAACGCGCCAACGGCGGCCAGCACGTTGCTCAGGTTGAAACGACCGAGCAGGCTGCTGCGCAGAAGATGCTCGCCCTGGGCCGTCACGATGGTGGCGCGTACGCCATCGTCATCGAAGATCGCGTTACGGCAATACAGTGTGGCGCTGCTGTCTTCGAGGCTGTAGCTGATCAGGCGCGATTCGTGTTTTTCACTCGCCAGCCGGCGGCCGAACTCGTCGTCCAGATTGAGCACCCGGCAACGCAGGTCAGGCCAGGCAAACAGCTTGGCTTTGGCCGCAGCGTAAACCTCCATGGTGCCGTGGTAGTCCAGATGATCACGGGACAGGTTGGTCAGCACGGCCACATCAAAAGCCAATGCGCTGACGCGGCCCTGATCCAGACCATGGGAAGAGACTTCCATGGCGACCGCTTTGGCGCCGGCCTTTTTCAGGTCGGCCAGCATGGCCTGTACCGCAATCGGGTCTGGCGTGGTGTGGCGACCGCTTTGCAGCGCGCCATAAAAGCCTGTACCCAAGGTGCCGACGATGCCGCAGTGCTGCCCCAGCAGGTCCAGCGCCTGAGCCACCAGCTGAGTAACACTGGTTTTGCCGTTGGTGCCGGTTACGCCCACCAGGTTGAGGTGGTGGCTCGGCTCGCCATAAAAGCGCCCGGCAATATCAGACAGCTGGGCAGCCAGGCCTTTGACCGGAATCAGCGGCACATCGGTAATAGGCAATACCGAGGCACCCTCCACTTCATAGGCCACGGCAGCAGCGCCGCGCTTGAGCGCGTCAGCAATATGTTCACGACCATCAAGCTTGCCGCCCGGCACGGCAAGGAACAAATCACCTGCACGTACGTTACGGCTGTCGAGGGTCAGCTCACGAATCAGTAGATCGTGGCCAGCGTGAGGGAAAATCTTGTTCAGGCTCAAGGACATTAGCCGCGCCCTCCTTTGGCTGCTGCGGCTGTTGCTGCCGCTTGTTGCTCCGCTGCCGTCGGCAGGTTATCCGGGGTCACGTTCATCAGGCGCAAAGTGCCTGACATGACTTTGCTAAAGACCGGGGCTGATACCAGACCACCGAAGTAGCCCGCCTTGCTCGGCTCATCGATGACCACAACGATCGCGTAGCGCGGGTCGCTCATGGGGCCAAAGCCCGCGAACAGGGAGCGGTAGGAGTTCACCGCATAACCCTTCACGCCGCCGGACGAGGTTTTACGCGCGGTACCCGACTTGCCACCGACGTGATACGCCGGAACCTTGGCACGCCATACACCACGCGGGTTTTCAATAACTTCCTGGAGCATGCCCTGAACGGTTTTGGCCACTTGCTCAGGCATGACCTGGGCGGCCTCGGCCGGCTTGTCTGCTTTAAGCAGGGTCAGCGGGGCAAGCTTGCCGTTGTTGGCCAATGCCGAGAACGCGTGAACCAGCTGAATCGCGGTAACGGAAACACCGTAGCCGTAAGACAGGGTCGCGGTTTCGGCCTTGCGCCACTCGCGGTAGTTGGGCAGGTTGCCGACACGTTCGCCCGGGAAGCCCAGACCGGTGTCCTGACCCAGGCCCATTTTCGCCATCTGGCGGAAAATCGCTTCGCCGCCGATGTCGAAGGCAACCTTGCTCATACCCACGTTACTGGAGTTGATCAGGATGCCGGTCAGGTCGAGGACCGGACCTTCGGTGCGCGATACGTCACGAATGGTGTACTTGCCCAACTGCAAGGTACCCGGGTAAACCTCGACCTTGTCGGTCGGTTTCCAGCGCCCGGTTTCCAGGGCCGCACTCATCGAAATCGGTTTTACCGTCGAGCCCGGCTCGAACACGTCGATCATGGCGCGGTTACGCATCATTGCCGGTTGCAGGTTGCGACGGTTGTTCGGGTTGTAGGTTGGCTGGTTGACCATGGCCAGAATCTCGCCGGTCTTCACGTCCATGATCACCAGGCTGCCGGCCTTTGCACCGTTCTCGACCAGCGCATTGCGCAGCTCGCGGTTGGCCAGATACTGCAGGCGCAGGTCAATCGACAACGCCAAGGTCTTCCCTGCCTTGGCGTTTTTGGTCACTTGCACGTCTTTGATCAGACGCCCGCGCCGATCCTTGATGACCTGCCGCTTGCCCGGTACCCCGGCCAGCCATTCGTCATAGGCCAGCTCGACGCCTTCACGGCCTTTATCGTCAATATCCGTGAAGCCGACCATGTGCGCCGTTACTTCACCGGCAGGGTAAAAGCGGCGGAACTCTTCAATGCCATAGACACCTGGCACTTTCAGGTCGAGCACCACCTGACCCTGCTCAGGCGTCAGGCCACGGACCAGGTAGATAAATTCTTTATTGGCTTGCTGCTCCAGGCGCGCCGTCAGCACTTTGGGATCTTGCCCAAGCGCGTGCGCCAGCGCTGGCCAGCGGTCCTTGGCAACCTGCATTTCCTTGGCATTGGCCCACAGGGTGGTTACCGGGGTACTCACGGCCAGGGGTTCGCCATTACGGTCGGTAATCAGGCCGCGGTGCGCAGGAATAGGGATATGACGCAAGCTGCGTGCATCGCCCTGCCCCTTGAGGAAGTCATGGTCGATCACTTGCAGGTAAACGATCTGGCACGCGATCGCGCCTACCAGCAGTGCCAGCAATGCCAGCACCACACGAAAACGCCACGGGTAGAGTGCGCCTTCGAGTTTGATCATGGCGCCACCATTCGAACTTCTGCTGCGCCCGGAATGCGCATTTTCAGTTGTTCGCTGGCAAGGGTTTCGATGCGGCTATGGGCAGTCCAGGTGCTTTGCTCGAGGATCAAGCGCCCCCACTCTGCCTGCGCCTTGTCGCGCACGCTCAACTCCCCGTACAGGGTGTTGAGCAATTGCCGGTTCCAGTGCGCGCTGTAAGAAACGCCCACGGCCGAAACCAGCACGCCAATAAACAAGAGCAGCATGAAAAAGCTTCCGCCGGGAAGTGGCTTGGCGAAGAGCTTGTTCAACGAAGCTTCTCCGCGACGCGCATGACAGCGCTGCGCGAGCGCGGATTGGCCTTGAGCTCTTCATCGGAAGCAGTCTGGGCCTTGCCATGAATCTTGATTTTCGGCACAAAAGCCACGTGCTGCACAGGCAGGCCACGAGGCAGGTTGTCGGGTTCGCCCTTGACCAGCTTGCGCATGAACAGTTTGACCATGCGATCTTCAAGGGAGTGAAAGCTGATCACGACCAGACGGCCGCCCACTTCCAGCGATTCCAACGCAGCCTCAAGGCCCGCCTCAAGATCACCCAACTCATTGTTGACGTGAATGCGCAGGCCCTGGAAGGTACGGGTTGCAGGGTGCTTACCCTTCTCCCAGGCCGGGTTGGCCACTTTCAGCACTTCAGCCAGATCAGCCGTGCGCTCGAACGGTTTGATGTCGCGACGCTCTACAACAGCGCGCGCCATGCGCCCGGAAAAACGCTCTTCGCCATATTCTTTGAAAACGCGGGCAATTTCTTCACGGGAGGCGGTGTTGACGAACTCGGCAGCGCTGATACCGCTGTCCGGGTTCATACGCATGTCCAGCGGGCCGTCATTCATGAAGCTGAAGCCGCGCTCCGGATCGTCGAGCTGGGGCGACGAAACGCCCAGATCGAGCAGCACACCGCTGACCTTGCCGGCCAGACCGCGATCGGCAATTTCGGATCCCATTTCAGCAAAGCTGCGCTGCACAATAACAAAGCGGCCGTCTTCGGCCGCTAGCGCTTGCCCGGTGGCAATTGCCTGTGGATCTTTGTCAAACCCGAGTAAACGACCCTCGGGACCAAGCTTCTGGAGTATCAGGCGGCTATGTCCGCCGCGACCGAAGGTGCCATCCAGATAGCATCCATCAGGACGTACGGCGAGAGCCTCTACGGCTTCGTCGAGCAGTACGGTGATGTGGTTGAAGCCGCTATCTATAGTCACAGGATTAAATCACGCAGTTCTTCAGGCATGGCGCCCGGTTGTTGAATGGCTGCAAGGTCAGCGGCAGAAACAGCTTCCCAGGCATCCTCGTCCCACAGTTGAAACTTGTTTAGCTGGCCAACCAACATCGCGCGCTTATCCAACTTGGCATATTCACGCAAACGCGGCGGCACCAGAAAACGACCACTGCCATCGAGTTCAAGATCGACGGCATTACCAATCAACAGACGCTGCAAGCGGCGGTTCTCTTCACGCAACGAAGGCAACGCCCGTAGCTTGGTTTCAATCAATTCCCACTCATCCAGCGGGTACACGCACAAGCAGGGATCTACCGCATCAATGGTCACGATCAGTTGCCCGGAACTACGCGAAATCAGCTCGTCACGGTACCGGCTCGGCATTGCGAGTCGGCCCTTGGCATCGAGACTGATTGCATTGGCTCCGCGAAACACTGTGCGCTTCTCCAAATATTAGCGTTTTACGCCTAGAAAACCCACTTTATGCCACTTTCCACCACTTATGCACACTATAGGAATGCGCCCACCACACCGTCAAGGAGCGACCCGCAGGAAAACCCTTACATAACGGAGATTTAGGAGAGGAAATAGACTCAGAGCAGTAAGCGGAGGTTTTTTTTGACAAGCAATGCACAGCGAATTCAAAGCTCTGGACTTCAAACTTAAAGTAGTTTGTTAAGACTAAGAACTTTTCGGCATTACGTCGGGTATTGTTCTGACGATTGCTGGCGGGGGATAAAACGATTTCGGATATAGCAATCTGCTTGCAGGGCAAGCAGAAGAAAAAAGGTGGAGAGTCGATCTGTAAGCCGGGTTCTGTCGTGAACAGTCATTCGTCTACGATGGCCATCACTGGACATCTTTAGCAACCTACCCGGTCCCAGCGCGGGCCACGCCTTGGGACCCTATTTGGTCTTGCTCCAAGTGGGGTTTACCTAGCCACGAACTGTTGCCAGTCGTGCGGTGCGCTCTTACCGCACCTTTTCACCCTTACCGGCGCCGAAGCGCTTAGGCGGTTATTTTCTGTGGCACTTTCCGTAGGCTCACGCCTCCCAGGCATTACCTGGCACTTCGCCCTATGGAGCCCGGACTTTCCTCCCCCCCCTAATTTTCATAGAAGGCAGCGACTGTCCAATCGACTCTCCGGCGCGAAGATTAACTGTACAGAGCGTATAGAACAAGCGTTAAAAGCCAGAAGGCACCTTCATTTACCCGACTTGAGGCCTTTAACAACTCAATCCAATACGCCGAAGTATCAAAAAGCCACTACTCGATCCAAAGCGTCACTCAACTTTTTGCTTTTCCAGTGCAACTTGATACAGCACATTTTTGCGCTCGCCGGTTATTTCAGCTGCAAGTGCCGCGGCACGCTTGAGCGGCATTTCCTTGAGCAACAAGTCCAGGATGCGCATCGCCTCACTACTGACCACTTCATCGGTTTCGGGCGCGGTCCAGCCTGCGACCAGCACAACACACTCGCCGCGCTGCTGATTGCTGTCGCCTTCAACGAAGGCGCGCAACTCGGACAACGGCAAACCCTTGAGTGTTTCGAAGGTCTTGGTCAGCTCACGCGCAAGCAAAGCCGGGCGGTCCGGGCCGAATACCAGCTCAAGATCCTGCAGACATTCCAGAATGCGGTGCGGCGCCTCGTAGAAAATCAGCGTGCGCGGTTCTTCTTTCAGCAACTCCAGGCGTGAACGACGCCCGACGGCCTTGGCCGGCAGAAAACCTTCAAAGATGAAGCGGTCAGAAGGCAGGCCCGCCGCAGACAGGGCCGCGATCAATGCACAGGCACCCGGCACGGGCACAACCTTGACTCCGGCCGCACGCGCCTGGCGCACCAGGTGATAACCCGGGTCGGAGATCAGCGGCGTACCCGCATCGGAGATCAATGCAACATCTTCACCCGCCAGCAAACGCTGAATGAAGCGACTGCCCTCATCTCGCTCGTTATGTTCGTGGCAGGCGCCCAGCGGCGTTGAAATGCCGAAATGCTGCATCAGACGCAGGGAGTGACGCGTGTCTTCGGCCGCAATCAATGACACGTCACGCAAGACCTTGAGCGCTCGCGCACTGATGTCGTCCAGGTTACCGATGGGCGTGGCCACCACATAAAGTGAGCCAACAACGGAATTCAAATCACCTGGAGCAGTCAAAACGCGCACCTCATAAGAGTTAAAGGCGCCATTGTAGCGCGTAGAGCCCTCATGAACGTACCCGCCCTGCAGGTCGCAATGCGTCAACAGGGGAAACTTTCACCGCCACAACGTACAGAAGTGATCTAAATTCAGGCTTTATTGCCTGTAACATCGCGCCCCGGCCGACGCTTGGGTACACTTCCCCACTCATTTGATCGAGTATCAGGAACACTACATGATCGCTTGCCTGCGGCTGTTCACTGCCCTCTGCCTCGCCGCCCTGCTGGCGGCTTGCGCCAGCTCGCCCTCGTCCAGCCTTGGCGAACTTCCACGGACCCCGGACGCCAGCCTTGAGCAACTGCTCCAGCAGGCAGCCGAGAGCACAAATCCGGAAAAGGCCGCCCTGCTGCGCTTGTCCGCAGCCGACCTTGCCCTGCGCCAGCATAATAATGACCGCGCAGCGCAGATTCTGGCCCAGGTTCCGCTGGATCAGCTCAAACCCGCCCAGCAAGTATTTGCCAGTACACTGGCAGCCGAGCTGGCGATGAGCCGCAATGACCCGAAGGCCGCCCTGACCGCCCTCAATCACCCGAGCGTGTCACGCCTGAGCGAACTGCCTACAGACTTGCAGGTGCGTACCCACACCGTTCACGCCAACGCTCTTGAGGCTGATGGCCAGACCCTGGCCGCCGCACGCGAACGCGCAGCGATGACCCCGAACCTGACTGGCGATGCTGCCAACAGCAACAACGAAGCCATCTGGGCACTGGTTGCCGCCCTGCCGGTCGATCAGCTCCAGGCCCACAGCAATGACGTGCTGGGTGGCTGGATGTCTCTGGCACTGACCGTCAAGAGCGCCGGCACCCTTCAGGACCAACAAAACGCCATCGACCAATGGCGCGCCCAGAACCCGACTCACCCGGCAGCCATCCAACTGCCTGCGCCACTGATCAAGCTCAAGGAGCTGGCCAGCCAGCCACTGACCAAGATTGCCCTGCTGCTGCCCCAGGAAGGCCAACTGGCCTCTGTCAGCAAAGCGCTGCGCGACGGCTTCATGGCTGCGCACTATCAGGCACAGCAAGCCGGGCAAAACCCGCCGAGCATCCAGTTCTATGACAGCTCTCGCCTGACCTCGCTGGACGAGTTCTATCGCCAGGCACAAGCCGACGGCGTGCAGCTGGTGGTAGGCCCGCTGGAGAAACCGCTGGTCAAACAACTCAATGCCCGTCCGCAACTGCCGATCACGACCCTGGCCCTGAACTACAGCGAAGGCGCGCAAGGCCCGGCGCAGTTGTTCCAGTTTGGCCTCGCA
The DNA here is from genome assembly GCF_900106095.1 of Pseudomonas deceptionensis. Classification (NCBI taxonomy): domain Bacteria; kingdom Pseudomonadati; phylum Pseudomonadota; class Gammaproteobacteria; order Pseudomonadales; family Pseudomonadaceae; genus Pseudomonas; species Pseudomonas deceptionensis. The sequence goes on along the minus strand of NZ_FNUD01000002.1, from coordinate 1,796,979 downwards.
GCGGAAGACGAAGCTCGTGAAGTGGCCCGCCGCGCACGTGCCGATGGCCTGACCCGCGCCGGCGCCATGGTGCCGGTAGGCGAATGGGGCAATCGTGTGCTCAAGGCATTCCGCGAGGAATGGGAAGCCCACGGCGGCACCATCGTCGGCGTCGAACATATCGACAAGCCCGTAGCCCTGGCCCAACAGGTCGCGGATCTGGTGCAACTGCGCAAAACCGCAGGTGGCTCGGCCACACCTTCACGCCGTCAGGACATGGAGTTCATCTTCCTGGCCGCTACTCCACAGCAAGCCCAGCAGATCAAGCCGACCCTGAACTACCAGTACGCTGGCGACATCCCGGTGTACGCGACGTCCCACGTATTCAGCGCCAGTGGCGACCAGAACCAGTACAACGACATGAACGGCATCCGTTTTTGTGAAACCCCTTGGCTGCTCGACCCCGCCAACCCACTGCGCCAGCAAGTGACCGCGCAGTGGCCGCAAGCCGGCGGCAGCCTTGGCCGCCTGTATGCGATGGGTATCGACGCCTATCGCCTGGCGCCAAGCCTGGGCCAGCTGAAAGCACTGCCTGACTCCCGGATTGACGGCCTGTCCGGCAGCCTGAGCATGAGCCCGACACAACGGGTCGAGCGTCAGTTACCGTGGGCCGAGTTCACCAATGGCCAGCCTCAACGCCTGCCAGCTACCCCCAACTGATGCCCGACCGCTCAAGCCAACACACTGGCAAGGATGCCGAGCGCCTGGCGCTGCGGCATCTTGAGCAACAGGGCTTGCGCCTGCTGGCGCAGAACTGGTTATGCAAGCGTGGCGAGCTGGATCTGGTCATGCTTGACGGCGATACAGTAGTATTCGTCGAAGTTCGTTACCGACAACACGCGCAATGGGGTGGCGCACTGGCCAGCATTGACGCACGCAAGCGTCAAAAGCTGATACTTGCCGCCCAGTACTTTTTGCAGCGCGAGCCGCGCTGGGCCAGTCAGCCGTGCCGATTCGACGTCGTGACGCTGGACGGCGCAACACCCCAATTGAACTGGCTACGGAACGCCTTTGACAGCTAATGCGCTGCCAGGCCGATTCCAGCACCCTTTTTTGAACGATTTTGCTTTGCTTTGCGGGCTGCACATTCTTGTGCCGGGAAGTCACTCAGGAACACCTGGATCACGCCCGACCAGCCGCCCTACTTAAGGTCACATAGATGGACATGCAATCCCGGATTCGCCAGCTTTTTCAAGCCAGCATCGACACCAAGCAGCAGGCGATGGACGTTCTTGCCCCCCACATCGAGCAAGCCAGCCAGGTCATGGTCAACGCCCTGCTCAATGAGGGCAAAATGCTCTCGTGCGGCAATGGCGGATCAGCTGGTGACGCCCAGCACTTCTCGTCCGAACTGCTCAACCGCTTTGAGCGCGAGCGCCCCAGCCTGCCCGCCATTGCACTGACTACGGACACCTCGACGATCACCTCGATCGCCAACGACTACAGCTTCAACGAGATCTTCTCCAAGCAGATCCGCGCACTCGGCCAACCCGGCGACGTGCTGCTGGCCATTTCCACCAGCGGCAACTCGGCCAATATCATCCAGGCCATCCAGGCCGCGCACGACCGCGAAATGATCGTGGTCGCGATGACAGGCCGCGATGGCGGCGGCATGGCCTCCCTGCTGCTGCCCGAGGACGTCGAGATTCGCGTCCCGTCCAATGTCACTGCACGTATTCAAGAAGTCCACCTGCTGGCGATCCACTGCTTGTGCGATCTGATCGACAGCCAACTGTTCGGGAGTGAAGAATGACCTTTAATCGCCTTAGCCTCGTAGCACTGACGCTATGCCTGGGCCTGACTGCCGGCTGCAGTTCGGTACTGACCGCCACCCGCGACACGCCAATCGAAGATGACCGCGGCACCCGCACCTTCGGCAGCAAGATCGACGACTCCCTGATCGAAACCAAGGTCGCCGTGAACGTGGCCAAGGCCAGCCCGGATCTGGACAAAGGCTCGCACATCGTTGTGACCAGCTACAACGGCATCGTGCTGCTGGCTGGCCAGACCCCGCGCGCCGACCTCAAGGCCCAGGCCGAACAGGCCGCTGCAGCCGTTCAGCGGGTCAAGAAGGTCAACAACGAGCTGCAGGTCATGGCACCGTCATCGATCATTGCGCGCAACAATGACGCCTGGCTGACCACCAAGATCAAGACCCAGATGCTGACCGACAACGCTATCCCCGGCTCGCGCATCAAGATCGTCACCGAAAACGGCATCGTCTACATGCTCGGCCTGGTGACCAAGCAGGAAGCTGCCCGCGCCACCAGCCTGGTGCAAGGCGTTTCCGGGGTACAGAAAATCGTCAAACTGTTTGAGTACATCGACTGACAGACCCGATTGTCAGGCACAAAAAAGGCGACCTTTGCAGGTCGCCTTTTTTATTACTTCACCACTTTCAGGCTTGGCCGACCCGTAGGTCTTGGCGGCTCAGTACCCGGCGGCGGCACATCGTCATCCGGCTCGAGCTCGTCATCGCCTTCAAGAGGCTCTTCCTGCTCGAACACCATGCCCTGGCCATTCTCGCGGGCGTAAATCCCCAGAATTGCCGATATAGGCACGTACAACGTGTGTGGTACACCACCAAAGCGCCCTTCAAAGCTCACTGCTTCGTTGTCCATGTGCAATTGACGCACGGCGGTTGGCGAAACATTCAGGACAATCTGCCCGTCACTGGCAAAACCCTGGGGCACTTGCACCTTCGGGTAGTCAGAGTTAACCAGCATGTGCGGAGTGCAATCGTTATCCACAATCCACTCGTAGAGCGCACGCACCAGATAAGGTCGACTTGAATTCATCGAGGGCTCCTAAAGCCTTAGCGCATGTCGCGTTCGACACCAGACAAACTTGCCTGGAAAGCCTCACGCGCAAATTGGCGCTCCATATAGTCGAGCAACGGCTTGGCCGGCCGCGGCAATTCAATACCCAAAATGGGCAGGCGCCAGAGTATCGGCAATAGGCAGCAGTCGACCAGACTTAGCTCTGTGCTGAGGAAAAAAGGTTTGTCCGCAAACAACGCAGACACCCCTGTCAGGCTCTCACGCAGCTCTTTGCGCGCCAGAACCCGGGCCGGCTCTTTGGTACGCGAATCGAGAATCGAATCCACCAGCACACACCAGTCGCGCTGGATGCGATGCATCAGCAGGCGGCTGTTGGCCCGCGCAACCGGATAAACCGGCAACAACGGAGGATGCGGATAGCGCTCATCCAAATATTCCATCACCACACTGGACTCCCACAACGCCAGGTCGCGATCGACCAGGGTTGGCAGGCTGCCGTAAGGGTTCACTTCGATCAGCTTCGACGGCTGACGGCCCGCCTCCACACTGATGATCTCGGCGCTGACACCTTTCTCTGCGAGCACAATGCGCACTCGGTGGGAATAGTGGTCGGCGGGGTCGGAGTAACAGGCCAACCGATTGGTCACGCCCATGGCGGTCCTCCTCGCTTGTTGAAATTATCGGGAGCGGAAAAACGAACGCGCCCAAGGAACGTCTCCGATAACCGCAGAACCCGGGCAAGCCAGGTCTTTCGACCTGGCTTGCCACTTGTCCTGCACTGTTACCTTTTCAGAGACACCCTCGGGCGCGCACGATTAACAGCAATGCGTGTAACTATATCAGTGCACATCTTTCCAGTATTCGCGCTTGAGCAGATAAGCGAATACAAAGAAGAAAGCCAGGTAGAGCAGCACGTAAGTACCGATGCGCTGATGCTCCAGCTTCACCGGGTTAGCCGAGTAGGCCAGGAAGGTCACAAGATTCTTGATCTTCTCATCGAACTGCTCTTCAGTCAGCGTGCCGGTTTTTGGCAGAACTGTCAGCTGGTCGCACGCTTCATGCGTCAAAGGCGTGCCGGTCAACGGATCATACTGCTTCTTGCCGTCTTCTACGATCTGTACTTGCTTGCAGCCTACAACCTGACGACCTTGCAGCGGCGCCAGAACGTTAGGCATGCCCACGTTCGGGAAGACCTTGTTGTTCACACCCCAAGGGCGTGACGGGTCTTCGTAGAAAGAGCGCAGATAGCTATAGAGCCAGTCAGTACCGCGCACGCGAGCCACCAGCGTCAGGTCTGGCGGTGCAGCACCGAACCAGGCCTTGGCATCAGCAGGCTGCATCCCGATGTTCATGTGGTCGCCAATCTTGGCACCGGTGAACACCAGGTTATCGAGCATGACGTCATGGGGAATCCCCAGGTCGTCTGCCACACGCTCATAGCGCTGGAACTTGGCACTGTGACAACCCATGCAGTAGTTGGCGAACGTACGCGCGCCGTCCTGCATGGCAGCCTTGTCAGAAACATCGATGTCGACCTTGTCGAGCTGTACGCCCTGCTCGGCCGCAAAGGACAAGGCAGGCATCATCGCAAGCATCAATACAGCAAATAGCTTTTTCATCAGCCAGTCACCCTTTCCGGAACCGGTTTGGTCTTCTCAAGCCTGGTGTAGAACGGCATCAGAATGAAGTAGGCGAAGTACAGGAAAGTACACACCTGCGACAGCAGCGTGCGACCCGGGGTCGGTGCCAATACACCCAACACACCCAGAATCACGAACGAGATGCAGAAGATCCACAGCCAGATTCGGCTCAGCCAGCCCTTGTAGCGCATGGATTTAACCGGGCTGCGGTCAAGCCATGGCAACACGAACAGCATGGCAATAGCAGCGCCCATGGCGATTACGCCAAGCAGCTTGTCCGGGATTGCACGCAAGATCGCGTAGAACGGCGTGAAGTACCAGACAGGCGCAATGTGTTCCGGCGTTTTAAAGGCGTTAGCCTGTTCAAAGTTCGGTTTTTCCAGGAAGTAGCCACCCATTTCCGGGAAGAAGAACACAATCGAGCAGAAGATAAACAGGAACACCACCACGCCGACGATGTCTTTCACGGTGTAGTACGGGTGGAAAGCAATGCCGTCCAGCGGTACGCCGTTTTCGTCTTTGTGCTTTTTGATGTCCACGCCGTCCGGGTTGTTGGACCCGACTTCGTGCAGAGCCAGAACGTGCAGCACGACCAAGCCCAGAATCACGATAGGCAAGGCCACCACGTGCAGGGCGAAGAAGCGGTTCAGGGTAATCCCGGAGATCAGGTAGTCACCACGAATCCACTGAGTCAGGTCGTTACCGATAACCGGAATCGCACCGAACAGCGAGATGATCACCTGGGCGCCCCAGTAGGACATTTGACCCCAAGGCAGCAGGTAACCCATGAAGGCTTCTGCCATCAAGGCCAGATAAATCATCATGCCAAACAGCCACACCAGCTCACGTGGCTTTTGGTATGAGCCGTAGAGCAAGCCGCGGAACATGTGCAGATAGACGACAACAAAGAACGCCGATGCACCCGTAGAGTGCAGATAACGCAGGATGGAGCCGTATTCGACGTCACGCATGATGTATTCGACAGAAGCAAACGCCTCTTCTGCCGACGGCGTGTAGCTCATGGTCAGCCACACACCGGTAACGATCTGGTTGACCAGAACGAGCAAGGCGAGGGAACCAAAGAAGTAGAAGAAGTTGAAGTTCTTCGGAGCGTAATACTTGCTCAGATGGTCTTCCCACATCTTGGTAGCGGGGAAGCGAGCATCAATCCAATCCATGAACTTGCTCATTACGCGCTCTCCTCTTCAAGGCCAACGACAATGATGTTGTCACTGCCAGCTACATAGTAGTAAGGAGGCACGGGCAGGTTCAGCGGAGCAGGTTGCGACTTGTAGACGCGGCCGGCCAGGTCATAGTGCGAACCATGGCAAGGGCAGAAATACCCCCCGACCCAATCCTTGCCCAGGTCAGCAGGTGCGACCTCGGGGCGGAAAGTTGGCGAGCAACCCAAGTGCGTGCAAATGCCGATCAACACCAACACTTCTGGCTTGATGGACCGCCACTCGTTTTTTGAGTTTTCAGGTTGATCAGATTGCGCGGACTCAGGATCAGCAAGCTGCCCTTCGATCTTCTTCAGATTCGCCAGGATCTCCTCGGTGCGGCGGACAATGAATACTGGCTGACCGCGCCACTCAGCAATCATCTGCTGCCCCGGCTCGATCTTTGCAATATTCACTTTCACCGGTGCGCCCGCGGCTTTCGCCTTGGCACTTGGGAACCACGACCCCACGAACGGGACCGCCGCCCCCACCGCTCCTGCAGCACCCACCACGGATGTGGCTGCTACGAGGAAGCGACGCCGGCCGACATTTACGCCGTCATTGCTCATTCAGTCCTCTCCCATCAGCTTTGTGGCCTGTTAAATCAGGCATCTACTAAATTTGCATCTGAACTTATAAAAATTTTGCAGAATGGTAATGAAAAGCCCCTACTCTGACAAGGTAATTACCGCTCTCGGGCGGCTACAAGCCTTGTAGTATAGGCGTTTGCTGGATGTGGCAAGTTGTCACATCAAGAAATCATCACCCATAAAAAACGCCCAGCTCCGAAGGAGACTGGGCGCTTTTGAACGAAGCTGCGAATTAACGCTTCGAGTACTGCGGACGCTTACGCGCTTTACGCAGGCCGACTTTCTTACGTTCAACTTCACGAGCATCGCGAGTAACGAAGCCAGCTTTGCGCAGAGCGCCACGCAGGGTTTCGTCGTACTGCATCAGTGCGCGAGTGATACCGTGGCGGATTGCGCCAGCTTGACCACTTACACCACCACCGATCACGGTGACGTAGATGTCGAATTTCTCGACAGTCTCAGTCAGTTCCAACGGCTGACGAACTACCATGCGGGCAGTTTCGCGACCGAAGAAATTCTCCAGAGTGCGGTTGTTGATCGAGATGTTACCGGTACCCGGACGCAGGAAAACGCGAGCGGTTGCGGTTTTACGACGGCCAGTGCCGTAGTTTTGAGTCGCCGACATAATGAACTATTCCGTTAAAACTTCAGTTCTTGGGGCTGCTGAGCAGTATGAGGGTGTACAGCGCCCGCATAGACTTTCAGCTTACGGTACATGTCGCGACCCAGCGGGTTTTTAGGCAGCATGCCTTTAACCGCGGTCTCGATCACGCGTTCAGGAGCTTTGGCGATCAGCTTTTCGAAGTTGATCGACTTAATCCCGCCCGGGAAACCGGAGTGAGAGTAGTACATTTTGTCAGTGGTTTTAGCACCAGTGACACGAATCTGCTCGGCATTGATAACAACGATGTAGTCACCGGTGTCAACGTGCGGAGTGTATTCAGGCTTGTGCTTGCCACGCAGACGGCTCGCGATTTCGGTGGCCAGACGACCCAGTGTCTGGCCAGCAGCGTCGACGACAAACCAGTCGCGCGTAACTGTTTCCGGTTTAGCAGTAAAAGTTTTCATTCTTTATAGCCTCAGGGGCCGCCCTGTAAATTAGACGGCGGATCTTACTGAATAGTGCGTACTTTGACAAGTCAAAGGCAGCCGGATACAGACGCTATCGGGGGCTCGGGTCAGCGCGTCCGTTCAACGGCAAGATTCTTCGGCGGGCGGCGCATCACTTCCACCGCAGAAAGAGGTCGGCAATTATCCAGATTGCGAAAAAAAATACAACCTGCTTTTATGATTCTTTACCCGAAGGAGTCACCGATGGACTACCGCCAGCTAGGCCGAACCAATCTGAAAGTAAGCGCAATCGCCCTCGGAACCATGACCTGGGGCGAGCAAAACACCCAGGATGAAGCCTTCGCTCAAATCGAGTACGCGAAAAACGCCGGGATCAATTTCATCGATACCGCCGAAATGTACCCGGTGCCGCCCAAGGCAGAAACCTACGCCAGCACCGAGCGCTACATCGGAAACTGGTTCAAGGCCCGGGGTGATCGCGCCGACTGGGTACTCGCCAGCAAGATCGCCGGCCCCGGCAATGGCATCGACTACATTCGTGACGGCCACCTCAAGCACAACCGCACCCATATCGTGCAAGCCCTGGACGCCAGCCTCAAACGCCTGCAGACCGACTGGATCGATCTTTACCAGCTGCACTGGCCCGAGCGCAGCACGAATTTCTTCGGCCAACTGGGCTACAAGCACAACGCCGACGAAGCCTTCACCCCGCTCGAAGACACCCTTGAGGCACTGGACGAGCAAGTCAGGGCCGGCAAGATCCGCCACATCGGCCTGTCCAACGAAACGCCCTGGGCCACCATGAAGTTCCTGCAACTGGCCGAGAGCCGTGGCTGGCCCCGCGCCGTTTCGATCCAGAACCCCTACAGCCTGCTAAACCGCAGCTTCGAAGTCGGCCTGGCCGAAATCGCCATTCGCGAACAGTGCGGCCTGCTCGCCTATTCGCCCCTGGCGTTCGGAATGCTCTCGGGCAAGTACAGTGGCGGTGCCCAGCCGCCAAAAGGCCGCCTGAGCCTCTACAGCCGCTTCTCGCGCTATTCAAACCCCCAGGCCGTGGCTGCCAGCGAGCGTTACGTGGCCCTGGCCCGCGAACATGGCCTGGACCCGGCGCAAATGGCCCTGGCCTATGTCACCCGACAACCTTTCGTCACCAGCAACATCATTGGTGCCACGACCATGGAGCAGCTCGAAAGCAATATCGCGAGTTTCGCTCTGCAATTATCGGATGAAGTACTGGCCGGCATCGAAGCGATCCACAAGGAGCAGCCAAACCCGGCGCCTTGATCCTGCTGTAAACCGTTTTCGTAGCAGTTGCCGAAGGCGACGTCCGATTGCGAAGCGATCGTAAAACCTGAGAGTGCCGACTAACTGTCAGTTCGCAACCTCCGACCTTACGACGGCTACGCCGCCGGACGCACCCTGCGGGAGCTGCTACGGGGGCGGCGCAACCTCCCCCAGGGTCTGTTGACGTTTCGTTGTGGTCGCGCCGATAGCCCATATGGCGCAAGGCGCGCGCAGTGGGCGAAGGGAATGGCTGTTCCCTTCTCAAGCCCTGCAACGCAGCCTGGCGAAATTTGACTCAGCGACGCGGCTCACAACGAAACGTCAACAGACCCTAGACACACAGGAAAAAAAATAAGACGATCCAGCCGCAAGTTGACCAATTTCACCTATAAGAATAATCAAAAATATGTCTAATCAACTCTCCACGCCCCTGCGGCGCGTCAGCATTTTGGCCATCGATCGGGTATTCGCCTCGACCCTGATGCATGCCAAGGATTTCTTTCATCTCGCCAGCCTGCGTCACGGCAAGCAACTGGGCCAAGGCCTTACCGCCACCTTCGAAACACGCCTGGTCAGCCCCGACGGCAAACCGGCGATCAGCTTCAGTAATGTGCTGCTCCCCGTCGATGGTGGCCTGGAGGACGCGGACATCATCATCCTCCCGGCCTTTGGCGACGATTTCGACACCCTCTGCCAGCGCTATCCACAAGTCCTCCCATGGCTGCGCGAACAGCATGCACGCGGCGCCGTCCTGTGCGCAGAAGCCACCGGTGTGTTCTGGCTCGCCGAAGCCGGGCTGCTGGATGGCAAAGAGGCCACGACCTACTGGCGCTTTTTCAGCACCTTCGCCCAGCGCTATCCAAAGATTCATCTGAACCAGGACAAACACCTCACCGACGCAGACAACCTCTACTGCGCCGGCGGCCCGACTTCGGCCTGCGACCTTTATATTTATCTGATCGAACGTTTCTGCGGCGCCAACATCGCCCAGGCCGTGGCCCGCGACATTCTTTACGAAGTGCAGCGCAACTACACGCCAGGCCGTATCGGTTTCGGCGGCCAGAAGCTGCACCAGGACGTGATCATCCTGCAAATCCAGCACTGGCTCGAAGATCACTTTGCCGACAAGTTCCGCTTCGAAGACGTTGCCCGCGAGCACGGCATGAGCATCCGCAACTTCATGCGCCGTTTTCAGATGGCAACGGGCGACAAACCTTTGCACTACCTGCAACGACTGCGCATAGAAACGGCCAAGGGCCTGTTGTCGGCTACCCGCAAAAGCATCAAGACCATCAGCTACGACGTGGGCTATGACGACGCAAGCTTCTTTGCCCGGCTGTTTCGCCAGCACACCGAGCTGTCACCGAACCAGTATCGCCAGCAGTTTCAGCATGCGGCGTACGTCGAAAAGCAGATTGCTTAAACTTATAGCGAAGGACTACACATCAAGCGGAATCATCTGATTCCTCTGCGCACCTGAAAAGCCTCTGATAAAAAGCGCCCTGATCGGGGCGTGTAAAGAGGCTTTATCTGCCCCCTGCAGAGGTACGCACCATGCAGCAAAAACTCAACCACTCTTACCGCCCCATACTCGCCATCGGCGCCTTGGGTGGAACCGTGAACATCCGCCCCCGCAGCCCGCAGCGGGGGTGGTACCTGCGGCCAGCGACAAAGGGCTGCTCAGCAGCATATCGGAGTTGCACGAGGAGCTTGATGCCCACATCGAGACTTTGTGCATGGCGCCCAGCGCGTCGCTGGATTTCAATTTACTGCTTGAGGTGCTGATCTGGGCCCAGGAGCAAGTCAATCTCGGCGCACAGGGCGTGGTGATTACCCAGGGCACTGACACCCTGGAAGAAGCCGCCTTTTTCTTTGATCTGTTATGGAGTTTCGATGTGCCGCTGGTGCTGACCGGCGCCATGCGCCCCTTCGTCCAGCCCGGCACAGACGGCCCCGCCAATCTGCTGGATGCCATCAGGGTTGCGCTCGACACACAGAGCCGCAAGCGCGGCGTCCTGGTGGTAATGAACAACCAGATTCATCAGGCACAGCATGTACGCAAAGGCTCATCCATGGCGCTGGACGCCTTCAGCTCCCCGCTTTTCGGTCCGGCAGGGGTACTGGTCGAGCGACGTATCTGCTATTTGCGCAAACCTTCACCCAGAACGGTTCTGCCTTTGCCCCGCACAACCCATCACAAGGTCGCGTTCCTGCAAGCATCGCTGTCCGCCGACACCCTGCTGCTGGACCACGTACTGGCCCTGGGGTATGACGCGCTGGTCGTGAGCGCTTTCGGGGCCGGCCATGTGAGTCTCGAATGGGCCGACCTGATCGATCAGATCTCCACGCAGATTCCGGTCCTGGTGGGCACCCGAACAGGCTCGGGTTCGACCGCCGAGGCGTCTTGCGGTTTTATCGGCAGCGAAATGGACTTGATCGACCGCGGAGCACTGATGTGCGGGTTTCTGTGCCCGCACAAGGCGCGAATTCTGATATGGCTGCTGATCGGTTCAGACCAGGGCCGCGAAATCAGCAAGCACTTGCAACGGCTGGGGATGAAAACCAGCGACACATGACAGCCCGTGCCGTACCGCCCCCCCTAAAAACAAAAAGGCCTGCAATGCAGGCCTTTTGATACAACGCCGGACTAGGGTTTGTGCGCCCGTGTCAGGTATTCGTGGGACTGCATTTCCAGCAGACGGCTGAGGGTGCGCTGGAATTCAAAGTTCAAACGACCACCGGTGTACAAGTCTTTCAACTCGACTTCAGCCGAGATGATCAGCTTGACGTTGCGGTCATAGAACTCATCGACCATGTTGATGAAACGGCGGGCGATGTCGTCGGTTTTGACGTCCATTTGCTCTACACCACTGATGATCACAGCGTTGAAGATTTTACCGAGCTCGATGTAGTCATTCTGGCTACGCGGGCCGTCGCACAATTCACGGAAGTCGAACCAGGCCACATCATCACAAGTGCGAAGTGCGCGAATGGTGCGGTTTTCAATGATCAGCTCGTCATTTTCAATCGCCCGGGTCGAGTTGTGCGTCAGCGCTTTAAAGCTCTCACGCAGGCTCTTCTCGGAGGCTTCATCCAGCGGGAAGTGGAACAGCTCTGCCTGCTCCAGGTGACGCAGGCGATAGTCGACGCCGCTGTCGACGTTAACGATTTCGGTGTTCTGCTTGATCAGTGTGATCGCCGGCAGGAAGCGGGCACGTTGCAGGCCGTCCTTGTACAAACCGTCCGGCACGATGTTCGACGTCGCGACCAGGGTCACGCCGTTTTTGAACAGCTCTTCCATCAAGGTGCCGAGAATCATGGCGTCAGTAATGTCCGACACAAAGAACTCGTCGAAACAAATCACCCGGGCCTCATCGGAGAAACGCTTGGCGATGATGGTCAGCGGGTTCTTTTCACCATTGAGGGTGCGCATTTCTTCGTGCACGCGCTTCATGAAGCGGTGGAAGTGCGTACGAACCTTCTCTTTGAACGGCAAGGCATCAAAGAACGTGTCTACCAGGTAGGTTTTACCCCGACCCACGCCGCCCCAGAAATACAGGCCCTTGACCGGCGTGCGTTCTTTTTTGCCGAACAGTTTGCTGAACACGCCAGGCTTGCTCTGGGAAGCAGCAACCAGGTCGTCGTAAAGACGCTGCAAATGGCGCACAGCGTTTTCCTGTGCGGCATCGTGGAAGAAGTCCGGGCGTTTCAGATCAGCTTGGTATCGTTCTAGAGGCGTCATAATTCGTTAGCAAGGCAACAAAAACGGGCCGTCACTGTAGCGACGGCCCTGGGGAATGGCAATCAAACCTGAGACGAAACGTCGCACTTTCTCAGTCTTGAGCGGGGACCAATGCCAGGCGCAATGCTTCGATCGCCGCGTCGCGCGCTGCGCTATCGGCAAACGCCGGGCTGTCGGCCACACAGGCGTCGGCCAGCCACACGCTGAAGCTCAGCTCGTCACTGCGCACATCCAGCGGCTCACCCGCCTGCAGTTGCTTGGTCACCTGACCGGCGGCCTTGCCATCTGCAAAACTGCGCGACAGCAGCAGTTGTTCGCCATCAGCGGCCAGCAGGCGGAAACGGAAGCTGCCGTCTTCATCGCGGAAGCTGACAAAGCGCGGGCCCTTGACGGCTTTTTTCTTGGTGCCGGTGGTGGCCTGGGCGGCGCTGACAAACGAGCGCAAACCAACCGCCTCACGCAGCTGGGTCAGGAACGGGCGCGCGATGTTTCGCGCTTTTTGGGCACCGGCCAGAAGGATGTCTTCCATGTCGGCAGGTCGCGACATCAAGTCGTGGTAACGCTCGCGGGACTCGCCCAGTTCGGCATCCAGCAGCTTGAACAGGCGCTCTTTGGCCTCACCCCAGCCCAGGCCCTGCAACAATTCGCTGCGCAACTCAGCTGCCTGCTCAGGCGTGGAGAACGCCTGATACAGGGTGAACAGGTGCGAGTTGTCCGGATCTTTGGCTTCACCCGGCGCACGGGAGTCGGTGACGATGCGCGAGATGGCGCTTTTCATGTCTTTGGCGCTGCTGAACAACGGAATGGTGTTGTCGTAGCTTTTGGACATTTTGCGACCATCAAGGCCCGGCAAAGTGGCCACGCTTTCTTCGATCAGCGCTTCAGGCATGGCGAAGAATTCTTTGCCATTGCCGAACAGGTGATTGAAGCGCTGGCCGATGTCACGGGCCATTTCGACGTGCTGGATCTGGTCACGACCGACCGGCACCTTGTTGGCGTTGAACATCAGGATGTCTGCTGCCATCAGCACCGGGTAGCTGTACAGCCCCATGGTGATGCCCGCATCCGGGTCTTCACCGTTTTCCAGGTTCTTGTCGACCGAGGCCTTGTAGGCGTGAGCCCGGTTGAGCAAGCCCTTGGCCGCCACACAGGTCAGCAGCCAGGTCAGTTCCGGGATCTCCGGGATATCGGACTGGCGGTAGAACGTCACACGGTCGACATCCAGGCCCGAGGCCAGCCAGGTCGCGGCGATTTCCTGACGCGAGCGCTGGATGCGCTGCGGGTCATCGCACTTGATCAGGGCGTGGTAGTCGGCCAGGAAGTAAAACGAGTCGGCATTGGGGTCACGGCTGGCCACGATCGCAGGGCGGATGGCCCCGGCGTAGTTGCCCAGGTGCGGCGTACCGGTGGTGGTGATACCGGTGAGGATACGAGTACGAGTGGTCATGGCTAATCGCTTATCAGGCTGCAATCAATTCGAAAGGCGTGGCGCTACCAACTCTTTGAGCTCGGGCAGCTTGCCGTGAAAAAAGTGTCCGCATTCTGCCACTTTCAGCAGCTCATGGGGGCGTGCCAGCTCGTTTGACCAGTTATAGACCAGCTGCGGGTCAATCACTTCGTCGGTTTCGGGCTGGATAACCGTGAGCGGGCAGTTGTGGGGCAAGGTATCTTCGTCACGCAAACGCATGACCGCCGGGGCTACCATGAACAGGCGCGACAGGTTCTCGCCCTGGGCCTCAAGCCGGCCGCCCAGGCTGGCCGCAACAAAACCGCCAAACGAAAAGCCGAGCAGGGTCATCGGTAATTCAGGGTGTTTGGCGCGCAACCAGTTCGCGGCCGCCAATGCATCATCGACTTCGCCAGAGCCCATATCGTGGCTGCCTTCGCTGGCACCCGTACCGCGGTAATTAAATCGCAAAGTAATCAGGCCAGCATCACGGGCGGTGCGTTGCAGGGTCGAAACCACTTTATTCATCATGGTTCCGCCCTGCACCGGATTCGGGTGGCAGAGCAGCGCAAGGCCCTTTGGCTCAGCAGAATCAAGGTACAAGGCTTCCAGTTGGCCGACGGGGCCATCAATAACTACGGGGGTTTCGCGGGTAAGCAAGAAGGAACTCCGTGACCTCAAATTGGGTCGACTCGTCTAGCTGATAGATTCTGTCTGACATATTTGCGAGTGCATCGCGGTATACAGCGCAGGTCCGAGCCGTTAACGTAAAGCAAAGCCGTTTATAGAGGAAGGACTCGTGGAACACTCGCTCTTGATTTGGTTGTTGCCGACTCTAGCCTTGGTTGCCGGTGTCGCCATTGGTTTTCTGGTCGCTCGTCTGCTGCCAAATGCCGTGCCTAACCGCACGCAGCGTCAGCTAGATGACATCCAGGAACGTTTTGACAGTTATCAAAGTGAAGTGGTCACCCACTTCAACAGCACCGCCAACCTGATGAAAAAACTCACTCAGAGCCATCAGGACGTGCAAGACCACCTCGCCGAGGGCGCCAACCGTTTGGCCCTGGACGAGCAAACTCGCCAACGCCTGCTGGCGGCATTGCACTCTGACGCGCCACAACCGCATCGCGAGCGCATTACCCCGCCGCGCAGCGCTGAGCCGCCGCTGGATTACGCACCGAAAACCCCGAACGCCCCCGGTATGCTTGATGAGCATTACGGTCTGAAAAAGTAAACGTTGCACTCAATAAAAAGCCCCGCGATCTGCAAGGATCGCGGGGCTTTTTATTGAGTGTTCTGGTCTGAAGACAACACGACCGCTTCGCGCTCGATCGCAGCTTTCGGCAGCGGCTACAGGCTCTGCAAACCCTGTAGCCGCTGACGAGGAACGAAGGCTGCGTTCAGTGCCAGAATAAGCCTTACGGGTACTGCTGAACCTGACCCGGCTGCTGGTATTGCATGCCCGGGATCGGTGCCAGGGTGACTTGCACGCGGCGGTTCTGCGCACGGCCGTCAGCCGTTGCGTTGCTGGCAATCGGGTCGGCCGGGCCCATGCCCTTGACCGACAGGTACTGCCCGCTCACGCCCTGGGACGTCAGGTAGGTCGCCACACTTTGTGCACGCTGCTGCGAGAGCTGCATGTTGTAGTTGTAGTTACCGGTGCTGTCGGTGTAACCCGCAATCTGGATCAGGTTCTGGTTGTTGAACTGCTTCAGCGAGTTCGCCAGATTATTCAGCGGCTGATAGAAACTTGGGGCGATGTTGGCGGAGTTGGTCGCGAACGTAATGTTGCCCGGCATCACCAGGGTGATGTTGTCACCCTGACGCTGAACCTCAACGCCGGTATTGGCCATGCTGGCGCGCAATGCAGCTTCCTGCTTGTCGGCGTAGTAGCCGTAACCCGCCGCACCCAGACCCGCTACAGCCGCGCCGATCAATGCGCCCTTGCCGCGGTTATTGTGGTCGATGGCAGCACCCGCCACAGCACCGGCCAAAGCCCCCAGACCGCCGTAGGTGGCGGTTTTGCTCAAGCCTGTCCCTGAGGAAGCCTGGCCCTGGTTGCCATACGGGTTGGGTGTAGCGCAGCCGGCCAGCAAGGCAACCGCACTTGCAGCAACAATCAAACGACGCGAAATGAACATGGTGAAGCTCCTGATCAATCTTTCTGGGGGCAAAAGGCCATAGGCATTAGACCTTCATGGGCGTTAGAACACGACCAATGGTAAAAATTCCTTTGGGCGCTGACATTTGCACTCAGCAAACAATAGTCGCCCGATTGCCACCCCACAAATCCGTGTACCCGCTCTTGCAGTTACTTTTTCGACGCTTTGCTGCTCACCGGAACATGCAGATAAGACATCACGCTTTCGGTCAGCTCGGTTGCCAGTTTGACCGCTTCTTTGTTGCGCGCCATCACCCCTGCAACCAGCCCTTCGATCAGCGCGAGCACCGCAATGCTGGAACTGGTCATCACCGGATGATCGGCAGGCGCAAACAGTACGTGCTCGGCAATGCTGGCCAACGGCGAGGCCGGTGAGTCGGTAATCGCCAGCACACAGGCGCCCCGCTCCCTGGCAAAGCGTGAAAGCTGCATGGTGTCGATGGAGTAGCGTGGCAGGGAAATGGCCAGCATGACGTCCTGATCGGTGATCGCGGCCAGGCGGTACGCGGCGTTTTCATTACCGCCCTCCATGCTGATGGCGGTCGCATCGGCACAGAACGGCATCAGGGTCGAGGCTGCAAGCCCCGCAAAGTAGACGCTATTGCCAAAGCCCAGGATGTAGATCTTGCGCGCCTTGATCAGCCGCGTGACAAAGGCTTCAAACGTATCCGGATGATTGTTGGTTGCCGCCGTGGCGAGGTTGCTGCTGGCGCTCTGGATTTGCTCATGCAGACCAAATGCACCGTCAGGACGATGGGCCAGCTCGTTGCGAAGCTTGTCTACCGGCGACACCACTTGCTGCAAGGTCGCCACCAGCTCGGCCTTCATGCCGGTGTACCCCCCCAGGTTCATGGCCTTGGCCAACCGGTTGACTGCGGCTGGGGAAGTGGCCGTTTCCTGGGCCATTTCCTCAATCGTCAGCGTTGCGGCCCGCAGTGGGTGGCGCAGGATAAAGTCCGCGACCTTGCGCAATGACGGCTGCAAGTGGGGCGCGACTTCTGCCAGCTTGCGCATGACCGGAGCCGCATAAATAGTGGTGTTTTTGGATGGGCTTGGCATGTCCGGCTCAACATTTCCTGTGGATAAAAGAAGGGGCTGTGCCCAATCAATGGTGAGAGCGGGCTTGCGTGGGCCGACCGAGTGTATCCCAAGCCAACCCCGGGTGCGCAGCGCGCAAGCCGGGGCCTGAAACCTATTTCAGACTGCCCGAAAGAAACTGCTGCAACCGCAGGGACTGAGGATCAAGCAGCACTTTTCGCGGATCGCCGCGCTCCTCAACAACCCCCTGGTGCAAGAACACCAGTTGGTTCGAAACCTCACGGGCAAAGCCCATTTCATGGGTGACCACCACCATGGTGCGCCCCTCCAGTGCCAGGTCCTGCATGACCTTAAGCACGTCGCCCACCAACTCGGGGTCGAGCGCGGAAGTCGGCTCATCGAACAACATCACTTCCGGCTCCATCGCCAGCGCCCGGGCAATAGCCACACGCTGTTGTTCGCCACCGGACATATGCGCTGGCCAGGCGCTCATGCGGTGCGCCACCCCCACTTTGTTCAAGTAGTGCTCGGCCTTTTCCCGTGCCTCGCGCTTGCCCATGCCCAGCACATGCACCGGAGCCTCCATCACATTTTCAAGGGCCGTCATGTGCGACCACAGGTTGAAATGTTGAAAGACCATCGACAGCTTTGAGCGCAAACGCTGCAACTGTTTGGGATCGGCGGCCTTCAGCCCTCCGCTCTTGCTGGCTACCAGTTTCAGCGCTTCGCCATTGAGCACGATGCTGCCCGAATCGGGTTGCTCCAACAGGTTGATACAGCGCAAAAAAGTACTCTTGCCCGAGCCGCTGGAGCCGATGATGCTGATCACATCCCCCGCCTTCGCCTCCAGAGACACGCCCTTGAGCACCTCATGGGAGCCGTAGCTTTTGTGCAAATCGCGCACTTCAAGTTTGTACATGATGTCCACTCTCCAGGATCAGTCGCTCAGCAGGCGGCCTTGGCGAATAAGGGTGCTGCCGGCGACTTTGGCCAGCCACAAACCGGGCTGGGCAAAGCGCAGGCGCTCGCGGGCATAGAGGATGCCGTCAGTGCTGGCACGCACCACGCTGTGACGGTCAGTGATCGGGTCGATCACTTCAAACAGTGGATCGCCCACCTTGACCCGAGCCCCCAGCGGCTGAATAAAACTCACCACCCCGGGATGGGGCGCATAGGCGTACTGCGCCCCCGCAAACGGCGTTGCCTCGCAACAATCGGTGGGGGCCTCCGGCCAATCGCCATTGATCAAGCCCTGATCGGCGAGATACCCCAAAATCGCCTCGGCGCTCAGTGCACACGGCTCGGCCTCGGTATCCGCCATGCCGCGCAGCTCAATGGTTGCAGCCACACACGCCAACGGAATATCCGCCTCGGGAAAGCGCCCGGCGAGCTGCAGCCAGGGGATCGCACACGCCTCATCAAACGCGCTGCCGCCTGCATCCTCCGCCAGCAATGCGGCACCGGCGTGCAGTCGGGCTGCCAGCGACTGCAGACGCGGCCAGTTCTGCGGCATGGCGTACAGCAGCATGATCGACTCGAAGTCACAGTGCAGGTCCAGCACCACATCAGCGTCACAGGCATGGCGCATCAACAGGCAGCGCAAGGCATCCAGCTCAGAAGCCGGAGCCGGCAACTCATCCAGGACAGCGAGCATGGCGCTGCGCACAAGCGCGACATTGGTGCCAGCATCCGCACCTAACTGCCCCTCCAGCCTGTCGGCTACGGCGTCGGCCAGAGCCGGAAAGTCACGATTGAAATTCTTGCCACTGGAAAACTCGAAGCGCCCCTGATGGGTGGCCTGGAACATCTGGCCAATACCGATGGGGTTGGCCATGGGCACCAGCTCGACCACCCCATTCAGACGACCCTGTTCCTCAAGCTCTAGCAGGCGGCGTTTGAGCTCCACGGCAACCCGCATCCCCGGCAACTCGTCGGCATGCAGAGAGGCCTGGATATAAGCCTTGCGCGGCCCCTGACCAAAGCGAAACAACGACACATGGCGCTCTGTGCCCGAAGCAGTCCACGGCAAAAGGTACTTGATGTGTTCCATGAATATTCCTCAGTGCTTGCGCGGTGCCAGATACGCCAACCAGCGGCGCTCGGCCAGCTTGAACAGACGAACCAGAATGAAAGTCAGGACCAGATAAAAAATGGCCGCGGTCACGAAAGCCTCAAACGGCAGGTAGTAGCGCGCACTGACCGTACGCGCGGCGCCGGTGATGTCGACCAGCGTGACAATCGACGCCAGGCTGGTGGTCTGAAGCATCATCAGGACTTCGTTGCTGTACTGCGGCAACACACGACGCAAGGCCGACGGCAGGAGAATCCGGCGAAACAGGGTTGCCCGTGACATGCCCATTGCTTTGCCGGCTTCGATCTCGCCATGGGGGGTGGATTTCAAGCTGCCCGCCAGCAGCTCCGCGCTGTAGGCACTGGTATTGATTGCAAAGGCCAGGCACGCGCAAAAGGTGGCACTGGACAGGTAAGGCCACAGCACGCTTTGGCGTACCGCCTCAAACTGCGCCAGGCCGAAATAGATCAAAAACAACTGCACCAGCATCGGCGTGCCACGGATAACGTAGGTGTAGAGCCAGGCCGGAAAATTGATCAAGGGCGAGCGCGAAACACGCATCAAGGCCAGCGGAACGGCCAGCATCAGCCCGAAGAACAGTGAAATCAGCAGGACCTTTAGGGTTACCAGAGCACCACTGAAATACAGCGGCAGGTTTTCCCAGATCAGGTTGTAGTCGAGCATCATGAGGGGCTCCCAATCACAGTTCGGCGGCTTTTATGCCGACCGAAAAGTGTTTTTCCAGATAACGCAGCACCAGCAAGGACACGCTGGTCAGCATCAGATACAACACCGCCACGGCGAGGAAAAACGTGAACGGCTCGTGGGTCGCATCCGCTGCGTTCTTGGCTTTGAACATCATGTCCTGCAAGCCGATAACCGAAATCAGCGCGGTGGACTTGGTCAGCACCAGCCAGTTGTTGGTGAACCCCGGCAGGGCGAAGCGGATCATCTGCGGCACCAGGATTCGCCAGAACACCTGTGAACGGCTCATGCCATACGCCTGGCCGGCCTCGGCCTGACCTGCTGGGATGGCCATAAAGGCACCCCTAAAGGTTTCCGACAGATAGGCGCCAAATATGAAGCCCATGGTGCAGACACCGGCGATGAAGGGATTGATATCGATGTAGCCGGTGTAGCCCAGCGCCAGCGCGATGCGATTGATCAGGTCCTGGCCGCCATAAAAGATCAGCAGGATCAGCACCAGATCAGGGATACCTCGAATTACCGTGGTATAGCCCTCCCCCAGCCGCGCCAGCCATTTGACCGGGGACAGCCGAAAGGCCGCACCCACCAGACCGAGGGCAACCGCCAGGGCCATGGACGTCAGGGCAAGGTTCACGGTCAGCCAGGCACCATCGAGAATGCTCGATCCGTAGCCGTGGAGCATGATGAAATTCCTCAAGCGAGCGCCAAAAAAAGCGCGAGACCAACCCCGACCGCCTCCTGACAAGGAGGCGGTTTGAGGGTTGCGGGGTTACTTAGCGTTGGCCGTAGATGTCGTACGTGAAGTACTTGGCCATGACTTGATCGTATTTGCCGTTGGCGCGTATCGCATCAATGGCGGCGCTCAGGCGCGCGGCGTTGGCGGCATCGCCTTTACGCACCGCAATACCGGCGCCACGACCGAAGTATTTCGGGTCGTTGATGTCCGGGCCAACCAGGGCGTAATCCTTGCCTGCCGGGGTTTTGATAAAACTCTCGTCGGTGTAGACGATGTCCGCCAGGGTGGCGTCCAGTCGGCCCGAGGCCAGGTCGAGAAAGGCTTCATTCTGCGTGGAGTAACGCACAACCACGACGCCCGCCGGCTCCAGCTGTTCGGTTGCAAAGCGGTCATAGGTCGAAGAACGCTGCACGCCCAGACGCTTGCCCTTGAGGTCAACCTTGGGGTCGGTGAGCACATTGCCCGCCTTCATCGCGAACTTGCCCGGGGTGTGGTAGTACTTTTTGCTGAAATCCACCGACTTGAGGCGGTCTTCGGTAATCGACATCGAAGACAGCACCGCATCAACCTTGCGCACTTTCAGAGAAGGAATCATGCCGTCGAACTCCTGGACGACCCAGGTGCATTTGGCTTTCATTTCTTCACACAGCGCATTGCCGATGTCGTAGTCAAAACCGCTGACTTCACCCTCAGGGGTTCTGAAGGAGAATGGCGGATAGGCCGCCTCGATGCCGATGCGCAGCGGCGCTTCATCGGCGTGAGCCATAAGGCTCGCAGCGCAAAGTGCCAATACACCTAGAAGTTCTGTCTTTTTCAAATTATTGACTCCTGAAGGGGCGCCATCCGGGCTGGCTCGGTGGTTAAAACCAATGAGGGTGCGCGCCTATAAGTGACACGTATTATTTCAGAAATCAATATAGTGAAAATAAATATATCACCAGCAGGCAATACCTCTCCCACAAAAAAGAGAGAGGGGGCTGTCAGAACTTCACGCCCACCGTCAGCGCCACAAAGTCGCGGTCGCTCAACGTGCTGTAGCGCCCGCCAAAGAAGTTGGTGTACGACAGGCTGCTGGTGTAGGTGTTTTGATATTCACCGTCCAGGCCCAGGGTGATGGCTTTGCGGCCTTCTTCGAAGTTGGCGTTGGGGCCGGGGGAATAGCCGCTGATGTCATGGGACCAACCCAGATTGGGCTTGAGGTTCACACCGGGCAATACGCTGTTGTATTCCCACACCGCCCGGCCACGGTAGCCCCAGGACGTGGTGGTGGCGAAACCATCGTCACCCTCGGAGCCGAAGACCGGATCACGGCCATAACGCAGGTCTGACGTCCCCCCCAGACCGCCCACATGGGTCACGCCCACCTCACCGATCACGGTCAGGCGATTGGCCCCCATCGCATTGTCGAAAATATGCGTGAGCGACGTCTGGAACTGGGTGATTTCCTTGCGCTGATAACCCTGAACATCGGCTCCGGGCGTCACGGTCAGCGGCGAGGCGTCGGCAAGGCCGGGCAGCAACGTGACATTGGCATACAACAAGTCGTTGCTGTTGAGTTGCACCGGGGCATTGGGACGGTAGCTCAGCTCGCCTTTCCAGGCCGTGCCTGTGGATAACGTAGTGGCGAAGCTCAAACCATACAGACGGATGTCTTCGGGGTATTCGACGTAATAGCTGGAGTTGCCGGCAACGATCATCGGCGCCAGCCCGCCCGCACCAGCCGCCGCGTTATAGACCGACTGCGGCGCAGCGCCCGCACTGAGGATCGGGTCACGGCTGTGATAATTCATGAAATAGGCGCCAAACTCGGTGTCCAGCGGCTCAAACACATAGTGCATGGCCACGCCGAACTGCCCGCTGTTGCGCGCATTGCGGTTGGCGCCACGACGCACCAGTACGCCCTCGCCATTCACGTCGACACCCGCGCCGGTGAGCGCCGCAAGGTCTGCTACATCGAGCGCCGAGCGCTTGCTCATGACACGATAATTACCGCTGCAACCGTCCGCGGTCACGTCCGACTGCGAGAAAAACGTCCCGCAGTTATCCGCCTCTGACTGCTGCCAGTCGAGCTGATAGAACGCTTCGGCCGACAGATTGTCGGTCAGGTTTTGCGAGAGATAGAACAGGTTGACCGGCACCAGACCGTCTTTGTATTCAGTGCCCGGCCGCCGATAAGCCGACACGTCAGTGGGGTTGATCGCATTGATCCCGCCGCCGATAAACACGCCCTCGCCCCAACTGACCACTTGCTTGCCCAGGCGCGCCGCGCCGGGCTGATCGGCGATCTCATAGTTGTGGTACACGAAGGCATCCAGCAGTTGCGCACCGGCCGATTGCGCACTGGCTTTGCGCCCGCTGTCGCTGACGGGTTTGAAGGGCCGGCTGTCGTCCTGCAGCTCGAAGTCGTACCAATACTTGCCGCGCACATACAGGCCACTATCGCCGTACTTCAGCTCCAGCCCGTGCATGCCGGTGAAAATTTTTGAGAAGGTTTCGCCGCGCTTGAAATTGAGGCGGCCATCGTCCGAGATTTCGGACTGCCCCTTGCCGCCATTGTTGGCGCCAATCAGGCTGCGATCGGCCTTGGCGGTCGACCAGCTTGCGCCGATGGACAGCTCGGAATCGATCTGGCCTTCGACTTCGCCGATGTTGAAACTGACGCCCCAAGCGGGCCCGGACAGCGTCGAAACGAGGCTGACTGCCAGCGGCAGTTTGGCTCGGCGCCAGAACCGGTTGACTGAGGACATCGATACTTCTCCGTGGGCACACTGCAATAAGCCCGCAAGGATGAAGCAAATCCAGATTTTGACAAGAACACAGCACAGACCTGTAGCCGCTGCCGAAGGCTGCGATAAGGGCCGCAGGACCTTCTTGGGCGCCGAAAGTACGGGAACGCTTCGCGCTCGATCGCAGCCTTCGGCAGCGGCTACAGGAGACTGCTGTTTAGTGCATCTCGGTAAACGCCAACTTCACGCCCAGCGCCACCAGCACTGCGCCCATGGTGCGATCAAACCAATGACCCATGCGGGCAAAGCCGGTGCGCACGCGTTGATGGCTAAACAGCATGGCGACCATGCAGAACCACACGCCAGTCGCAACGGCCAGGTACACGCCATAACCGGCCTGGATCGACAGCGGCGTGTGCGGATTGATCACCACGGTGAACAACGACAGGAAAAACAGCGTTGCTTTCGGGTTCAGTCCATTGGTCACAAAGCCCGACGTGAAAGCCCCGCGTGCGGTGCGCTCACCCACCGGCAACGAGGCCGCCAGGGCGGCCGGGTCAGCAGGCTTGGCCCGCAGGGCCTTGATCCCGATGTACAGCAGGTAAGCCGCTGCCAGCCATTTAAGGGCGTTAAACAGCACAATCGACTGCGACACAATGATCCCGATACCCAGCAGCGAATAGCCAACGTGGACGAAAATCGCCGTGCCCACACCAAACGCGGTAAACATCCCGGCGCGGCGACCATGGGTCACGCTTTCGCGCACCACCACCGCAAAATCCGGCCCGGGGCTGGCCACGGCCAGCAAGTGAATCAGGGCAACGGTCAAAAATTCTGTCCAGTACATGCACGGCTCCATTACAAATTGTTTCTTCTGTTAGGCTCGCCACATTACGCCTTCATTTCACAGCACAAAAGGTACAGTTGATGACTAACACTCAGCGCGCCGTATTCCTTGATCACCCTTCACTGGATCTGGGCGACCTTGATCTCGGGCCCCTGCGCCGCTGCTTCGGCGAGTTGCAGTTGTGGTCGGACACCACGCCCGCCAACGTGATCGAGCGACTGCAAGGCGCCAGCGTAGCCATCAGCAACAAAATCCTGCTCAACGCCGCTACCCTCGCCGCCTGCCCGAACCTGAAGCTGATCCTGGTGGCGGCCACCGGCACCAATAACGTCGACCTTGAAGCCGCCCGCGCCCAAGGGATCACCGTTGCCAACTGCCAGGGTTACGGCACGCCATCTGTGGCGCAGCACACCCTGGGCCTGCTGCTGGCGCTGGCCACTCGCCTGATCGACTACCAAAAAGCCGTGAGCGATGGCCAGTGGCAGCAAGCGAAGCAGTTCTGCCTGCTGGATTTTCCGATTGTGGAGCTGGAAGGCAAAACTCTGGGCCTGTTCGGTCATGGCGAGCTGGGCAGTGCGGTGGCGAAACTGGCGCAAGCTTTCGGCATGCGCGTCTTGATCGGGCAAATCCCTGGCCGCCCGGCCCGTGACGACCGCTTGCCCCTGGACGAACTTCTGCCCCAGGTCGACGCACTGACTTTTCACTGCCCGCTCAACGAATACACGCGCAACTTCATCGGCGCTCGCGAGCTGGCACTGCTCAAGCCCGGCGCCTTTGTGGTCAACACGGCACGTGGCGGCATGATCGACGAACAAGCCCTGGCCGACGCCCTGCGCAGCGGCCATCTGGGCGGCGCCGCGACCGACGTGCTGAGCGTCGAACCGCCCCGTGACGGCAACCCGCTGCTGGCAGCCGACATCCCGCGCCTGATCATTACCCCGCACAGCGCCTGGGGCAGCCGCGAGGCACGCCAGCGGATCGTCGCCCAACTGGCGCAAAACGCCGAAGCCTTCTTCAACGGTACAGCGCTGCGGGTCGTCAGTTGATAGACTGCGCCCCTTTTTGAGGAGCAGATTATGGATCCGCGCAGTGAAGTACTGCTTCGTCAGCCTGAATACTTTCAAGGCTCGGTGCTGTTGGTCGGTTTGCCGGCTGACGAGTTACTCGGTGAAATGCCCAACGCCCACGGTTGGTGCTGGCATGCCGGCGACCAGGCGACTCTGGATGCCCGCTTTGAAGGCCGTGTGCAGTTTGGCGTCGAAATCCCCGACCGGGCGTTCGATACCGCCGTGGTTTTTTTGCCCAAGTCCAAGGAGCTGAGCGACTACGTGCTCAAAGCCGTGGCCTCTCGCCTGCCCAATGCCGACGTGTTTCTGGTCGGTGAAAAAAAGGGCGGCATTGAAGGCGCGTCGAAACAGCTGACCCCGTTCGGCAAGCCCCGCAAACTCGACAGCGCGCGGCATTGCCAGCTCTGGCAAGTGACCGTGGAAAACGCCCCGCCAGTGCCGGTGCTCGAAGACCTCGCGCAACATTACGAACTGGAGCTGGCCGAAGGCCCGCTAAAAGTCGTGAGCCTGCCGGGCGTATTCAGCCACGGCCGCCTGGATCGCGGCAGTGCCCTTCTGCTTGAGCATCTGGACAAACTGCCCAGCGGTCACGTGCTGGACTTTGGCTGTGGCGCGGGCGTGCTCGGTGCTGCAGTCAAGCGTCGTTACCCGCACAACACCGTCACCCTGCTCGATGTGGATGCCTTCGCCACCGCCAGCAGCCGCCTGACCCTCGCAGCCAACGGCCTGGAAGGCGAAGTGATTACCGGCAACGGCATCGACGCTGCACCCATGGGCTTGAACTCTATCCTGAGCAATCCGCCGTTCCATGTCGGGGTGCATACCGATTACCAAGCCACTGAGAACTTGCTGCAAAAAGCAGTGAAACATCTGAAATCAGGTGGCGAACTTCGAATTGTGGCCAACAGTTTCCTGCGCTATCAACCGCTGATCGAAGAGCATTTCGGTGCCTGTGCGGTCAAGGCACAAGGCCAGGGTTTTCGGATCTACAGCGCCAAACGCCGTTGAAGTCTCTGGAAAATAAGAGCTTGCGGGATCGGATTTGCCTAGGCAGAATCCGCTCCGTCCTAGGGGAGTAGTCTCCCACGAGCGTCATGCTCGTCCGGCATACGTCAACATACTTGGTCAACAGACCATGGCGTATGCGACCCAGGTGTCCGCACAGACGGACCGGGGTTTGACAAGACCTATGACACGAACACCTTACCCGGGGCGGGAAGGCTGTACGTGTCATAGCCGTGTCGACCCGCCCCTGGAAACCACCTGATGATGCTCGATTCCCTACTTGTTCCTACCGCAATTGTTGCCTTGGCCGAAATCGGCGACAAGACGCAGCTGCTCGCCCTCATTCTCGCCGCCCGCTTTCGAAAGCCCTGGCCGATTATCGCCGGCATCGTGGTCGCCACCCTGGCCAACCATGCCGCAGCCGGTGCCGTAGGCGCCTGGTTCAGCACCTTCTTCAGTGATGTAATGCTGCACTGGATCCTCGCCGCGAGCTTTATCGCCACCGCGCTGTGGACGCTGGTTCCCGACAAGATGGACGACGACGAAGCCAGTACTGCACGCAAGTACGGGCCTTTCGTCACCACCCTGATCACATTCTTCATTGCCGAAATCGGCGACAAGACCCAGGTTGCGACGGTGATGCTCGCCGCACAATACCCGGACCTGTGGCTGGTGATTATCGGTACCACCCTGGGCATGCTGATTGCCAACGTGCCGGTGGTTTTGGCGGGTAACTTTGCCGCAGACAAACTGCCGCTGACCCTGATCCGCCGCCTGGCAGCCACCGCATTCGTCGTACTGGCCGCAGTGGCGGTGTACAAGGCGATGGCAATCAGCGGCTGGGTTTAAAACCAAAGCCCCTCACCCTCTCCCAAAAGGAGAGGGACTGATTTACGGTGATCTTGAATTCGCGAGCGATCAGCCCCCTCTCCCTCCGGGAGAGGGTTGGGGTGAGGGCCAGGTCGTTACTGGGTTTTCGGGGCCTGCTGATAAAGCGGCATTACCTTCGGAATGGCCGCTTGCAGCGCAGCAATCCGGCTACTGGAGGCCGGGTGGGTGCTCATGAATTCCGGCGGCGCATCCTGGGATTCCCGGGCCATTTTCTGCCACAGGGTAATCGCCGCATTCGGGTTGTAGCCCGCTCGCGCCGCCAGCTCCAGGCCGATCAGGTCCGCTTCGTTTTCATTGCTGCGACTGTTGGGCAAGGTCAGGCTGTAGTTGACCACGGTATCAGCCAGCCCGAGGCTGTCTTGCCCCAACCCCAGCAATGCACCCGCACCCTGCTTGGCGATCTCGATGCCATAGGCTTTGGACATGGACTCACGGCCGTGTTCACGCAAGGCGTGGGCAATTTCATGGCCCATGATCGCGGCAATTTCGTCGTCACTGAGCTTGAGCTGATCGATGATCCCGCTGTAGAAAATGATCTTGCCGCCGGGACCGCAGTTGGCGTTGAGCTCGTCGCTCTTGATCAGATTGACTTCCCAGTTCCATTGCGAGGCATCCGGGCGAAAGGCCGGGGCCTGGGCAATCAGTCGGTTGGCAATCGCCTGCAGGCGCTTGGCATTGGCACTGGTCTTGTCCAGCGCGCCCTTGGTGCTCGCCTCGCTGACAGTCTGCTGATACGACTGCGCATACATCTGATCAACCTGCTGGCTCGACAGCATGCTGAACATGTACTGCTTGCGCTCGACACCGACCGCGCCGCCATTGGTGGTATTCACCGCCTGGCAACCGCTGAGCAACAACCCCGCGCCCACGGCGCACACTACCGCTAACTTACCCATCGTGACTCTCCATAAAGATGGTGCGCATCGTATCTCAACCCGGGGTCAGACACTCAGGGGCATTGAGTTTGGGATCGTTGACCAGATTGGCCAACGGCCGCTCGCGCAGCGGCATCTGCGGGCTGGCCAGCAATGCCTGTAGCGTATGCAGCGGGGTTTGAGGGTCAAGCCAGGCCTGCTGGCCCGCCTCATCCAGAATCAAGGGTCGGCGCTGACTCGCTGCCGCCTGGGTGATGACCGCCGTGCTCAGCCAAACATGGCCCTGGACGGGGTACGCTTCCCAGATACCGGCAAAAAACAGCGAAGAGCCCTCGCCAGGCGTCAGCCAATAGGGCCGTTTGCGGGTCGTGCCGCGCCATTCATAAAAGCCGTTGGCCGGGATCAGGCAGCGCCGCTCACGCAAGGCATCGCGAAACATCGGCTGTTCGGCTGCCGTCTCGGCACGGGCATGGGCCGGGGTTCGAGACAGGTCGGTCAGCCACGCGGGGGTCAGGCCCCAGCGTGCCCGCGCCAGTTCGCGCTGGCCTGGCTCTGCGCCTGCACGCAGGATCAATACCGAATCATTAGGCGAAATATTCCACTGAGCCTGCTGGTCCGCCGGAAAACCGGGCAAGGCTGCAAACGCAGGATTCCAGCGAAACAGGGCAAAACGTCCACACATGGGGCTGTACAACTCTTTTCTATATAGCAGTGAATAAACCGTCGCTGACCTCAGCAGTCCAGCACATCGGGGAAACTCTCGGGCTCGTCGCCCGCCACCGGTGATGCGGCATTGTACGCATCGATCAACTCGCGCGCGTATCGCGCTTGATCATCGGCCACGGCCAGCCCCAGCAAACCCAACGCCGGCAGCTCACCGGTCCCGCCAATCAAATCACGCCCCTGAAGGCACGCGTCAACGCCTTCACTGGCAAGCATGCCCAGTAACAGCTCGGCTTCCATCAGGTTTTGCGGTTCGTAGATGCGTTGCATGGCATTCACTCACGACTCATTCTCGGTATGTACATCAAGCATCCACTTCTGACCATCGGTCTGAAGGTGGAAAACAATCGGCCGGCAACACACCGGGCAATCCTCAATGTAACTTTGATCCCCCCCTGAAAGATCGAGCACGGCTTCAGCGGGTTCGCCGCAATAGGGGCACTCATAGTGTTCAGTCTCAAGCATCGCGGTCTCCAGAGTGACTTGTGCGTATAATCGCCGTCTATTAGCAGGGTTATTTTTTACCCTGCCCTGCGTACCAACCCTAGCCGTTTCCAACAAGAGAGCATGATGGGCCAATTCGATACCATCCGACCTTACGACGACGCCGAAGTACCAGCAGTGCTGGCCCGGCTGCTCAGCGACAAGGCGTTTCTAGATATCCTGACCCACTTTCGCTTCCCGCGCCTGGCAGGCGCGTTCGGCTGGTTGTTAAAACCTCTTATAGCTCATCGCTTGCGCAAAGAGTTCGCGAGCGTCAATTCGGTGGCTTCATTGCAGGACAAGGTCGAGGTTTATGTCGACCGCACCATCGAACATGCAACCGACGGCGTGACCTATACCGGCGTCGAGCAATTGAAGACCGGTAGCGCTTACCTGTTTTTGGCCAACCACCGCGATATCGTGATGGACCCGGCCTTCGTCAACTATGCGGTGTATCACGCGGGCCTGCCGACGCCGCGTATCGCCATTGGCGACAACCTGCTGCAAAAACCCTTTGTCAGCGACCTGATGCGCCTGAACAAGAGCTTTATTGTGCACCGCTCGATCGCCGGGCGCCGCGAAAAGCTCGCGGCCTATCAGCTGCTGTCGGCGTATATCAATCACTCGATCCGCACCGACTGCCAGTCGATCTGGATCGCCCAGGCCGAAGGGCGCGCCAAGGACGGTGATGACCGTACCGATTCGGCGATCCTGAAAATGTTCCACATGAGCCGTAAAAACGAGCCGTTTGCCGAGGTCATCCAGTCGCTGAACCTGACCCCGGTGTCCATCAGCTACGAGTACGACCCCTGTGACCAGGCCAAGGCCCGCGAGCTGTATATCCGCGCCACCACCGGTACTTACACCAAGGTGCCGGGCGAAGACGACACCAGCATCGCCAATGGCATTACCGGCTACAAAGGCCGCGTGCACGTGAACTTTGCTGCGCCCGTCATCGAGCCTTTCGAAGACAGCAAATTGCTGGCCGCCGAAATGGATCGCCATATCCTCAGTGGCTACCGCCTGTTCCCGGCGCACTACCTGGCGTATGCGCAGTGGACTGATGCCGAGCCCGAGCTGCAAGTACCGTCGGCCACCGAAGTATTCGGTGCCGAAGAACTGGCCAAGGCCCAGCAGGAATGGCAGCGCCGCCTGGACGCCTGCCCTGCCGAGCACCGCCCGTATCTGGTGCTGCAATACGCGATGCCGGTACGTAACCAGTATCGGGTCAAGGCCGGGCTGCCCCTGTAACCCGATAAGACCCGTGGGAGCGAGCCTGCTCGCGATTGCATCTACTCGAACTGAGCCGCCCGCATCGCGAGCAGGCTCGCTCCCACAGCAATGCTTAATTTCTGCTGTAACCGTATCGTCATGTAGAGGAGCCACTCTGTGGCCCCTCGACACCGACACGGAGCTTGTCATGCTGCACGCAGAAAACCAGGACCGCCTGTATCTGATCGCCCCCAGCGACGAACAGCAGGCACTGATCGAAGGTCTGGCCTTTAATGTTCAGGATCATCACTGGCTGGTGTATTGCGCCCTGAGTGGCCATACCCATGCCGACTTGCCAGAGCTGGATTTGCTCACCGGCGTCAGCCGCCTGGAGCTGTATGCCGAAGCGGCCTGAAGCGGCCAAACACAAAAAAGCCCGAACTCACTGAGTTCGGGCTTTTTGTTTTACTGCGTTTATTCGCCGAGCAAACGACCTATGGTCGGGTCCTTGAACACACGGGTCAACGCATCACTCAACACGTCACTCACCAGCTTGGTGTTGGTTTCCTGATTCGGCGCCATGCCGAAGCGCTGGTCCAGGGACGCACCATAACGACCGCTGTAAGTACGGCCACCGTTCTTCACATCAGAGCGGAACGTTGCGCCAATGGTGGCTTCGGTCACGTACATGGTGTCTTTGGGCGACTGATACTTGAGCTCGGCCAGGGTGACGGTCAGCGTTGGTGCATTCATCGCATTGGATGTCGGCGTGTAACCCAGCAAACGCACGGCAGCTTCGGCCTGGGCTTGCAGCTTTGGAATCAGGTCGGCACTGCTGACGCTGATCGCGCTGGTTTCGGGGTACATGCCACCACGGGTGCCCAGGGTTGGCGACGGACGACCGTCCACCACACGTACTACCACCGGCTGGCCACGACCCACTGGCGCAAGTTGGGTGGTCAGCTTGGGTTGCGGGCTGAGTTGTTGCGGGCTGTGGGCGCAGCCGACCAGAGTCAAACTGGTCACAGTAATCAAACCGAACAACAGGCGTTGCAACATGCTTATCTCTCCAGGACTGGGTAACACAGACCGTCAGTATAGCGGTGCAGTGCACCCGCTAACTAGCCGCTTGCTGTCACCACCCTGTCATCGCAGTTACATCGCGATGTCACGTCACCGGGGCATAGTCTGACTGACTGACTCAACAGGTGACGCCATGAACATGCTCTTGTCGCTGCTCGGCCTTGATCGCCCCCATCGCTGCTTCGCCCGCCTCGACTCAGCGGGTCGCTGCCAGGCCTTCAAGCAATGCAAACAACCGCCGGTCGGCGATAGCTGGGTCGAAATCGAAGAAATCCGCCTCAACTGGTTGCACCAGGTACTACCCGCCAACGCCCGTATCAGCCCGCCCGCAACGCGCTCGGCGGTGCAACCCTTGTTGGGACTTTGACCGGCGAACCAATAAAAGTCATTTAACAGGATCAATTGCCCGCGTTTCTTCGCTACAATCTCCCCCCGATTATAAGGACGTCTCCTGATCGGGCCTCGCAGCACCGCTAATGCGCTTGTATTAGCACCCCCGCACCGCCCACAGAGAGCCGCCCACACAGATCATGTGTTGCGGATGCGCTTGATTTATTCTTGCCTGAACCCACAATTTTCACATGGTCTGCCAGAGCTGCCATTACGCTCGGCCACTTGTTCGGGGCCAAGCTTGCGGCAGCCCTTTTTTGAGGTTCACGTCTCCAAAAGAGCGTGAAAAAAAAACGGGTTTCACAACTTCACAAGAGTGTGGCGAGCAAATGAAAAGTTTTGCGTCTGAACATGCACCATTAGCGTCTGAAACAGCTCCACCAAGCAGGATCGAAGTCGGCTCCACAGCACGAGACTGAAGCCTGTCCGCTTACGGATTTGGTTGCACAAACGGACGCTCTAGACCTTAAGTCGAATTGCCTCCCGAGTACTGAAATGCGTTCATATGAACCTTGAAGGCCCGGTTGGTGGCGTCCGCTAAAGTTGCAAGAAATTGCGAAGAATCGGACATGGCGATCCCGGCCATGAGTGTCCCGAGGCTCTATCAGCTGTACGCCTCGGAACACCTGGCAGCTATGCCGTCAATTTGGTGCCGTAGATTTTGGAGACGCGTTAATGGCGCATAACGAAGCAGTGGACGTAGTACTGGTTGGAGCGGGCATCATGAGTGCCACCCTCGCCGTACTGCTCAAAGAGCTCGACCCCGGCATCACGCTGGAAGTTGTTGAGCAGATGGACTCCGGTGCTGCGGAGAGTTCCAACCCGTGGAACAACGCAGGCACCGGCCACGCTGGCCTTTGTGAATTGAACTACACGCCACAGGCGGCTGATGGTTCGATCGATATCAAAAAGGCTGTGCATATCAATGCCCAGTTCGAAGTCTCGAAACAGTTTTGGGCCTACCTGGCGCAAAAAGGGACCTTCGGTTCGTGCAAGTCCTTCATCAGCCCAGTGCCTCACCTGAGCTACGTTGAAGGCGAAAAAGGCGTGTCCTTCCTGAAAAAACGTTTTGAAGTGCTGAGCAAGCACCATGCGTTTTCAGACATGGAATACACCGAAGACAAAGCCAAGATGACCGAGTGGATGCCCCTGATGATGCCGGGCCGCCCTGCGGACCAACACATCTCGGCCACCCGCGTAATGCAGGGTACTGACGTCAACTTCGGCGCCCTGACCCAGCAGCTGCTCAAGCATCTGGCCAGCGCACCGGACACCCAGATCAAGTACAGCAAAAAAGTTACCGGCCTCAAGCGTAATGGCAGTGGCTGGACCGTCAGCATCAAGGACACCAACAGCGGCAACACCCGCGACGTTGATGCCAAGTTCGTGTTCCTGGGGGCAGGCGGTGCGGCCTTGCCGCTGCTGCAAGCCTCGGGCATCGAAGAAAGCAAAGGCTATGGCGGCTTCCCGGTCAGCGGCCAATGGCTGCGTTGCGACAACCCGGAAGTGGTCAAGCTGCACCAGGCCAAGGTTTACAGCCAGGCCGCAGTGGGTTCGCCGCCGATGTCGGTGCCGCACCTGGACACTCGCGTGGTTGATGGCAAAAAGTCGTTGCTGTTCGGACCTTATGCCGGCTTCACCACCAAGTTCCTCAAGCACGGTTCGTTCCTTGACCTGCCGATGTCGATCCGTCTGGGCAACATCGGGCCAATGCTCGCCGTCGCTCGCGACAACATGGACCTGACCAAGTACCTGGTCAGCGAAGTGCGCCAGTCGATGGAGCAACGTCTCGACTCCCTGCGTCGCTTCTACCCGCAGGCAAAAGCCGAAGACTGGCGTCTTGAAGTGGCCGGCCAACGGGTTCAGATCATCAAGAAAGACCCGAAAAAAGGCGGCGTGCTGCAGTTCGGTACCGAACTGGTTGCGGCCAAAGACGGCTCGCTGGCTGCTCTGCTGGGCGCCTCTCCGGGCGCTTCGGTCACGGTGTCGATCATGCTGGACCTGATCGAACGTTGCTTCGCACAGAAGGCCAATGGCGAATGGGCAACCAAGCTCAAGGAAATCTTCCCGGCACGGGAAAAAGTCCTTGAAACCGACGCCGAGCTGTATCGCGAAATCAGCACCCGCAACTCCGAGTTGCTGGAACTGGTAGAGCCACAAAGTGCTGGCACCAGCATCGCGTAACGCCTGCGCACCATAATGAAGCAAAACATAAAAGCCCGCGCCCCGTTCTGGAGCGCGGGCTTTTTGTTGCCTTAGCCCATGGTGAACATCACCCGCGTACCACCATTGCGCGAAAATTCGTCATCGTCCGGCACAGCAATAAGCTCGGCCGCACAGGTGGCAGGGATCGCCCCGATCGACTTGGCCTGGGCCCAGCGATTGAGGTTGATTGCACCCGGTGTGAGATGGCCAAAGCCGAAATGACAAACCTGCTCACCCTGGTGATAGGTGAATGTGTCAGTCCCTCGGGACAGGGGCATGTAGTACAGCAGTTCCTGACTGGTATACGGCTCGACGACAAAGTCGTGCCCTTTGTTTTCAGGAGGTTCCAGCCATGAAAAATCGTTTCCCGGGGCAATGGCCCGGACCGATGCATTGAATATCTCGACCTCCAGCACCTCATCGGCGGCCAGCACGGTACAGCTCGCAACACTCAATCCAACGGCAAAAACAAAACCGGCTACAGGGTTCATTGTTTGACTCCATTCCATTCGGGGTTCTGCCCATCGTCCTGATGGGCACCTGACATGCTTGATGTCAGCTTGAGTATTGTTCGCCCACGCAAATGCAACCCGACGCAATGAGCTCAGGGTTAGTCGGATTTTTCTGTAAATAGGGGGGGTTAGAGGGGGCTATCAGAAATAAAGCATTCAGCGCCCCTGAGGGCGCTGAAAGTAGCATCAGCCGCGAGTCTGCTCGATAAGCTCGATGTACTCATCGGCGTTACGCTGATCCTTGATGATGTCTACAAACGTCTGGCCATGCTCATCTTTGCCATCCAGGTCGTAACCAGCCTCTTTGAAGAAGGTCAGGAAACGCCCAAAGTCATCGATACGCAGACCGCGATAGGCTTTGATCAGTTTGTGCAGCGACGGCGAAATGGCGTCCACGGGTTCAAAGTCCAGGAACAACTTGATCTGCTCGTCGCCGATCTCATCACCAATCAACTGCTTCTTATCTTTACGCATGTCCGACTCCAGCCTGCTGATACTTCACGGGGCCCGCAGTTTACCCAAGGCTCAACGTGCGCGCACGCTACCGGTGTGCAAGTCAGCCCAGATATGGCCATTGGCATAGGTCAAAAACTGGCAATAGACCGTGTCGTTACGCAACAGCTCCATCACCACCGGGTATTGAGACGGCGGATACGACAACGTCAGCGTTCGGTTTTTACTGTCAAACACGGGCTTTTTCAGGCTTTTGCTTTCGCCGTCAAACGAGATCAGCACCTGGCTCACCGTCGCCCCCTGGCTCAGCGGCTTGCCTTTCAAGCGCAGCAGCAAAGGTGAGGTCACCGGGATCGGCTGCTGATTGGATTGACGCTGGTTGCCCACCACCACCGAATACGATGTCACCTGCATCAGCTGTTGCTGCTCCGGTTTTTCGGCACGCAACTGCAGGTCATCCATGGGTAAAAACTGTGCATGCATCGGCGCGGCGGCCAGGGGCAGGCTCGCCAGCATCAGGCTCAGCGCAGCACTGCGAAGTAAAAGGCTCATGTCGTGTTCCAAAGCGCGGGGAGCGGCACTTTAGCATGCGCGCCGCAAGCACCGGGAGGCGCAGAGCACCTCCCGGCAGGCTGGCTACTGCGCCATCAACTGCCCCGCCTCGATCCGCACATGCCGAGGGTGGAAGCGCGCCAGACTGCTGCGATGCCCCACGCTGACAATGCTCAACCCCGGCAGTTGATCGATGAGGGCCTGGTACATCATGGCCTCGTCTTCTTCGTCCATCGCCGAGGTGGCCTCGTCCATGTAAAGCCACCGCGGCCGATACAACAGCGCGCGGGCAAAGGCCAAGCGTTGCTGCTCGCCCCCGGACAACAGGCGCTGCCAGTGGTTGACCTCGTCGAGCTTGGAGATCAGATGCTCAAGACGGCAGCTACGCAGCACTTGCTCATAGCGTTCTGTGTCGTAGCTGTCGCCGGGCTGTGGATAACTCAAGGCGTCACGCAGGGTGCCAATGGGCAGGTACGGCTTTTGTGGCAAGAACAGCGCGCGCTCCTCGGGCAACCGGATCGCCCCGCCTCCTTGCGGCCAAAGCCCGCCCATGGCCCGCAACAAGGTACTTTTACCGCTTCCGGAGCGGCCGCTGAGCATCACCCTGTCCCCGGCCTCCACCTGCAAGTTGGCGTCATGCAGCAAAGGGCGGCCATCGGCCAGGTCCAGGCTAAGCTCATCAATCTTCAGCGCCTCCCCCTGGTGCTGTACATCAATCGCCGGTGCACGCTGTTCATTGTCGGTCATGGCCTGGCGAAAGCTGAGCAAACGATCACAGGTGGCGCGCCATGCGGCCAAGGTCACGTAGGCGTCGATAAACCAGCTGAAGTTCTCTTGCACGTTGCTGAAGGCCGAGTTGATTTGCATCAGTTCCCCCAGCTCGATCTTGCCAGCGAAGTAGCGCGGCGCGGCGACAACAAACGGAAAGATAATGGCGATTTGCGAGTAACCCGCGGTGAAAAACGTCAGGCGCTTTGTCACCTTCATTTGCGTCCAGAAGTTCTTCCAGACCCGATCGAAACGTGTGCTCAGCCGCTCATGCTCATTGGGCTCACCGTTGTACAACGCAATGCTCTCGGCGTTTTCCCGCACCCGAACCATCGCGAAACGCAGGTCAGCTTCGAAGCGTTGTTGTTGATTGCTCAAACCGATCAGGCGGCGACCAATCAAGTGCGCCAGCCAGCTACCGACGGCGGCGTACAGCAGCGCGCACCAGAACATGTAACCGGGGATGGTGATGCCAAAGACGTCAATGCTGCCCGAAACGCCCCACAGGATCACCGAGAAGGACACCAGACTGACCAGGGTACGGATCAAGCCAAGGCCGAGGGTGAGGGTATTGTCGGTGAACGAGTTGAGGTCTTCACTGATGCGCTGGTCAGGGTTATCGGTGTAACCGCCCTGCTCCAGCTGGTAGTAGTTCTTGTGTTCGAGCCACCGTGCGAAATGCTTTTCGGTCAGCCAGCGACGCCAGCGAATGGTCAGCATCTGGGTCAGGTAAAGCCGGTATACCGCACCGACAATGCCCACCGCCGCGATGATCCCGAAATAGCCGATCAGGCTCCAGAACGCAGCGCCGTCCTTTTTCTCCAGCGCGTTGTAGAAGTCCTTGTACCAATGGTTGATCCACACCGAGATGCCCACGCTGACCAGGGACAAGGCGATCACTGCAACCAGCAACGTCCACGCCCAGGCACGCTCTTCACTGCGCCAGTAGGGTGTTATGAGGCCCCAGACCCGAGGTATGAATTGCCCACGCACAGCATCATTCACGACAGAAGGCTCAGCGTTCTGATTCATTGTTCAGGCTCGATCGGAGTAAAGAACACCTGCAAACCGGTCAGGACGACCGGCCCACGACGCGTTGAAACGTCTTGACGCAGAGTAGGTCCTGCCGCCATTTCGTTGCAAGGCGCAACGCAATGGCGACAGCTCCTGTTCAGCGTCTTACCGGGCGCTTTTGCAACTTGCGCTGCAACGTACGACGGTGCATGCCCAGGGCACGGGCAGTGGCCGAAATATTGCCTTCATGCTCACCCAGCACGCGCTGGATGTGTTCCCACTGCAGACGGTCAACCGACATCGGGTTGTCCGGCACCAGGGTTTCGAGGTCAGCATGCTGGGACAACAAAGCGGCGAGTACGTCATCCGCATCCGCAGGTTTGCACAGGTAATTGCAGGCGCCGCGCTTGATCGCCTCAACGGCTGTGGCGATGCTCGAATAGCCGGTGAGGATCACCACCCGCATCTCGGGATCAAGCTCAAGCAGCTTGGGCAGCAGGACCAGGCCTGAATCGCCGTCCATTTTAAGATCCAGCGCCGCATAATCGGGAAGATCCTGTTGAGCCAGAATCAGCCCTTCTTCAGCGGAGCCCGCCGTGCTGACGCGAAAACCGCGTCGGCTCATGGCGCGA
The DNA here is from genome assembly GCF_900106095.1 of Pseudomonas deceptionensis. Lineage (NCBI taxonomy): Bacteria > Pseudomonadati > Pseudomonadota > Gammaproteobacteria > Pseudomonadales > Pseudomonadaceae > Pseudomonas > Pseudomonas deceptionensis. The sequence continues at coordinate 1,759,014 of NZ_FNUD01000002.1, read as the reverse complement.
GCCATCACGCGGGTAAACGTGGCGTCGTCATCTACCAACAACAAATGCGGCAGCTCTTCGCCTTCGACCTGAATTTCTTCACTCATTTTCATTTCCTCGGGCGACACGTGGGAGGCGCAGCTCAGTGAGCGTTCCGCCATCCTCATGACTGTAGAGTTTTACCGAGCCGCCAGCGCGGGTCACGCTGGCTTTGCTCAAGAATAGGCCCAGACCGAAGCCTTTGCCCTTGGTGGTAAAAAAGGGTTTGCCGATTTGCTCGGCGATGGCCAACGGTACACCTGGACCGTGGTCGCGAATACTGATGGTCAAATCAACTGCATCCCAATCGAGGCAGACTTCCAGCCCTTCAGGGCAGGCGTCGGCTGCATTGTTGAGCAAGTTGAGCAGCGCCTGGGTCAAGTCCGGCGGTGGCGCCAGGCGCGGAACCGGCGCGTGGCCCAGGCACTGAAAGCGGTAAGTGGCTTCAGGGCGCATCAAGTGCCAGCGGTTCAAGGCCTCGTCCAGCCACTGCGTGACGTCCTGAACCTCAATCGCCAAACGACGGTTGGCTTCAGCGGCACGCACCAGTTGCTGCAGGGTTTCCTTGCACAGCTTGACCTGATCCTGAAGCACGCTCAGATCATCCTGCAATTCAGGGTCCTGATGATCACGGCGCATCTCTTTAAGCAGCACGCTCATGGTCGACAACGGTGTACCCAACTCGTGGGCGGCACCGGCCGCTTGCGTTGCCACCGCCAGCAATTGCTGGTCGCGCAGACCTTCTTCACGGCGCAGGGCACGCAGTTCTTCCTGACGGCGCAGCTCTTCACCCATCTTGGCAGCGAAAAACGTAATCACTGCCGCCGACAGCGCAAAACTCAGCCACATCCCGTAAATCTGCAGCTTTTCGCGGAAGAACGGCACCGTGTCTATCGGGTAGAACTGCATCAGCAACAGCGTGTAGAGCGCCAGCGCAATCCCGGTCAGCACCAACGAGTAACGCCAGGGCAATGTCACCGCAGCGATGGTCAGCGGCACCAGGTAATAAGACACAAACGGGTTGGCCGAGCCTCCCGAGAAGTACAGCAAGGCGCTGTGGATAAACAGGTCACAAGCCAGTTGCAGCGCGTATTCCAGCTCCGTCACCGGCCAGGTGGTGCGTAGCCGGATCGCGGTAAAAGCACACAGCAGCATGGAAAAACCGAGTGTGATACTCAGCTGGAACCAGGGCAGCGGCAGCAAATTGAACAGGTAGGCAAAGCCCACTGAACCCGCTTGCGCAGCCAGCACCAACATGCGGATAAACGTAAGGCGCCACAGGTTCTGGCGGGTTGCAGACAATAATTGAACGGGGGCGAGCATGAGCTCTCCTGATGATCGCTCCAGGCGGATCGCACGGAGTATAACCAAGCAGGCGGCCCGACAGGCAAAAGTGCGGCAAAGAGCCACAGTGCTTTTTGTGGAATGAAGGCAGGCAGTCAAATGTATTGAATATGTAACTGGGCGAACTGATGGCCACTCTCTAGAGTCTTATAGGTCTTGCTGACCTCATCCAAGGAGCCTTCATGTCTACTTTCAAGCCTACTGCCGCCCTTCTGACCCTGAGCCTCGGCGCAATTGCCAGTGCCCCCGCCCTGGCCGACGACATTCATTACAACCAGATCTCCTTGCGTGCCGAAGCCAGTCAGGAAGTCCCCCGCGACCTTATGATCGTGACGTTGTACACCGAGGCGCAAAATACCGATGCAGCCAAGCTGGCCGCTGAAATAACCACCTCGATGAACAAGGCAATTGGCCAGGCCAAGTCCGTCAAGGAAGTGACCTTGCGCCAGGGCAACCGCAACAGCTACCCGATTTACGACAACAAAACCCAGAAGATCACCGGCTGGCGTGAGCGCGCCGAACTGCGCCTGGAAAGCACCGACTTTGCCGCATTGTCCAAGCTCACCGGCGATCTGATGCAAACACTGAAAATGGGCAGCATGCAGTTCACCGTCGCCAATGCCACCCGCAAAACCAGCGAAGACGCGCTGCTCAAGGATGCCGTCAATGCATTCAAGGCCCGCGCCCAGCTGGCCACCGATGCTCTGGGTGGCAAGGGTTACAAAATCGTCAACCTGAACCTCAACACCAATGGCTATCCGCAGCCCTACATGCGCAGCGCGATGATGATGAAAGCTGGCGCCCCGGCGATGGACTCCGCGCCGACTCCGGAAGTCGAAGCCGGTACCAGCGAAGTCAGCATGAGCGCCGACGGTGTGATTGAAGTCCAGATGCAGTAAACCTCGATACAACCTCAAAACCCCTGAAGCGACCACGCTTCAGGGGTTTTTTTATGCCTCGGAGTAAAACCGGCAGAACGTCCTAAGCTGAAGAGACGGGGTTTGGGCAGGCACCTTCAGCCCTGACCTGCTGCGCACCCTGACAAGAGTCTCAATAAGTAACAGTGCTGACCTAAAACAGTGCAGCTGACGCTCTGGAGGCTTCAAAACATGTAAGTAAATGCGTCTAAAAGCAGGACGCAAACGATCAAATGCGTCATTAGTTATATATAAGCGACATTCTTGTACGATCGTTCCACGTTTTAGAGCTTCAATCACTTCCGCATATTGCATTGGGTATGGGCTGTGCATAAGTATCGCCGGGTCGACTCACGAGGTCGTCCTCAAACCAAAAATGACAAAAATCATGAGGCCACCATGTTCAAACACGCGGTCATTCCGTTTTTAGTAGGCGCCAGCCTGTTGGCAAGCGCACCTTTCGCCCATGCAGCGACCAATCTGGTGTTCTGCTCTGAAGGCAGCCCGGCTGGTTTTGACCCGGGCCAGTACACCACCGGTACTGACTTCGATGCGTCGGCCGAAACCATCTACAACCGTTTGAGCCAGTTCCAGCGTGGCGGTACCGCCGTAGAGCCAGGCCTGGCGACCAGCTGGGATGTCTCGCCGGACAACCTGACATGGACCTTCCACCTGCGTGATGGCGTCAAGTTCCACACCACGCCGTACTTCACGCCGACCCGTGATTTCAACGCCGACGACGTGCTCTTCACGTTCAACCGCATGCTCGACAAAGACATGCCGTTCCGTAAGGCCTACCCGACCGAATTCCCTTATTTCACCGACATGGGCATGGATAAAAACATCGCCAAGGTGGAAAAAATCGACGACAAGACCGTGCGCTTCACGCTGAACACGGTCGATGCCGCATTCATCCAGAACCTGGCCATGAGCTTTGCCTCCCTCCAGTCCGCCGAGTACGCCGACAAGCTGCTCAAGGAAGGCAAGCCTGCCGATATCAACCAGAAGCCGATCGGCACCGGCCCATTTGTATTCAAGAGCTACCAGAAAGACTCGAACATCCGTTACACCGGCAACAAGGACTACTGGAAGCCTGAAGACGTCAAGATCGACAACCTGATCTTCGCCATCACCACCGACCCGTCGGTGCGCATCCAGAAGCTTAAAAAGAACGAGTGCCAGGTCACCCTCTTCCCGCGCCCGGCAGACCTCAAGGCCCTTGGCGAAGACACCAACCTGAAGATGCCGCATCAGGCCGGCTTCAACCTCGGTTACATCGCCTACAACGTGATGGACAAGATCAAGGGCAGCAACGAGCCAAACCCGATGGCCCAGCTCAAGGTCCGTCAGGCGCTGGACATGTCGGTGAACAAGCAGCAAATCATCGACTCGGTGTACCAGGGCGCAGGCCAGCTGGCTGTTGGCTCCATGCCGCCGACCCAATGGTCGTATGACACCAGCATCAAGGACGCCCCTTTCGACCCGGAAAAAGCCAAGCAGCTGCTTAAAGAAGCGGGCATCAAGGACGGCACCGAAATCACCCTGTGGGCCATGCCGGTTCAACGTCCCTACAACCCCAATGCCAAGCTGATGGCTGAAATGCTCCAGTCCGACTGGAGCAAGATCGGCATCAAGGCCAAAATCATGACCTACGAATGGGGCGAGTACATCAAGCGCTCCAAGGGCGGTGAGAACGGCGCAATGCTGATTGGCTGGAGCGGCGACAACGGTGACCCGGACAACTGGCTCGGCACCCTGTTCGGTTGCGACTCGCTGGAAGGCAACAACTTCTCCAAGTGGTGCGATCCGCAGTTCGACAAACTGGTGAAAGCCGCCAAGGCCACCACCGACGTTGCAGAGCGCACAAAACTGTACCAACAGGCGCAGCAACTGCTCAAAAGCCAAGTCCCTATGACACCTATCGCACACTCGACGGTGTATCAGCCGATGCGCAAAAACGTAGAGGATTTCAAGATCAGCCCGTTCGGCTTGAACTCCTTCTACGGAGTCAGCATCACCAAATAAAGGACCGGCGAATGCGGCTATAACGCCGCATTCGCTTACCCGCCAAGGCGTCGGAATTATCTTTCAACTTAAAGCCACCGCGAACTACAGCGGAGGCAATAGGACGTCGAGATTTTTCCTACAGCTCGGTCAGGCCCGACGCATTTACTCCTGCTCGTCGCCCCTCTAACGTCGACGTACGGCCGCTCTATTGCGCCGATTACAGCACCGTTGCTGTGAAGTTGACGCCTGAGCGACCGCGCTGCTGCTAAAGCGTGAATTCAGGACTCAATAACAAAAAGGAATGGGATCGCCATGCGCAACCCTCTGGTTTTATCTGTTTTGCTCAGTGCCGGCGTACTTGCCGGCAGCCCGCTCGCAAACGCCGCCAACAGCCTGGTGTTTTGCTCTGAAGGCAGCCCTGCCGGTTTTGATACCGCGCAGTACACCACCGCCACCGACAACGACGCGGCCGAGCCGATCTACAACCGCCTCGCCGAATTCGAAAAAGGCGGCACCGCCGCCGGCCCGGCCCTTGCCACTCGCTGGGATATTTCCGAGGACGGCCTGACCTACACCTTCCACCTGCGTGACGGGGTCAAGTTTCACACCACCAAGTGGTTCACTCCGACCCGTAATTTCAATGCCGATGACGTGCTCTTCACGTTCAACCGCATGCTTAACCCCGAACACCCGTTCCGTAAGGCTTACCCGACCGAGTTCCCCTACTTCACCGGGATGAGCCTGGACAAGAACATCGCCAGCGTCGAAAAAACCGACCCGATGACCGTGGTCATGAAACTCAATTCGGTAGACGCCGCCTTTATTCAAAACCTGGCCATGAGCTTTGCCGCGATCCTGTCCGCCGAATACGCCGATCAACTGCTCAAGACCGGCAAGCCAAGCGACATCAACCAGAAGCCGGTCGGCACCGGGCCGTACGTGTTCCAGCGCTATCAAAAAGACTCGAACATCCGTTATGCCGCCAACAAGGATTACTGGGACCCGAGCCAGGTCAAACTCGATAACCTGATTTTCTCGATCAACGTCGATGCCTCCGCCCGCATGCAGAAGCTGCGCAAGAACGAATGCCAGGTTTCGCTGAGCCCGCGCCCGGCAGACGTCGCAGCCCTCAAGGCAGACCCGAAGCTGCAGGTCATCGAAAAGCCCGGCTTCAACCTCGGTTACATCGCCTACAACGTGCAACACAAGCCGTTTGACCAGCTGCAAGTGCGTCAGGCGCTGGATATGGCCGTCAACAAGGACGAGATCCTCAAGGCCGTGTACCAGGGCGCAGGCCAAAAGGCAGTCAATGCCATGCCGCCGACGCAATGGTCCTACGACGAAACCATCGTTGACGCCCCCTACAACCCTGAAAAAGCCAAAGAGCTGCTCAAGGCCGCAGGCGTCAAGGAAGGCACCGAAATCACCCTGTGGGCCATGCCCGTACAGCGTCCTTACAACCCGAACGCCAAGCTCATGGCCGAAATGCTGCAGTCGGACTGGGGCAAGGTCGGGCTCAAGGTCAAGATCGTCAGCTATGAATGGGGCGAGTACATCAAGCGCACCAAAAATGGCGAGCATGACATCAGCCTGATTGGCTGGACCGGCGACAACGGTGACCCGGACAACTGGCTCGGCACGCTGTACAGCTGCGACGCCATTGGCGGCAATAACTACTCCATGTGGTGCGACAAGGACTACGACGCGCTGGTCAAAAAAGCCAAGACCGTCACCGACCGTGACCAACGCACAGTGCTCTACAAACAGGCCCAGCAGTTGCTCAAGCAACAGGTGCCGATCACACCCATTGCGCACTCCACGGTCAACCAGCCGTTAAGCGCAAAAGTCGAAGGGTTCAAGGTCAGCCCCTTCGGGCGCAACGCCTTCTCGGGTGTCAGCCTCAAAGACTAAAACACAAGCCAGTGCCGGTGTGGGAGCGAGCCAGCTCGCGAAGGCCGTTAGCGATAACCCGATCAAGACGATGTTGGGATATTCGCGAGCAGGCTCGCTCCCACAGTTGACGATACACAACACCCAGCCTGCATCAGCAGGCCACTTTTCAGGTGGCCCGCTGAACTTCACCTACCAGGCTTAAGGCAAACGTTTGTAAAGCTTCAAATAGTTCAACAACAGCCGGACCAAACCAAAAAGGTCGGCAATAAAAAAAGAAAGTAAAGGAGCCTCAACCATGAAAGTCACTAGCAGCGCGTTGTTAGCCTTGTCCATCAGCAGCCTCACGGCGATGGCACATGCCGATGAGTTCATGCCTACCGAATTGAAAGCCACCAGCGCTCAAAGCGAAACCAAGGGTTTCATTGAAGAGCAGTCACTGAGCGGCACCACCCGCAACTGGTACGCCAACGAACTCAAGCGTCGCGATGATCGCTTCAGCTACAACAACCATGGCACCCGAGAGTCCACCCCGCGCCGGATCAACTGGGTGCAGGGCACCATCCTCGATTACAAGTCGGGGTTCACCCAGGGCACCATCGGCTTCAGCACCCAGGTTGCGGCTTACAACGCCGTTGCTCTGGACCGTGACGCCAAAGACATTGCCGGCCCGAACAACCGCACCCTCACCCACAGCGACGGCGATGCTGTCGGCCAGTGGAGCAAACTGGGCCTGGCCAACCTCAGCGCACGCATGTCCAACACCACGCTGACGGTAGGCCGGCAGAACTTCAGCAGCCCGACCATCGACGTGATCGGTAACCGTGCACTGCCTTCCAGCTTTCAAGGGGTGGGCTTGCACAGTGAAGAGTTCAACAACCTGTCCTTCGACGCTGGCTCCTTTGACCGCGTATCCCCGCGTACCGAAGCAAGCCTGAGCAAGTTCCGCAGCGAGTACGGCGCAGCCGGCGCCGAAACTGACCGTGCCAGCGTTGCTGGCCTGAACTACCAGCCGCTCAAAAACCTGAAAACCACGCTGTACGCGACTCACGTTGAAGACTTCTGGAACCAGTACTACTTCGGCGCCGTACACGACATCGGCGACAACGCCGTGCTGGGCCTGAACACCAATCTCAACTACTACAAAACCCTCGATACCGGCAGCAAGGCCCTGGGCAACATCAACAACGATGCCTACAGCCTGGCATTCGGCCTGACCCACCAGGCCCATACCGTGACCCTGGCGTTCCAGCAAATCGTCGGCGACGAGTACTTCGACTACCTGCACGAAACCAACGGTATCTACCTGGCCAACTCCCTGCTCTCGGACTTCAACGGCCCGAACGAGAAGTCGCTGCAACTGGCTTACAGCATCAACATGGCGCAATACGGCATTCCAGGCCTGAAGTTCAACGCCTACCACGCTCGCGGCTGGGACATTGACGGTACCAAGTACAAAGGCACCGCCTACGACGTGAAGAACATGGACGGCGAAGACCACTCCGAATACAGCATTGGCACATCCTATGCCGTTCAAAGCGGTCCACTGAAAGCCACTGCCATCCGCGCAACCTACACCACCCACCGCGCCAGCAAAAACCAGGCAGACGGCAACATCAACGAGTTCCGTCTGGTGACCACCATCCCGTTCAACATTCTGTAAACACACCCTTTGCACACAAAGACCACGGCTGATTCGACGAGTCAGCCGTGGTCGTTACGCTGGTTCAACTGATTGGAGAGGATTGCCATGAAAAGACTTCCACTACGCACCGCCATAGCTGTGGCACTGCTTAGTACAGCGGTCAGTATTTCGGCCAAAAATCTGGTGGTCTGCACCGAAGCCAGCCCTGAAGGGTTCGATATCGTCCAATTCACCACCGCCGTTTCCGCCGATGCTTCGGCTGAAACCATCCTCAACCGCCTGGCCGACTTTGCTCCCGGCACAACAAATGTTGAACCCGCCCTGGCCGAACGATGGGACATCAGCCCCGACGGTCTTGAGTACACTTTTTACCTGCGCCCCGGCGTGAAATTCCACACCACCGATTACTTCAAACCGACCCGAACCCTGAACGCCGACGATGTCGTCTGGAGTTTCCAGCGCCAGCTGGACCCGAATCACCCGTGGCACAAACTGTCGTTGGTCGGTTACCCCTACTTTGAAAGCATGGGCTTCAAAGACCTGCTCAAAAGCGTCGAGAAAGTTGACGACCTGACGGTGAAAATCACCCTCAACCACGCCGAGGCACCTTTTCTGCGCGACGTGGCCATGCCATTCACGTCCATCTATTCAGCCGAATACGCCGACCAACTGCTCAAGTCCGGTAAAACGGCGGACCTGAACAACAAGCCCATCGGCACCGGCCCGTTTATCTTCGTGCGGTACAACAAAGATGCCCAGGTCCGCTTCAAGGCCAACCCGGACTACTTCCGTGGCAAGCCGCCCACCGATGCACTGATCTTCGCCATCACCACCGACAGCAACGTGCGCCTGCAAAAGCTCAAGGCCAACGAATGCCAGATCGCGCTGTACCCCAAGCCCGATGATGTCAAAAACATCCGCACCGACCCGAACCTCAAGGTCGATGAGCTGGCCGCGCTGATGACCAGCTATATCGCCATGAACTCCAGTCACAAATACCTGAGTGATGTACGGGTGCGCAAAGCCATCGACATCGCCTTCGACAAACAGACATACCTCAACACCGTGCACGGTGAAGGCAATGCGCTGATCGCGATCAACCCGTACCCGCCCACCATGCTTGGCTACAACAAAAGCATTCAAAGCCCGCCCCGCGACCTGGACAAGGCCCGGGCACTGCTCAAGGAAGCCGGTGTACCGCAAGGTACGGTGCTGACCCTCTTCACCCGCAACGGCGGCGGCCCGACCAACCCCAACCCGATGCTGGGGGCACAGTTGTTGCAATCGGACCTTGCACAGGTCGGCATCAAACTGGACATTCGTGTCATGGAATGGGGCGAAATGCTCAAGCGCGCCAAAAGTGGCGAGCATGATCTGGTCTCTACCGGATGGGGCGGCGACAACGGCGACCCGGACAACTTCCTGACCCCGCTGCTCAGCTGCGAGGCTGCCAAAAATGGCGAGAACTACGCACGCTGGTGCAATAAAAACTTCGAAGCCCTGATTACCAAGGCCCGAAATATCAGTGAACCCGCTGAACGGGCTGCGCTCTATGAACAGGCGCAGCTCATTTTCAATCAAGATCAACCCTGGATTAACGTAACCCATCCTATGCTCTTTACAGCCATGCGCAAAAACGTCGAGGGATATACCCTGAGCCCGTTGACCAACAACAACTTCGCCACGACCCAGGTGAAGTAGAACAATAAAAAACCCGCCAGGGTTCACCTGAACACTGGCGGACCTGCCTAACCGGCTGATGAGGTACACCACACGATGTTTAGTTTTATTGCCCGCCGAGTGGGGTTGTTGATCCCCACTTTCTTCGGCATCACCCTGCTGACCTTTGCCCTGATCCGCATGATCCCGGGCGATCCAGTTGAAGTCATGATGGGTGAGCGTCGGGTCGATCCCGAAATGCACGCCCAGGCCATGGAACGTCTGGGCCTGAACAAACCGCTCTATGAGCAATACATTGACTACGTCACCAAGCTTGCTCATGGCGATTTGGGCGAGTCATTGAGAACCCGTGAAAGCGTGTGGACCGAGTTTTCCGCGCTGTTCCCTGCCACCCTCGAACTGGCCTCAGCTGCGCTGTTGTTCGCCGGCATCTTCGGGTTACTGGCGGGGGTCATCGCTGCGCTCAAGCGAGGCTCGTTATTTGACCACGGGGTGATGGGCATCTCCCTGGCGGGTTATTCAATGCCAATCTTCTGGTGGGGCCTGATTTTGATCATGTTCTTCTCGGTGGGTCTGGGCTGGACCCCGGTTTCCGGGCGGATCGACCTCTTGTACGACATTGAGCCAAAAACCGGTTTCATGCTCATCGACACCCTGCTCAGCGACCAGCCCGAGGCTTTCTGGGACGCGTTGCACCACATGATCCTGCCCGCCATTGTGCTGGGCACCATCCCGCTGGCCGTGATCGCCCGCATGACCCGCTCGTCCATGCTTGAAGTGCTGCGCGAAGACTACATCCGTACCGCCCGCGCCAAAGGCCTGTCGCCTGCGCGCGTGGTGTTCGTGCATGGCCTGCGCAACGCCCTGATCCCGGTACTGACCGTGGTCGGCCTGCAAGTCGGCACCCTGCTGGCCGGTGCCGTCCTGACCGAAACCATTTTCTCGTGGCCCGGTATCGGCAAGTGGCTGATCGAAGCCATTGGCGCCCGGGACTATCCCGTGGTGCAAAACGGCATCCTGCTAATCGCCTGCCTGGTGATTCTGGTCAACTTCGTAGTGGACATCCTCTACGGCTTTGCCAACCCACGCATCCGCCACCAGCGCTGAGATCCTGACCATGACTTCCTCTACAAACGCTACCGAAGTGGATCAAAGCCTGCTTTATCCATCACCTTACAAAGAGTTCTGGCACGCCTTCTCCAGGAACAAAGGGGCCGTTGCCGGCCTGATGTTCATGTGCCTGATCGTGTTCTGCGCCATCTTTGCCCCCTGGGTCGCGCCGCACAACCCGAGCGAGCAATACCGCGACTTTCTGCTGACCCCGCCGGTCTGGCTTGAAGGCGGCCAGTGGCAATTTTTGCTCGGCACCGACGAACTGGGCCGTGACCTGCTGTCGCGCCTGATTGAAGGCTCGCGCCTGTCGCTGCTGATCGGTTTGTCGTCGGTGGTGATCTCGCTGATTCCGGGCGTGATCCTGGGCCTGTTTGCCGGGTTCTTCCCGCGCCTCCTGGGCCCGACCATCATGCGTTTGATGGACATCATGCTGGCCCTGCCGTCACTGCTGCTGGCCGTGGCGATTGTCGCCATCCTCGGCCCTGGCCTGATCAACACCGTGATCGCCATCGCCATCGTGTCCTTGCCGTCCTACGTGCGTCTGACCCGGGCCGCCGTCATGGGCGAGCTCAACCGCGACTACGTGACCGCTGCCCGCCTGGCCGGCGCCAGCTTGCCGCGCCTGATGTTCGTCACCGTGCTGCCCAACTGCATGGCGCCGTTGATCGTTCAGGCCACCCTCAGTTTCTCCTCGGCGATTCTCGACGCCGCCGCACTGGGCTTCCTCGGTTTGGGCGTACAGCCGCCAACTCCGGAGTGGGGCACCATGCTCGCCTCGGCCCGTGACTACATCGAACGTGCCTGGTGGGTCGTGAGCCTGCCCGGTCTGACCATTTTGCTCAGCGTGCTGGCAATCAACCTGATGGGCGACGGTCTGCGCGATGCGCTGGACCCGAAACTCAAGAACGCCGCCTGAGGAGATTCCCATGTCACTGTTAGAAATCAAGAATCTCAACGTTCGTTTTGGCGACGCCAAGGCGGTGCCGGTGGTCGACGGCCTGAGCCTGTCTGTGGATAAAGGTGAAGTCCTGGCCATCGTGGGCGAGTCTGGCTCCGGCAAGTCCGTGACCATGATGGCGCTGATGGGCCTGATCGAGCACCCCGGCATCGTGACCGCCGACGCGTTGAACTTCGACGGCAAGAACATGCTGACACTCAGCGCCCGTCAACGTCGGCAAATCGTCGGCAAGGACATGGCCATGGTCTTTCAAGACCCCATGACCGCGCTGAACCCCAGCTACACCGTGGGTTTCCAGATCGAAGAAGTGCTGCGTCTGCACCTTAAAATGTCCAGCAAGGCAGCGCGCAAACGGGCCATTGAGCTGCTGGAAAAAGTCGAAATTCCGGGGGCTGCCAGCCGCATGGAAGCCTACCCGCACCAGTTGTCGGGTGGCATGAGCCAACGCGTGGCGATTGCCATGGCCATTGCCGGCGAGCCCAAATTGTTGATCGCTGACGAGCCGACCACCGCGCTGGACGTGACTATTCAAGCCCAGATCATGGAGTTGCTGCTCAACCTGCAGCGCGAGCAGGACATGGGCCTGGTACTGATCACTCACGACCTGGCCGTGGTCGCCGAAACTGCCCAGCGGGTGTGCGTGATGTACGCCGGCCAGGCTGTTGAAGTCGGCAATGTACCGGGGCTGTTTGATGTGCCGGCGCATCCGTACAGCGAAGCATTGCTGGCCGCGATCCCGGAACACAGCATGGGCGCTGCACGCCTGGCCACCTTGCCCGGCATCGTGCCGGGGCGTTACGACCGCCCGCAAGGCTGTCTGTTGTCGCCACGCTGCCCGTACGTCCAGGAAAAATGCCGTCAACAACGTCCTGAGCTGGAACAAAAAGCTCATAGCCAGGTGCGCTGCTTCTTCCCCTTGAATCAGGAGGTGGCGTAATGACTGTCGTTCTTACCGCCCGTGACCTAACCCGTCATTACGAAGTGTCCCGTGGCTTGTTCAAAGGCCACGCACTGGTGCGCGCCCTCAACGGTGTGTCGTTTGAACTTGAAGCCGGCAAAACCCTTGCGGTGGTTGGCGAGTCCGGTTGTGGCAAGTCCACCCTGGCCCGTGCCCTGACCTTGATTGAAGAACCGTCCTCGGGCTCGTTGAAAATTGCCGGGCAGGAAGTGACGGGCGCCAACAAGGCGGAGCGCAAGCAACTGCGCAAAGACGTGCAGATGGTGTTCCAGAGCCCTTACGCCTCGCTCAACCCACGGCAAAAAGTGGGTGACCAACTGGCTGAGCCGCTGCTGATCAACACCCAGCTGAGCGCCAGCGAACGCCGCGAAAAAGTCCAGGCCATGATGAAACAGGTCGGCTTGCGCCCTGAGCACTACCATCGCTACCCGCACATGTTTTCGGGCGGCCAGCGCCAGCGTATCGCCCTGGCACGGGCCATGATGCTGCAACCCAAAGTGCTGGTGGCCGACGAGCCGACCTCCGCGCTCGACGTGTCGATTCAGGCGCAGGTGCTCAACCTGTTCATGGACTTGCAGCAAGAGTTCAACACCGCCTACGTTTTCATCTCGCACAACCTGGCGGTGGTGCGGCATGTGGCTGACACGGTATTGGTGATGTACCTGGGCCGCCCGGTCGAAATGGGCCCCAAGGAAGAGATCTACACCCGGCCGCTGCATCCCTACACTCAGGCATTGCTCTCGGCCACCCCGACCATCCACCCGGACCCGAACAAGCCGAAAATCAAGATCGTGGGCGAGCTGCCCAACCCGCTGAACCCGCCTTCAGGCTGTGCTTTCCACAAGCGCTGCCCTTATGCGACCGAGCTGTGCAGCACTGACGAGCCAGCCTTGCGCCTGCTCGACAACCGCCAGGTTGCTTGCCATCACGCGGAGCAGTTCCTGCAGGTTTAACGCCTGACACTGACCTGTAGCCGCTGCCGCAGGCTGCGATAAGGACCGAAGGGCCTTCACGACCCCTTCGGGCTCGATCGCAGCCTGCGGCAGCGGCTACAGGACACTACGTCTGGCTATCGCCTTCGTCGCCCTCATCACCTCCATCGCCGCTATCGCCACCGCCATCTGCACCGCCGTCACCATCAGTCTGGTCATCATCCCCCGAGCTGCCGCCCTGCCCCTGATCCCCTGGTTCCGAATCTGATTTATAGATCGCATCAATCGTCGGCCCCGGCACACCTGTCGCAGAAAACCCTGCCCCCGGGCTGGTCAGCGGATTACTCGCCCATGCCGCCGACGCACTCACCGTCAGCAACACCAGCACCTTGAGCAGCAACACAATGCGTTGAAAAAGCTTCATGGCGATTTCCATCCTGTTGTGGGAAAAACACCCTTTAAACCTAGTTCGCCCCCTTCAGCTTTTCCAGAAACACACAGGTTGCGATATACCCATTCGGAGTTACGCAGCCGCGTTTATCGATACTTTGTGGCGGGGCTTCTCCCCCTTGTAGCAGTTGACGAGCAGCGCGAGGCTACGTCCGGCTGCGTAGCAGTCGTAAAACCAATCAGCTGAGATGTATCAGGTGCATCGTACTGACCGGATGCTTAGCCAATAAAAAGCTCAGCCATTCAAGAATACTGAATGACTGAGCCTGATAAGGAGCAATTACGCAGATTTAAATCCGGTCTTGCCGTTAGCGGCACGCCATTCTTTAACTTCTTTTACAATGCCTTCTGGACTATCTTCTCTATTATCTCTTGGGTAAAAAATCAGATCTGATCCATCAGGATGCTCTGTCAAACGCTCAAACTCTAAAACCATTTTCACGTCTTCATCCTCTGTGCGCAAACTGCTATCGCACAGCGATATAACATAGTCCAAAAACTCTTTTTCAGTGTAGTCAGAAATTTGTTTTTTCATTAGTTCACTCCTCCGCTCGATGTATTTCTTTATGGCGCTTCGGTGTCACTACAGTAATATTTTCGAGGTCATAAACAGCACCACCCCTCGAAACATAAACCTTATGATGAAGCTCGAATTTTACAGCAGCACCAGCACGCTCAGATGTACTTACGAATGGAGATTTACCATTAAAAATCGCTGATAAATTCTGCCTTTTAAACTGTTTGGCCAACTCAGGATCATTCGCAACCGCCCTCCAAAACGCCTCCCGAAACGCCCTGAAATTTCTAAACTCCTTACCCCGTAACTGGTCTGCAATCTGCGACGGAACGGGAGCCCCCTCACCTTGCGCCGCAGCCCCCAGCCAGATACCCGTCACCGGCTGCCCCATCCCCGTTGCTACCCCTGCATCCTCGCGGGGATCTCGGAACATCACATACAGTGGCGGTAGACCGGAGCCCGCCGGGAATACCGTGATGAAGTCATCAAAGCCGGCTTCAGCAAGCCCCGGAAAAGCGTCAATCCTGCCCACAACCGGCGTTACCGTGGCGCCAGTGTAGACCGTTGGCGCAGGTTGCTCAGCGGGGGAGGTGGTTGAGCTGTTCCCCGGATGGACGATAGGTGTCCATGTCAAAGTTCTCGCTGGCACGTCATCAGTCGTGACGCTATATACGTTCTGCTCAGGGCTAAACGTGGCAACCACCACCCTGACTTTCGACGGAACAGTGACGCCATCGGTTTTAGCGACGAAAACTTCTGATTGCCCATCAGCAGCTGTTTTTGAACTGATACGCACAGGCAGATCAACAGTGCCACTGGCGGCAGCGACAGCCGATAAATCCTGACCGAGCGCAGGAGCCAGGTCCGACAACGGCATGCTAAAAGCATAACGCTCAGGCAGCTCCCCATTAGCCAGCTTGGGCGAATACACCAAAGCAGACACACCGACCAAAAGCCCCGAAGCCGTACCCGCCGCCAAGCTTCCCAACGCAGCAACTGCAGAGCGGATAGCCGCTTGCAGGGTAACTGCCGCTGCATCAATAACCGCGACGGTTCCCGCTGAAGTCATAAACAGGGGGCTTGTCGCTGACGAGGCACCTGGGGCACGAAACGTATTGGCTATACGGATAGTGTGTTCAGCCTGCTTTGCCCGCTCCGCCAAACTGCCAAAAACATTCCCGGTTAACGTGAGATACCTGGCTGACTCCGTCTTCAGTAAAGCATCGTGATAACTCAGCCACTTAACCCCCAACTGAGTATGGGTTTGCAAGGACACCAACTCGTTGAGCGCCTCCAACTCGGGCTTGCTCAAGGGGGCCTTGATTTTCGGGTTCTCTGCTGGATAGTGAAATGTGATTCCGCCCCTGCTGAGTGGCGGGGGCGCATAAACAGGATTGATTTCGGCGATTTTAGACGCAGCCATGCCCTCTAGCGTCTGCGTGAAATGGTTCAACGCTTCAGAAGCAGTCATACCCTTCACAGAGCCTGCAGCAGTGGCAAACTCTATATGGAGAAACTCCGGCAGTTGCTGAGCATGAATATCCTGTTCCCGAGTGATGATGTCCATTCGCTGATAAACAACTGCGTCATTGGCAGTACCCTGCACGTGCTCTACTTGCAGCGCCAAATCAGCAAGCTTGCCCGAAAGAAAAGTGGTGGAAAGCGAAAGCGCTTTGAGCTCCATAGCCGACTGATAAACATGATCAAACTGGGCGAACAGCGCCATAAGCACTTCACGAGGGTTGTTGCCGTTATGACTGTTAAAAAAATCGTTTATTTTATTGCTCGACAGCAATGTCATCAAAAAATAGGGACTTTGGCCATAAAGCCCATATATCTCAGGCGCAAGGGCTATGTACTGTTGCCGCTTGGACTCAATAAGTTCCAAGGTAACGTGTTGATCTGTTACCGCTGACTCCGCAGCCCCCAGAGCCTGAGCGCCGCTGGCCAGCAACTTTTTTTCTTGCAGCTCCCGAGCAATATCAGCCAAGAGACTATTGAATCGCGCACCATAGTCGTGATCAATGGCCGCCTGATTGTGGATTTGTTCATTCATGAATTCCGCAACAACATTGGGCTTTGCAACTTCACGGATATTGCTCGGCCCTCCCTCTCCTCTACGCGCCCCTTCGTTCAACCCCCATGTGTTGTACCCACCACCAAACTTAATTTCAGATTCCCATTTCCCCACAATGGGATAGGGTGCCAATTCGTATGAACCGGGACCGATTATTCTGTGAGGCCCCAAGTATTTATTAACTTCATTAGGCATTAAGCTGAACTCCTCTCATTGTAAACACTTACAAAACACCCTCTCTTGATAAGACCAATGAATGTATTTACGAGTGTTCTGCACACAAATTTAAGAGATACACCTCAATACCAAAGCAAGCATCTTAAAACAGCGAGAGAAACTTCCTATAACTTTGTAGCCGCTGCCACAGGCTGCGATAAGGGCCGCAGGGCCTTGGAAAACGACAATTGTGGGAGCGAGCCTGCTCGCGAAGGTCGTTCGCGAGCAGGCTCGCTCCCACAATAGGGCTTAACCTAAAACAGCGTATCTACAGAATCGCGGGCATAAAAAAAGCGAAGCCATAAGGCTTCGCTTTT